>NZ_CP014525.1:1501028-1816285 GCF_001611975.1 Haematospirillum jordaniae
CACGATCAGGATCTGTAGTTTGGCGTCATGCAGAATATGGTCCAGTGTCTGCCCCTCATGATCCGGGTTGATGGGGATAAAGACCACGCCCGCCCTCAGACAGGCCAGATGAAGCAACAGAAGCTCGGGGGATTTCTGTACCCGTACGGCGATCCGGTCACCTTTTTGCAGGCCAAGCCGGTAAAGGCTGTCTGCATAGCGGGCCGACCATTCCGCCGCCATGGTCCAGGTGATGGTCCGGCCACCGGGTGTATCCAGCAGAATACGATTCCCGTTGGCAGGTGATCGCGCGTATATGCTGGCATAAAAAGAGCCTGTCATGAATCTGCTGCCTTTCCCCATGTGATGTCTGTTCTTTGTGCCCCCCGGCATCACATCCTATTTTACCTGGTTTCTTGGATCTGTCAGGTTTTTGGTATTGTCGATTATCTCTGCTTGGTCGTAGTGCCATGTGTGTGACGGGATTTTCATGCTACGGTGACCAGAAAGGAAATCACGGGGCTGGGGTCTGTATTTATCCAGATTCAGCCTATGCATGGGGATGGGGGATCGCATGCGTGTTCTGGTTCTTGGTGCCGGTGTGATCGGTGTCACAACAGCGTGGTACTTGTCTCGTGCCGGTCACGAGGTAGAGGTTCTTGACCGCCAGAAGGGGAGCGCCCTAGAGGCCAGTTATGCTAATGCAGGGGAAATATCACCGGGCTATGCCTCTCCGTGGGCGGCACCGGGTATCCCTCTCAAAGCCCTGTCATGGCTGTTCTCACGGCATGCGCCCCTGATTCTCCACCCCGCTGTTGATCCGGACACGGTTGTCTGGATGGCGCGTGCCTTGGCCAACTGTAATCCCTCTTCTTATGAGATCAACAAGGCCCGTATGGTGCGTATCGCCGAATACTCGCGGGATCTTCTGAAGGCGCTGCGGGCAGAAACCGCGATTACGTATGACGAACGTATGCTTGGAACCTTGCAGATTTTCCGTACGCAGGTGCAACTGGATGAGGCTTCCCGTGATTGTCGTGTTCTTGAACGCCATGGTGTGCGCCATGATATTCTGGATCAGGCCGGTTGTATCGCGGTTGAACCCGGGTTGGCACCCGTTCAGCACAAGATTATTGGTGGTTTGCGCTTGCCCGGAGATGAAACTGGTGACTGTCTGAAGTTTACCCGGTCCCTTGCCGCCATGGCAGCCGATGCGGGCGTTGTTTTCCGTCATGGTGTGACGGTCAAGGCCTTGCAGGTGGATGCTACGCGGGTTACGGGCGTCCTGACATCTGAAGGTATGATTATGGCTGATGCCTTTGTGCTGGCTTTGGGGAGTTCATCGCCTCTTGTAGCCCGCGAGATTGGTATTTATCTGCCGATAGCGCCTGTAAAAGGGTATTCCATCACCTTGCCTGTGCTCAACGAGGATGTTGCGCCGCGTTCCACCATTATGGATGAGACATACAAAGTGGCGGTGACCCGTTTGGGGGATCGTATCCGTGCTGCGGGAACGGCAGAACTGGCTGGATATGATATGACGCTTTCTCCCCGACGTGTTCGTACGATCCGGCATGTGGTGCGGGATTTATTTCCTGATGCCGGCATGGTGGACTATGCAGATGCTTGGTGTGGCCTGCGTCCGATGACGCCCGACGGAACCCCGGTTCTGGGCGGGTGCCGGTATGGCAACATGTGGATCAACACGGGACATGGAACCTTGGGCTGGACCATGGCCTGTGGCTCGGCGCGGATTACGGCAGACCTTATCAGTGGGCGTTCCCCGGATATCGACATGGACGGTCTCAGCATTGCCCGTTACGGGGAACCGGACCGTCCGGTCTGATCAGGTGGCTGTGTCAAGAGCTTTCAAGGCTGCAAGGGCACGATCGCGCGCACGTCCATGATTGACAATGGGGGGTGGGTAGGCACTGCGCGCAAACAGGTCGTCGGGGTCAACAGGGTGCTGGACAGACCGTGCACTCCGTGTCCGTAACTCGGGAACCCAGCGGCGCACATATGCACCGGCAGGATCGAATTTTTCACCTTGTAGGACCGGATTGAAAATACGGAAGAACGGAGCCGCATCGGCGCCACAGCCAGCTACCCACTGCCAGTTGCCCGGATTATTGGCAGGGCAGGCATCCACCAGTGTATCCCAGAACCAGTCTTCCCCTTTTTGCCACGGCACCAGCAGATCTTTCACCAGAAAGGAGCCAACGATCATGCGCACGCGGTTGTGCATCCAGCCTGTGTGCCATAGCTCCCGCATGCCGGCATCCACAATGGGGTAGCCGGTTTGTCCACGGCACCAGAGCCGGAATGCTTTTGGGTCATCCTGCCAGGGGAATCGGCGGAATTCCGGTCGCAGCGGTTCTGTATGCAGGGACGGGTGCTGGAACAGGATGTGATGATTGAATTCCCGCCATCCGACTTCTGACAGGAACTTTAGGCCTTTCTCGCCCACAGCTCCCAATGTTGTATCCCATATCCGGCGGACCGAAATTTCCCCGAACCGCAAATGGGCCGACAGGCACGATGTTGCCGCCCGATCCGGAAAGTCACGGCCTGTGGCATAGTCATCGATAACACCGTCCAGAAAATGCCCGAGGCGTTGGAAGGCGCCGTCTTCTCCTGGTTCCCAGGTGTCCCGCAGCCCTTGTGTCCAGTCCGGTCCTGATGTGGGGAGAAGGCCGAGGTCCCGCAGGTTTGAACCGCTTGTCGGGGGGGCTTGTGCCGGTCGTATCTGCGATGGCACGTCCAGCGGTTTGTGTGGTGGATGGAGTGTTGACAGTGTCTTCCAGAATGGTGTGAAGACACGAAACCGTCCCCCGGCCTTATTGCGGACAGCCCCGGGGTCAGCCATCAAGCCGGAGCGTGTCATGACGCCCTGTATGGGCTGGGACTTCAGGGCCTCCTGTACCGCGTGGTCCTGTGCTGTCATCCACGGTGTGTGGCCTTCATTCCAGAAAACCGCACTGGCATTCAGCTCCTTGGCAACAGACATGATTTCTGTCGCGCTATGGCCTTGGCGTAATATCAATGTTACGCCAAGGCGGGCAAGCTGGTCTGTCAGGCTTTTCAGGCTGTGATGCAGCCACCAGCGTGATGCGGCCCCAAGCGGGCGGCCGTCACTGTCCGGATCCAGAACAAAGACTCCTGCAACAGGGGCACCGCTTTCGATGGCGGCAACAAGGGCGGGATGATCGTCCAAGCGCAGGTCATAGCGAAACCAGACCAAGGCAGGGGAATGCGTGTTCATGGAGAGTCCATCATGACGGGAACGTGCGAGCTGGCAATGATATACAGCTATCATCCGGCTGTTTGTGGTGGGGTCATATTACCGCGCAGCATCCGGATTGTATGAGAGAGGCTGGCTTGATCATAAGGTTCCGGGCGGACAACACCCCACACAGGATCAGGCCACGCTGGGTCATCGTGAAAACGGGCGATCACATGCACGTGCAGCTGGGGCACCTGGTTCCCCAAGGCGGCCACATTAATCTTGTCGGCTTTGGTTGCATCTTCCAGCAGACGTGCTGCCAGCGCCATTTCATGGACCAGGCGGGTACGATCCTCCGGTGACAGATGGTGCAGCTCACGGACATCTTCCCGCTGTGGGACTAGGATCAGCCAAGGATACGTACGATCATTCATCAGCAGAACCCGGCTCAGGGGCCAGACCGCAATCTCAACGGTATCGGCTTCAAGGCGGGGGTGCAGCCTGAACATCGCGCGCTCTTTCCTAGTGCTGTGACACGTGCATCCCATGCTGCCCTAATGAGGTTGTTTTGTCACGGGAAAGCCAGCAAAACAATTCTGTATGCCCATGGTCATGGATGCTGAAATGAGGAACCCCCGCCATTCCTGAAGACCCTGGGGGAGAGATGGGGCTCAGGCTTGGCGGGGGTGGGCAGAAGGTTTTATCCCTCTGCCGGTGTTTCAGTGCACCGCTGGTCCGGGTGCGTATGTCTCTATCATCTTGACCTGGCTATCCAGTCCGACCAGGGACAGCAGGCCCCTTGGCTGACCGGGCGGGCACAGGAGTGTCAGTGCCCGACCACTGGAAACCAAGCGTTGGTTCAGCGCGATGATCAACCCGATTGCGGCGGCGTCGATGACCGCTACGCTGCTCAGATCAAGGGTTACGTCCTGTTTTGCGTCTTGGCTGATGTCTATAAACACCGGCAGAACGCTGTCCAAGGTCGAGAGGGTTAGGTCACCCATGACAACAGCAATAATGTCTTGGTGGCTGTTGAGCAGGGTAACGGACATCTCTCTGTACTCCTTCATCGGCTTGCCCATACCAGAGCAAGCACGATGCCAGGATTAAGAAGACTTTTATATCAAGGTATTGTTGTTTTATGTGTGCTGGGGCCCCTGCTGCATTCGCAGGTTGCGACGCGCTTCGGGGCCTGTTTTGCGGGATATGGGATCATTCAGGCAAAAAGCCCCATGACGGCGGTTCCGCCGAAAAGGATAAGCCCGGAAAAAATCATAAGGGCGATTAGTGATAGAGACCATGCAATCAAAAGAACAATCCCGTCACGCTCAAAAAGCCCGAGCCCCAGCAGGCAGAGGATGATTCCCAAGGGGATATTGGTAAAGGGAACCGGAAGGAGAAGAAGAGCAGACACAATAACCATCATGATGCCTGTCAATCTTTCCCCTGCGGTTGATGAGAGCCACGGCAAACGATAGCGCAGTATTTTCTCAACCTTCCTCATTCTGGGTAGAATAATAGTCAGAGACTTTTTCCATGTCTCTAGGTCAATGGATTGGCGGCTGAGAATAGCTGGAAGCCACGGTCTTTTCTGTCCGGCTGCCAGCTGCAGGCTTATAACCAGCAGGGGAGCCCCGAACACAAGACCAAATCCAGGTATCGGCATGGGAATAAGGCAGGGAAATGCCAAGGCCAGAACGATGACACCCCACGCCCGGTCATCAAGGACCCGTGTAATGTCACCGATACAGATTCGTGAAGAACCAGCTGGTGGTGAAAGGGCTTCCAGAGCTTGGGAGGCTGGAATGTGGCGGTGGGAACGCGGCTGATCAAAGGACATGCAGAAACCTGGGTTATCGCAGTTCAGGTACGTTGTAGTGTGCTGCGTGATGGGAGACGGGAGAAAACAGAGCACGTTTTTACGGTATTCTTCAAGCCTGTGCACCTTATGAATACAATCTGTACAGGTTCTGTGGCACGAATCATCTCAACATACAGAAAATTTGCTTTCATACATGTCATAAGCATATTTTTTCTGACCTGAGCATTTCAATTGTTTCTCATTCAAAATACTGCGGTGGAGTATTGAATGTATTTGTGATTTTATTCATAGCTCTGCACTGTTCCTTGTCTCAGAGGAATGCCGATTGTGCTTCAAAATTTTTTCCGGCGTGTTTGATGTTTTTGCATCATGGGAGGGGATATGGCCACGGATCATGACACAACTCTGCATGCTGCTGTCAGCGCTGGGCGTTCTTCGTCAGATGTTGATGTTGATGTGGATGGTAGCGCTCTTGGGATGTCCTATATTCCTTATCCTGCTGACTCTGTCTGGGAATGGCGCATTCCGCATGTGCAAGGTGCAGGAAATACAGCTGTCTATGGCGTTCAGGCTGATCGCCTTTCTTTTACCATTGATGGGCATAGCTATCATGTTACGCGTGGCTCAGGTCCTAAGTTCTGGGACATTAATCGTCTTGCCGAAGACATGGAGACCGCTCTAAGCGGAAGCATGCATGAAGCGGCAAGGATCAAGGTTGCCCCGGATGGTCATTCTCTTCGGTTTATGAATATGGGGAATGTCCGTATTGGCAAGGTCATGGCCCACCGCGATGATATTGGCAGTACAGCAGAACTTCGTTTCAATCCCGGTGAGTTCAGGCTCATGTTGGGCGACAATCCCCCACCCGAAGGGTCCGACCGTGCCCTGCCACCTGTACAGCATGCGCCTGCGTCTTTTCCGGGGCCTGATAGCGGGGCTGTCTCCATGATGACATTCAGGTTGCCTCCATTATCTGATGGCCTATCCCCAAAAGGCATGCAATTCAAGATTGGTGGCCATGATGTCAATATTACCTTTACCGGTGAGCAGGATGTTTTGGGCTTGTTCGCCAAGGCCCGTTTCGAGGTTGCTGCTGACGACAATGGGGTTATTACGATAAAAACAACGACCAAGGCTCCCATGGGTGGCGGGGAGGTAACTCTGTCTAGGCCGGCTGTTGCATTACAGATCCGGGATGGTGAATCTGGCGGCCTTGCACTGGATCCTGTTCCATCTTCGATAACGCTTTCTGAGCTTTGGCCATCAGGCATATGGAACGGTAGTGTGGGAGAGCCTCTTGACCTTAACATTATTTTGCGTAAGGGGGAGATACTGAGGGAATCTGTTCATATTGCGGTCGATTGTCATGAAAGCACCGGCCCGGATCAGCTGGTTGAGATTCTCAATCAGGCATTTGTGAATGATCCCCATGAACTTGTTGCATCATTGGACAGTCAGAACAGGCTTGTTATCAGTAGTCCGGAGGGATTTATTTTCGAGCGCGTGGCGCTCGTCATACCTGATGGACGTGGTCAGGCCGGCACAATCGGTGCCCAGACCGAACCGGGTAAGCCGGGTATCGTCCCGCCGCAGGATACATCGTATCATCATTTGAATGAGCCTGCTTTGCAGGCAACTCTGCGTCTTGACCGGCAGTATCACGAGGGTGATGCAGCACATGAAGATCCTGAACTGAGTCTGGATGCGCAGTCCTTGCTAGGCGTATCCCGTATCCTGCCGCAGGATGGCGCAATGGCCTATGCACAGCCATCTTTTGCTAAGTTTGACCTGTCAGGTAACACCATGGCAATGGCGGGGTCTGGCAATTCCACGTCGGCCACAAGACCGGATTTGCTGATCGTGAACCTGCAGTTTCAGATCGGTGATGAGGCTGTTACGGTTCGGGATACGTTTACGACGCTTAAAGAAATCCAGCAGGCGGTCAACGATGCCATTCGAACCAAGCCAGGGTTGGAGAATACCTTGGCAAAAATCAGTGATGGTGCCTTGGTTATCGAGAATGCAGCGGCACAACCTTTTACGGCGGCTCATTGGTCTGTAACGCCGGCAATTGTATGGTTGCCTGATGTTCTGGACCGTGTGGACGGGCGTATGGCTTCAGACGCTGTGCCGTCTACTGCCTTCTTGGATATTGGTGCGTATTCGGGGCATGCTTTGTCCCTGCCGTTTGAGTTTATCCACCCTGTTCTCAGTTCACCAGGCGTTCTGCATATTCAGGCGCAGTCGTGGCGTACGCCGACTGAACTGGCCAATGTGATAACACAGGCCGGCTCTGCACATGGCATTACGGCGTCCTTCCTCGTTGAGAACAATATCGGAAAGATTATTTTGCAAGATCAGCATGGGCGCGATTTCCGGGCTGAGCGGATGACGGTTTCTGTAGAAATGCCGGACGAGAAGCACCCAGGTTTTGCTGGCGTCTGCTTGCCTTCCTCTCATGGGTATACTCCGGGCCCTATTACCTCGGATACTTCCGGGGACTGGATTAACCTTGATACCATGGCATGTAGGACGGAGGAAGTGCCAACGCTTGATGTTAGCCCTGAAAAGTCAGAGCCGCTGCCAACGATTGGGTACAGTCTTGCAACGTCAGAGTATGTTCAGGATGTCTTCGAGCTTTTACCCGATAATATGAAAGCGACTGTGGCTTTCTTTATGCCAGAATTTATGGAGCTGCTTTGACGTGTTTCCCTGCTATAGGCGTAGTCTTGATCCTGAGCGAGTTTTCCCCCGCTCAGGATTAAGATAGTCTGTCAGACCGACGATGCCGCCCGGGCAACTTGGTCATAGAACCCTGAAAGATCTCTTAATGCCGTTGCAAGATGGTGAAAACCATCTCTGCTATCGTCTTGTCGTTCAGAGGCGTCGCGCAGGCACTTGGTTCGAATGGCAAGATAGGATCTGCAGACTGCTTCACCTTGTGTTGTTGTTCTGTAGAAGCGCTCCTTACCGCGGCGCTCTCCCTCGACCAAACCTGACTTGAGCATCTTCTTCAGGGAGTAGTTGACGGTATGTTGGTCTTCCACATTCAGGACAAAGCAAATGTCTGCCAGTCGTTTTGACCGTCTGCGGTGATTAACGCTGTGAAGAACCAGAATATCAAGTGGGCTGAAATCTGGGTATCCAACAGCAGCCATGCATCGTGTAATCCAGCGATTGAACGCATTATGGGCAACAATCAAGCTGTATTCATGATCGCTTAACTGCCATTCGTGACACAGGTTTTGTTCATCGTGTTCACAAACAGAGGCCGGCATGTTGATATCAAGCCGGTGTGTGATGGCTTCATCCAGTCGTGTTTGTTCCCTTGCTTCTCGCATGAGACGTCCTCCTCTCTATACTGATTGTTTTTTATTTTTGTGCATTAGTTACACTTAATAGAGCCATCAATGACGATGTCTGCAAGGTAAAATCATAGGACATCACAAGTTTGCGGCGCGAATGCCGTGTTTGCTGGGCAACCGGGAGATTTTCTTCGGGAACAAGGCTGTGGCATCTTGCTTCAGGGGGATTGGTTCAGCGCCATGACCAACAGCCTCTCATTCCGATTCGCATTTCGTGACGGCCAATCGCAGGTTGGCGTACGTGTTTTTTGCCGGTGCTTTATTTGTGATGTTATAGAGTTACCGCCATATGAAAAGACCCGGATTTATACCGGGCCTTGTGAGGGTGTCATGTGGTTTGGTGCGCAAGAATGCCTGCTGCCCGGACGGCCACGGAAATGGCAGCTTGTTCCGTTCTCTTTATAACATCAGGTGACGGCATCTCTTGTTCGGTTCGGTTCACGATCGCACCTGCCACCATACCGGCTTTTAGACCCATAGCAGAGCACATGGTAAACAGGGTGGCGGATTCCATCTCGTAATTCATAACATGCAGGGCCTGCCATTCCGAGAGTGACCCAGCCCATTGGCGGCGGACATGTCCAGAGTAGGTATCATAGCGCTCTTGCCCTTGGTAAAAGGTATCCGAAGACGCTGTAATGCCAACGTGCAGGTTTACGTTTTCCTCTTTGGCGGCCCGAACCAAGGCTGTTGTACAGTCAAAGTCAGCCACAGCAGGGTAGCTGGCCGGTGCGAAGTGGTGGCTTGCCCCATCCAGACGCACAGCGCCCGTTGTCACCAGAATATCACCGACGGCAATGTGTTTCTGTATAGCTCCCGTTGTACCCACGCGCAGGAAGGTGCGAATGCCAAGTTGTGCCAGTTCCTCGACCGCGATCGATGTAGACGGGCCGCCAATCCCTGTCGAGCACACGATAACCGGTACGCCCTCCAGCTCACCCAGCCATGATGTGAATTCACGGTGACTGGCCAGTGGACGTGCATTATCCATACGTTCGGCAATAAGAGGGCTTCGTCCCGGGTCGCCCGGCAGAATGGCGACGGTTGCGCCCGCGAGCATGGCGCGGTTCAGGCCAAGATGAAAAACTTCGGGCTGGGTGCTGACATTGGACATGAGAACGGCACTTCCACTTCAGGATTGTGTTGTTTCAGGATCAAGATAAAATGCACCGGGCAGCAAAGCTGATGCCGTGGTTGTTTCCATATCACCTTTCAGGTTGGTCAAGACAACTTCTAGGGCAGGTGACCCAAGCTCTATGATAACTTGGCGGCAGGCCCCGCAGGGTGCGATCGGTCCATCTGTATCGCCAACAACGGCAAGGCATGTGAATTCACCGGGTTTATATCCCTCCGAGACAGCCTTGAACAAAGCCGTTCGTTCCGCACAGTTGCACAGGCCGTATGATGCGTTTTCGACATTGCAGCCGTGGAAGATACGGCCGTCATGTGTTTGCAGGGCAGCCCCAACCTTGAAACGGGAGTACGGTGCATAGGCTTTCTCGCGGGCCTTTATCGCTTCCTGCCTGAGCTGTTGATGATGGTTCATAAAACAATTCCGGTTCTGACAAGGTGTAACACGATGGTGTGATCAAGGCGAAAGCGCACGCGCCCACGGCATGACGGTTCCATCCGGGAAAGGTGACAGGCTGAACATGTGTGCCAAGCTTTGCCCCACATCGGCAAAGGTCTCGCGGATGCCTTCGTTGCCTGGGGGGATCCGGGGGCCGAACGCAAGAACGGGAACGTGTTCCCGTGTATGGTCGCTGCCTTGCCAAGTGGGGTCGCAACCATGGTCTGCAGACACCAGCAACACGTCATTTTTACCTAGGCAAGCCATTAGTTCGGGCAGTCTGTTATCAAAATGCTCCAGCCCGGCGGCATAACCAGCCACATCACGGCGGTGCCCCCAGGTTTGATCAAAGTCGACAAAGTTGGTCATGATGATGCTGTTCGGCCCAGTATCCTTCATGGCCTGCAGGGTGGCATCCCACAGTGCATCGTGGCCGCTGGCCTTGATGCTGCGGGTAATGCCGACATGGGCATAGATATCGGGGATCTTCCCGATGCCGACAACGGTTCCACCGGCATTCGATAACTTCTCGAGAACGGTTGGGGCAGGGGGTTTGACAGCAAGGTCGCGCCGGTTTCCTGTTCGCTTGAAGGTATCTGCTGTTGTTCCGATAAAGGGCCGCGCAATCACGCGGCATATATTGTAAGGCCTTACTTCCTCGAAGGCGATCTCACACAAATCGTACAGCCGTTGCAGGCCAAAGCTTTCCTCGTGGCAGGCAATCTGGAAAACAGAATCTGAGGATGTATAGAAAATGGGCCTGCCCGTTCGTACGTGTTCCTCACCCATCTCGGCAATTATGGTCGTTCCAGAGGCGTGGCAGTTTCCAAGCCAGCCCGGCAGATCAAACCTGCGAACAAGGTTCTCCAACAGCGTAGGGGGGAACGTATTGTCCTTTTTCTCGAAGTAACCCCAGTCAAACCTTATGGGCACACCGGCCAGTTCCCAGTGACCGGATGGGGTGTCCTTACCGCTGGATATTTCACGGGCGGCAGCCCATGCGCCGATGATATCCGGTTGGGGGTTAAACCCTGCTGGAAGCTCCCCTGTTGCAAGACGTGCAGCCAAGCCAATCCCCAGGCGTTCAAGATTGGGAATCCGCAGTGGCCCCGAGCGTTCCGGGCTATCGGCCCGCCCATCACGGCACCATTGGGCTATATGGCCGATGGTGCTGGCTCCTTGGTCTCCGAAACGCTCTGCATCAGGCGTTGCGCCGATGCCAAAGGAGTCCATGATCAAGATAATAGCGCGCATGCCGGTATTCTCCTGCCTCGTCGCCTTAGTACTCATGCCCTGCCGGGGGGGCGCCTTTGTGGCCAAGGGTGGCCAGAATATCTGCCAAAAGCCCCGATGCACCAAAGCGGAATGTTTCGGGGCTTATCCAGTCAGGCCCCATGATGCGTTCTGCCAGATCAAGATAAAGCTTGGCATCGGCAACGGTCCGGATTCCACCCGATGCCTTGAATCCTACCTTTCTGCCGCAGTCCCGAATGGTTTCGAGCATGATGCGGGCAGCGTCAGGCGTTGCATTGACATCAACCTTTCCGGTGGAGGTTTTCAGGAAATCAGCGCCGGCTGCGATACTGATTTCTCCGGCTTGGCGGATCAGGGAAGGATCATGCAGCATGCCCGTTTCAAGAATGACCTTGAGCACCTTGGAGCCAGCGGCCTGGCGGCTTTGTGTAACCACAGACTGACCAGCGGCTGCATTTCCATCCAGCAGCGCAGACCAAGGGAAAACAACGTCTATCTCGTCGGCCCCTTGTTCAATGGCCACCTCGGCCTCCCGTGCTGCTGCTGCGGCATTTTCCCCGCCGTGTGGGAAGTTGGTAACCGTCGCCAGTCTTACATTCTTCAAGTTCTGCTTCACCAGCGCGGCTTTGGCTGTGGGCAAAAGGTGTGGCCAGATGCAAAGGGCTGCCGGTGATCCGAAAGGTGTATCGGCCTTTTCAGCCATTGCAGAAACAGTTGCAGCATTATCTGCTGCATCCAGTGATGTCAGATCCATCAGGGACAGGGCCCGTTTGGCTATCGTGGTCTGTTGCTGCAGGGTACCTGTATCAGTCATGCATCATTGTCCACAAAATCAAGTGAAGCCGTGAAAGTCCCGCAGGTCTACCCTGTCAGGCAGCCTGCGGGACAGCTGAAATTAGAGCGACAAGAATATACCGGCAATTGTGGCGCTCATAAGGTTGGACAACGTGCCGGCTGTTACAACCCGAAGACCATACCGTGTGACCTCTGAACGGCGTTCGGGCGCTACAGCCGCAAAGCCACCGGCGAGGATCGCAATGGAAGCGAAGTTGGCAAAGCCGCACAGGGCAAAGGAAACAATGGCAATGGTCCGTGGATCCAGAGCCTGCAGGCCGCTGGCTGCAACGGTTCCGGCATCTTTGAGATAGGCGGACAGCTGGCTGTAGGCCACAAATTCATTAATGATCATTTTCTGGCCGATGAAGTTACCGGCAATCTGTGCATCCTGCCACGGTACGCCAATCATCCAGGCCAAGGGGGAGAAAGCCGCCCCCATCAGGAATTCCAGATTCCATTCCGGATGACCAAAAAGGCCGAAGAAACCACCCACGGCACCATTGCACAGTGCGATCAGGGCAATGAAAGCGATCAGCATGGCACCGACATTCAGCGCAATCTGCAAGCCGACCAATACGCCAGAGGCTGCGGCCTCGATGATGTTTGTCGGGCGTTTCTCGTCAAAGTGAATTTCGTTGAATTCAACCTGGCTGGGTTCAGTATCCGGATGAATGATTTTTGCGAACAAAAGGCCACCGGGAATAGCCATGAACGAAGCCGCCAGCAGGTATTCCATCTTGACGCCCATGCCGGCGTATCCCGCCAGTACCGAGCCGGCAACGGCGGCCATGCCGCTCGACATGACCGTAAACAGTTCCGCCCCGTTCATGCGGTTGATGAAGGGTTTGACGACGGCTGGCATTTCGCTTTGGCCAACAAAAATAGTGGTGACAGCCGAGAAGGATTCCAGTCTGGATACGCCAATCACCTTGTGGAACAGGGTGCCCAGTATGATTACAAACCACTTCATCAGCCCGATATAGTAGAGCACTGAAACAAGGGCGGTTACAAAAATGATGGCGCTGAGGACGCGGAAGGCAAAGACAAAGCCGCTGTCGCCGAACAGCACAAACATTTTGCTGTCAACAAGGCCGCCGAACAGAAAAGCAGCGCCTTCGTGACCGTAATCCAGAACATGGTTTACGCCATTTGCTGCAGCAGCCAAGATATCCTTGCCGAAAGGCACAAACAGAACCAGTGCCCCAATAGCAATCTGGCAAAGCAAGGCTGCAACAACAACCCTAGGCCTGATCGCACGGCGGTTATTGGAAATGGCCAAGCCGATCAACAGGAGTACGGCCATTCCAAGGAGGCTGCGCCAAATATCCATAAGTGTCACCTAAATCGTTGACTCAATCATTCGCTTTGTGTGCCACAACCTAGAAAGACAGGCGCCATGTCCCCATGGATCTAGGCGGCGGAATTCTGCCATGTTCAGAATTGGTCACCGTCATGTGTCTAGCCGTCTCCGGCAGGGCACCAGAACCATAGCAATTCATTCTGCGAAAGCGAGACTTTTATGACGCAGGTCTAAAAAAGCGCTATCGCGGCCATGATGTTGATTAAAAAAGAGTTTTATGAGTTCACTTTGTTTGCATATTTCTGATTTTTTCTGATTCTTTGAGAAAGTTACTGAGAGTCGCAAGCCTTTTACATATCCTTTGATTGCAATTAATTAAATAGATCGCCTTTTAGTAAATTCATGCAGAAAAAATGTTATCCTCTGAAAAATAAGGCTTGATTGTTCCGGTGCGGACGGCTACAAACCCGCCGTGCCCACGACGTCCCCATCGTCTAGAGGCCTAGGACACCGCCCTTTCACGGCGGCGACCGGGGTTCGAATCCCCGTGGGGACGCCAAGCGCACAAGCGGGAGAGGCTCCTTTTCAAATGAAAAGGCGCCTTTTTTATTACTTTTTCTTTGGGCTGTTCCGTGATCAGAAGCGTTGCCGTGTTTCTTGATTCTGACGGGTGCCTCGTGTTCGCAGGATGGACCAAACCATGACCCCCGATGAAGCCAAACAACGTGTTCTTTACCGGGACCGACTTGTTCTGGTTCTTGATAAACCTGCTGGAATGCCGGTTCATGCCGGGCCAGGGGGCGGTGATACGGTCGAGGATTATTTCCGCTATTTGTGTTTTGAACACCCGCGCCCACCTTCTTTGGCCCACCGCCTGGATCGGGATACATCCGGATGCCTGATCTTGGGCCGTCATCACAAGGGGTTGCGGCGGATGGGCAAACTGTTTCAGCAGGGGGTTGTTGGTAAGGTCTATTGGGCTGTCACAACGGGAATTCCAGAGGTTGGTGCAGGTATTGTAGACCAGCCCTTGAGCAAGCTGACTCCTGCTGGCGGTTGGAAAATGGTTGTGGATCCAGCCGGCGGGCAGCCTTCTGTGACCGAATATCGGGTTCTTGGGCGTTCCTCGGAGGGGCTGGCATGGATTGAATGCCGCCCCAGAACAGGGCGTACCCACCAAATTCGGGTGCACATGGCGCACATTGGTGCTCCGCTGTTGGGTGACCGGGTCTATGGTGATGCGGGGCAGCGAGTCCGTATGCATCTTCATGCCCGTTCGGTCCGTATTCCCCTGTATGCTGAAAAGCCACCGATTTTTGTAGAGGCCCCCCCGCCAGAGCATATGCAAAATGCCTTGAAGGCATGTGGGTGGGACGGCATTCCCTAGGCTTGGGAGTCTGCCCAGTCCTCTGGCCAGCTGGGGCCAAGTGGAACCTTACCCAAGGCGCCGGGACGATCTAGGATATAGTGTGGCAGGGCGATTCCCGTCAGGCGTCCGCGTAAGGCTTTCAGAAGGGCGCGCCCCTCCTCTATTTCCAGCCGGAAGTGGTTGGTTCCCTTGGCCATGTCAGGGTGGTGAAGGTAGTAGGGTTTGATCCTGTTGCGCAGGCAGGCACGAAACAGGGCCTCTAATGCGTCCACGTTGTTATTGACGTCTTTCAGAAGCACAGTCTGTGAAACAAGCGGAATCCCCGCTTTGCTCAGGCTTGCAACGGCATGGCAGACTTCGGGGGCAAACTCATCGGCGTGGTTGACGTGAATAGCAACCCAGACGGTGGCCCTGTCCGGGGAAGTCAATGCGGTAACAAGGTCTGGTGTAATGCGCTTGGGGTCATGGATGGGCAGGCGCGTATGGAAGCGAACCAGTTCGATATGATCCATTCGGTCCAATGTGCCAAGGATGTAGTGCAGGCGCCGGGGTGACAGCAGCAGAGGGTCTCCGCCTGTCAGTATGACCTCGCGTAGTTCCGTGTGCTTTGCAACATAGGACAAGGCTTTCTCAAGCTCTTCATCATTCAGGCTTTCAGAGCCTGGCCCGACAACCTCGCGGCGGAAACAGAAGCGGCAGTAGGCTGCGCAGACGTGTACTGGCTTGAGAAGAACCCGGTCCGGGTAACGATGTACGATCCCTGCTACCGGGCTCTTCAGGTTGTCGCCGATCGGGTCAGCCAGTTCATCGGGGCTTGTAATCAGTTCCTTGACAGAGGGTCGGAATTGTCGGGCTAAAGGGCTGTCTGCCGGCATATCAGCCAGTTGACGTTCAAGGAAAGGGGTCGTGCGCACGGCATAGCGGCGTGCAACATCCTCAAGCTGGTCCTGCGTTTCTGTCATCGGGTTTGTCATCATGGTCGGCAGCGATATACCCGGTATGGCCCGGAAAGCAAGACGTTTGCATAATACCTTGGCTGTACAACAGGATTTTTTAACCAGATCCGTGGACACTGTTCCCCACAAGAGATGAACAGAGGGGGGGATAGTGCCGTGCATTATAAGGCTATCAAAGTGGAAATTACGCAGCCTATCCCGTACACAAACCAGAACTTTTATGAAATCGTGTGGGCTGCGCGGCTGGAGGTTTTTCGTCAGGCCCTAGAGGGAGGAGCCAAGACGCCGTTTGATATTATGGCTTGCCTCGTTAATTTGGAGCAACAGTTTACCTTTGGTGTAGAGAAACTGCCTTCCCCGACAGGCGATGGTACTTTGTACCTTAACGGTGTTGTAAGGCTGGTTCCAAATCCTGACAGCAATCAGCAAAGCCTATCCGCACCATCGTACAGCTTTAATCAGATACTCGCTGCGGTCGTGCAGCATTGCGATGATGGGGTCAAAGCCATTGTAGAGCTTGGTGCTGGTTATGGTCGTAACCTGATGGAGCTGCGCCATCACCTACGGCGGCCTGATCTTGCCCTTATCGGTGCCGAGTATACCCAATCCGGACGGGACGCCATGGAGTTCTTCAATGCCAGTTTTCCGGATCTCACCCCGATTCAAACCGTTTTTACCGATCACCGCTTGGCATCTTTTCCTTTTATTTCCAGTAAGGACAAGGTGCTGGTTTTTAGCTGCCACTCCCTTGAGCAGGTTGAGAAGTTACCGTTGGATTTCTTTGTTAATCTTGCAGATTCTTCGGAGGACATCACCGGTGTCCATATCGAACCATTCGGTTTTCAGGCAGTCCCCAGAAGCGCGTGGAGTGATGTCCATCATGCGCACAACGCCTTTATCCGCCTCAAGGATTATAACCTGAACATGTGGGCGTGCCTGGAACATGCTGTGCGCGAACAGGCCATCACGATAACCGGTGTGGCTCTCAATGCATCCTTTGCCCAGCCGGAGAATCCATCGTCTGTTGTTGTCTGGAAAAAGCGTACCGCTTGATCAGGCCTTGCGTTCCAAGGCACCAACTTCAACATCATTCCAGCTCTCAATCCAATGTGGAAGCGGAGGAAGAAACCCTGAATCGGCGCCAAGCATTGTGGCAATGTGACTGGGGTCTACAACGCCGGCCGCGTCGACAAAGCAGGTTTTGACCATGGCAATACAGGCCACAACGCCCTTGCGGGTCACGAACTTCTGCTCGATCCACAGCCAGCGATCATCCCAGCACACAAGCCGTGTTTCAAGCTGGAACGGCTGAAAAGGCCGCAATCCCTTGCGATAGCGTAGCATCTGGGCCCCGACCATTGCCTGCAGCTTGTTTTTCAGGATCAGCTTCCACATGCCACAGCGCATCATCAGGTCGATCCGGCCAAGATCCATGATCGCAGCATAGTGCGCGTTGTTCATGTGAATATTCAGGTCAACATCCGATGGCCAAACCCGACCCTTCAGGACCGAGGTTTCGGTAAAGCCCAGCCGTGGCCGGAACCAGACACATACCAGAAGCCACAGGAAACGCAGCCAGAGAGTCATCGTGTGTGGCCTGCCTGAGGAGATGGTCCGTCTTTTGTGCGTGGTTAAGGAACAAAAGACGGACAGGAAAGGAGTATCCTAGAAGGCGTCGTCGGGGAAGTCCATCATGCTTGAGGCACCGCTCATCAGCCCGGAAAACAGGGCACCCGTCTGTGGCAGAACCCGCTGCATGAAGAAACGGGCCGTGGCAATCTTGGCCTCGTAGAATGCGGCATCTCCGTTGGTACCCGTAGCCAGTTTATCGCGTGCAACATCAACACTGCGACACCACAGATAGGCAATGGCTGTCAGGCCAAAGAGCCGCAGGAAATCAGACGATGCCGCGCCGGCTTCATCACGGTTGGCCATGGCCTTTTGTGCGATAAAACCTGTGGCTTGTTGCAGGCGCGTGAATGCCTTGGCCAGCGGGGCAACAAATTCTTCCATAGCCTCATCTTCGCCTTTGGCGGCGATGTAGTCGGATACCGGGTGAAAGAAACGCCGCAGGTAACGTCCAGCGAAAGCGGGCATCTTGCGTCCGACCAGATCCAGGGCCTGGATACCATTGGTACCTTCGTAAATCTGGGCGATGCGTGCATCGCGGACGTATTGTTCCATGCCCCATTCACGAATATAGCCATGTCCGCCGTAGACCTGAACGCCCAGGTTAGTTGCCTCCGACCCCAGGTCGGTGATCAGGGCTTTGACGATAGGGGTCATCAGGGCCACCAGATCATCCGCTTCTTGGCGCACATCTGGGTCCGGATGTGCGGTTGCCAGATCCAGTGCATGGGAAACCCAGGCCACCAAAGCGCGTGATCCTTCCATGGTCGCACGCTGGGTCAGCAGCATCTTGCGGACATCAGGATGAACCAGAATGGGATCAGCCTTGGCTTCGGGCTTTTTGGCACCATTCAGGGCGCGCCCCTGAATCCGGTCGCGGGCATAGGCCACTGCCCCTTGGTATGATGCTTCGCCCAGCCCAAGCCCCTGGACACCAACGGCCAGCCGTTCAGTGTTCATCATCGTGAACATGGCTCGCATGCCTTTATGTGGTTCTCCTACCAGCCACCCGGTTGCATCATCAAAGTTCATGACGCAGGTTGCAGATGCCTTGATCCCCATCTTGTGTTCAATCGAACCGCACATGACACCGTTGCGCTGGCCCGGGTTTCCGGCCGGGTCCGGCAGGAATTTCGGTACCACAAACAGGGAAATGCCCCTTGCACCCTCAGGTGCTCCGGGCAGTTTGGCCAGAACCAGGTGGATAATGTTCTCGCTCAGGTCATGTTCGCCGGCCGAGATAAAAATCTTGGTGCCCGTAATGCGATAGCTGCCGTCCGGGTTGGGGTCAGCCTTGGTGCGGATCATGCCCAGGTCTGTTCCGCAATGCGGTTCGGTCAGGCACATGGTTCCTGACCATTCACCGGAGACCAGCTTCGGAAGATAAACGTTTTTCTGTTCTTCCGTGCCATAGGCCGACAGCGAGACATACGCGCCATGGGTCAGGCCGGGGTACATGCCAAAGCTGAGGCTTGACGAGCATATCATCTCTTCCACCAAGCTGTTGACCAGCTTGGGCATGCCCTGGCCCCCATAGTCCGGAGAGCAGGCAATGGCCGCCCATCCAGCCTCGCAGAATGCCCGATAAGCATCACGGAAGCCCGAGGGTGTTCGTACCACCCCGTTTTCATAGGTGCAGCCTTCCTCGTCACCGGAGCGGTTGAGAGGGTAGAGAACCTGCTCGCAGAACTTCGCAGCTTCTTCCAGCACGGCGTCTAGGACATCCGGTGTCATGTCTTCATAGCCTGGTAGGGTGTGCAGTGCACCACCGTCAAAAAGCTCGTGCAGGACAAAGCGCATCTCACGCAGGGGGGCCTTGTAGGGAGCGGCCATGGCGTTTTTCCTTCAGCTTGTCAGTTGCGCAGGGGCTTGCCGGTCAGCAGCATGTGCTCGACCCGGTCCAGTGTGCCTTTCTGGCGTACCAGCCGCATGAAAGAGGACCGTTCCAGCGCAAGAATATTGTCTTCTGTCAGGGTTTCGGTGTGATCCGTTTCTCCGCCGGACAGGATGTTTGCCAGTTCCAGGGAGACCACTTCGTCGTACGGTGTTGCCTTGCCCATGCGGCGGAACTGGCCCAGCGCCATTTCCATGGCAACCTTCCCGGTTTCACCCGGCAGTTTGAGTTCGATGGGCTCTGCCGGTTTATAACCCTGAACCATGGCCAAGGCTTTTGCCTTGGCATCGGCCAGCAGGCGGTAACGGTTCATGGTAATGCCGTCACTATCCCTCAAGAAGCCACGTTCCTTGGCCTCCATGGCAGACTTGGCCACGGTTGCGGTGGAAATGGTCTCAAAGGCTTTTGCTACCGGCGGCATTGGTCCCTTGGGCAGGGCTGGATGGATACTCAAACGGTGCAGCATTTCCTTGCAGCCACCCCAGCCAGGAATCAGGCCAACCCCGACTTCAACCAGGCCCATATAGGTTTCTGCATGGGCTTGTACGGCATCACAATGCAGAAGGATTTCACACCCACCTCCCAGTGCCATGCCCGACGGCGCTCCGACAACCGGGAACGGGGCACGTTTTAGGGCCATATAGGCTTTCTGACCGTTTTCCACCATCTCTTCAATCATGGGCCAGGCTGCGATATTGGCTGCAAAAATAGCCAGACCAAGATTGGCACCAACCGAGAAATTGGAGCCTTCGTTGTACACCAGAAGAGCCTTGAAGCCGTTTTTGGGAATGAAGCGAACCGTCTGGCTGATCATTTTCAGGATTTCAGGATCCAGGGAATTCATTTTGGAGGTGAATTCCAGACAGGCAACGCCGTCACCGATATCCCACAGCGAGGCCGAGCCATTCTTCAGCAGTGGCTTTGCCGTACGCTTGATATCCTCCAGAAGAACGACACCATCCGGACGTGCCAGCTCTTTCCATGACCCGTCTGGAGACAGGGCCATCCGCCGTCCGTTCTCAATCTGGTAAAAGCTCTTGCCCGATGCTGTCTCCAGAAAGGCGGGAACCGGCATGCCTTCCTGTTTGAGGATGGCGATCAGCGCATCGGGGCCTATCTGGTCAGCGAGCTGGAACGGGCCGAATTTCCAGTTATAGCCAAGGCGCATGGCTTCATCGATGTCATCAACCGATGCGGTAACGTCTGGTATCAGAGATGCGGCATAGGACAATGTGCGCGCCATAACCCGCCGTGCGTATCGTCCCCCTTTGTCCGGGTGGGACAGAAGAACCTGACCGGCCTTCTTTCCGGCTTCTTTTGCAGCATCAAGCGAGGCCAGCTGCGGCTTGGCCGAAACCCGGTACTGTCCAGTTTTCAGGTCGATGCCTTCCTTGATCTTTTCCGTACCAGTCCGGTTGATCCGGTAAAAGCCCCCTTTGCCTTTTCGGCCAGTATAGCCATCGGCAATCATGGTTCGGATCAGCGCAAGGTCGCGGTTGATAACATGGAAGGCATCGGTTTTGGGCAGCAGGGACAGCATGGACTGAAGGATGTGCGGCATCAGGTCCAAGCCGACCAGATCCATCAACCCGAAAACCCCGGTTTTGGGAATGCCGAATGGGCGTCCGAGAATGGCATCGGCTTCTTCGATACTGATATCGTTGTCCATCGCTTCGACAACGGCAGCCAGTATCCAGAGAATGCCAAGGCGGTTGCCGATAAAGCCCGGTCGATCCTGGCAGTGAACAACGGATTTGCCCAGCTTCAGATCGCAGAACGTGGATACGGCATCAATCGCCTCCGCCCTTGTTTGTGGGCCGCGCACGACTTCCAGCAGCCGCATGTACCGTGGCGGATTGAAAAAGTGCGTGATGCAGAAATCACGGGCAAAGGCATCAGAAAGGCCTTTGGTCAGGCTTTCCAGCGGAATGGTTGACGTGTTGGAAGAGACAATGCAGCCCTTCTTGCGTACGCTATCCAGTTTCCGGTACAGGTCCTGCTTGATATCCAGCCGTTCGACAACGGCTTCGATAATCCAGTCACAGTCGGCCAGCCGCGGCAGGTCATCTTCCAGATTGCCGGTCTGGATGTTTCTGGCGCATCCTTTGGTCATGAAGGGTGCCGGGTCTGCCTTCAACATTTTCTGGACAGCGGTTTCGGCGATGACGTTCCGGTTTTCCGCATCGGCTGGAACGATGTCCAGCAACACAACGGGAATACCGGCATTGGCAATATGAGCCGCAATGCCGGCCCCCATGACGCCGGCTCCGATGACCGCTACCTTGTTGATCGGGGTTGCCATCTGGTGTTTCTCCCCGTGGTGTCAGGATATGGCTTCAAGGATGGTGGCAATGCCCTGGCCGCCGCCGATGCACTGTGTCGCCAGGGCGTATTTGCCGCCTTCGCGTTTCAAGACGCTGGCAGCCTTTCCGACAATACGGGCACCGGTTGCCCCCAAGGGGTGCCCCAAGGCAATGGCCCCGCCATCAAGGTTAATCGATTTCGGGCTTAGTCCCAAATCGCGGATACAGGCGAGGGACTGGCTGGCAAAAGCCTCGTTCAATTCTACAACGTCGATATCCTTGACGGCCAGTCCCGCACGGGACAAGGCTTTGCGGGTTGCCTCCACCGGGCCGATCCCCATGATTTCCGGTGCACACCCGGAGACGGCAATGCTCTTCAGCCGGGCAACCGGGGTCAGGCCATGCTTCATGGCATAGTCCTCGGAACAGACCAGAACCGCTGCGGCCCCGTCGGTCAGGGGGGAGGAGGTGCCCGCTGTCACGGTTCCCTCTGCATTGAACGCCGGCTTCAGGCTGGACAGGGTTTCCAGCGAGGTATCCGCCCGGATGCAGCCATCGCTGTCAACCACGTCACCCTTTGGCCCCGTTATACTGACAATCTCATCCTTGAAAAGCCCAGCCTTGCGTGCCTTTTCCGCTTTTGCATGCGAGGTGACGGCAAACTCTTCCTGTTCCTTGCGTGTTATCTGATATTTCTTGGCAACATTTTCGGCGGTATCCCCCATGCTTGCAAAAACTTGGGGCATTTTGCGGTACAGCTCCGGGTGGGGCATGGGATTGAAGCCCATGATCGGAACACGGGTCATGCTTTCGACCCCGGCACACAGAAAGGCTTCCCCAGCACCCAGCTGTATGGCACCGGCTGCCTGATGGATGGCTTGCATGGATGAACCGCAGAAGCGGTTGACGGTCACAGCGCCGATCCCCTGTGGCAGTTCTGCAAGGAAGCCGATAATCCGTGCGATGTTGAAGCCTTGTTCACCTTCGGGGAAGGCATTGCCGACAATCAGATCTTCTAGGTCTTCCGGCTTGGCGCCGCTGCGCTTTACCAGAGCCTTGACAACCTGTGCTGCCAAATCTTCCGGGCGTACCTTGGTCAGTCCGCCTTTGCCGGCAAGGTGAAAGGGAGACCGGGCATATCCGGCGATGACAACATGTCTGATACCCATATTTCTGTTTCCTCCACGGAGCATGTCTGCTTCTTGGGCTGATACCAGCCTGAAGCCAAGATGTAGGAATGCCTGTCTATGTGGTGTACAATTGAGGCCCTGCGAGAAGCTTGAAGCCGTTACAGGGGTGGTTGTTCCTGATCGGCTTTGGCCGCTTCTTCGGCAACCAGCTCTTTCTTGGACAGCTTGCCAACGGGGGTCTTGGGCAGTTCATCCCGGATTTCTATACTTTTTGGCATTTCTATCTTCGACACCTTGTCACTCAGAAAATCTTTCAATTGTTCCGGCGTAATGTTGCTTGCCTTGTCGCGCAGCCGTACGAAGCATTTCGGGGCTTGCCCACGATAGGGATCGTTAACGGCAATGCAAACGGCCTCGGCAACATCCGGATGCAGATACAGGGCTTCTTCGATGACACGTGGGTATATGTTATACCCGCCGGCCAGAATCACATCCTTGATCCGGTCCACCAGATAGACGTACCCATCTTGGTCGATGGTCCCGACATCACCGGTATGGAGGCGCCCATCCCGAATGGATCGGGCGGTTTCATCAGGGCGGTTGTAATACCCTTTCATGACCTGGGGCCCGATGACACATACCTCGCCTTTTTCCCCTCGTGGCATTAGGGTGTCATTGCCATCCAAGGAGCGGATTTCGATCCGCGTGCCGGGCATGGGGATACCTATGGACCCCGGCTTGTTGATCCCGACCATCGGATTGCAGGTGGCGATAGGAGAGCTTTCGGACAGGCCATATCCTTCCACCGCAATGCAGCCGGTCAGTTTCTCGAACTGCAGCTTGACCTCGACCGGTAGCGGCGCCCCGCCGGATATGCAGGCCCGCAGGGACGACAGGTTATAGTGCGATAGATCCGGAGCATTCAGGATGGCGGTGAACAGGGTGGGCACGGCGACCATCAGGGTTGGCTTGCTCTGGTTGATAGTCTTCAAAAATCCCTTCAGCTCGAACCGGGGCAGCAGAACCAGTTCGGCCCCGATCGCGGTTCCCAGATTTTGCAGGGCCGTCATGGCCAGAACGTGAAAGAATGGAATCACGCACAGCATCTTTTCCTGCCCCATGCATACGCCCGGAAACCAGCGTATGGCCTGTTGGCAGTTTACCGACAGGTTGGCATGGGTCAGCATGGCTCCCTTCGGGATTCCGGTAGTGCCACCCGTATACTGCAGGACAGCGACGTCTTCCATCGGGTTGATGGGGATGCGCCGAAAATCCCCGGCATTGTTGGTAAGGTGATCAAACCAGATTGTCTTGTCGTCATGATCAACCGGCGCTACCTCTGCCCGCTTCAAGGCCGCAAACAGGAAACCTTTCAGGGGCGGCAAAATACGGCGCATAGGGCAAACAACAATGCGGTTGAGCGGGGTGTCCTTCTGCTCCAGCACATGGCGTACCTTAGGGTACAGCTGAATCAGGTCCAGCGTTACCATGATCTGTACGCCGGCATCGCGTACCTGATTGGCAATTTCACGTTCCACATAGAGCGGATTGAAATTCACCACCGTGCCGCCGGCTTTCAGGATGGCAAAGTATACGATGGTATAATAAGGGCAATTGGGCAGGAACAGGCCTACATTTGTGCCTTGGCCTACTCCTAGGTCCTGCAGACCGCGGGCCGTGCGGTCAACTAGGATTGCGGCATCCCGGTAGGTCCAGGTTCGTCCCATGAAATGAAGGTAGGGACGATCACCATAGTTTTGCACGGAACGGTCCAGCGCCGCATACAAGGGTTCCGGAGTAAACGGGCTGTCCCAGTCTACATCCGGCGTATGGTGGCGAACATCAGCCGCAGACAGGGAAGACAGGGCGGCTGTTGTCTGGACGTCAGGCGTCATCGCAGAATCCCTTGGCATCGATGAGGAGCGGGGAAGAAGCGACCGGCGTGTGCGCACGGTGCGGTACAATGCCTGTCGCTGAAGAAAGAGGAAGCACCCCCGGCCCATACTGGGACAGGGGTGATCCTTCAGGTCAGAACCGGGCGGTCAGGCCAAGCGTGACAATATTAACCGATGTATCAAATTTGCCCCGCAATACGTCGGGAGCGGCGGGGTTCCCTTCGGTCTTGCTGATGGGTGCCTTGCCGGTCCAGATATGGGTGTAGGCGCCGGTCAGGTTGATGCTGTCGGTGATGGCATAACCTGCCCCTAGCGAGGCCCAGACCCGGTTGGAATCCGGAATGCGCGGAGTGCGGTATCCATCCGGTACCGGGGCTTCATCAAAGGCAACACCAAAGCTCAGATCCAGCTTGTCGGTGGCCTGATAGTTGGTGCCAAGGGCGAAGAACCACGTGTCTTCCCAGTTCTCCGGATTGACCGTGTCTGCACTGCCATTGGCTTTCTTGACGCGGGTTTCGTCAAACAGGGACCAGTTGGTCCATGCGGCTTCACCCATGACCGCCCATGCCGGGGTAATGTTATAGGTAATCCCAAGGCTGAGCATGTCGGGTGTGGTCAGCTTCACGCTTCCCTTGGTGTTGGAAAAATTTGTATTTCCGCCAAGCGCCCCCATGTTGGAAAATCTTACATCACCTTCCAGTGTGTGCTCAATCCGTGACTTGTAGGCTATGCCAAGACGCGTGTTGGAGAAGGGCTGTATGGTTGCCCCCATCGTGTAACCAACAGCCCAGTCATCACCGCTGAGTTCCGTGTATCCTTCACCGGCTCCGCCAAAGGCAGTGTTGTTTATGGCGCGGCTCAATGTGGCATCGGCCTTCTGGATGTTGATGCCACCGCCAACAGACACCCAGTTGCTGATACGATAGGCAACCGTGGGCTGGACGTTGATTGTTTTCAGCTCGCTCTTCAGGGCATGGAAGCGCCCTTGCCACCCGCTCTTGTAGTCTGTTTTCAGGCCATAGGGTGCATTGATCCCCAAGCCGAATTTCAGGTCATTGCTGTGGGAGTACAGTGCGTACAGCGACGGTACCAGTGCCAGCCCCCCGGCATCACCGCCGTCATTGCTTCCCAGTACAGCAGTGCCCGCCAGCGTCGAGCCATTGTTCTTGAACTTGGCGGACGGGATGACAAACGACATATTAGCCTGCGCAGCATGCCCCGACAGACGGGTCAGCCCGGCTGGATTGAAATAGATTGTGGACAGGTCCCGTGCGCTTGAAGTAGCGCCGGCAAATGAACTGCCTTGCCCGGCTGAACCCTGTTCCCGCAGTTGGAAGCCTGATGCCGTTGCATTCCCTGCTGCAAGAGACAGGGCCAGTGCCGGCGCAAGAGACAGGCAAGCACGTGACACACGATAATGTGATTTCAAGGTAACGGACATATAACTTCCCCCCTGGATGCTATACGATCTGTCCGGGCTCCCCCATGATGCATGGCCCCGTAACAGTTTCGC
The DNA here is from genome assembly GCF_001611975.1 of Haematospirillum jordaniae. Classification (GTDB taxonomy): domain Bacteria; phylum Pseudomonadota; class Alphaproteobacteria; order Rhodospirillales; family Rhodospirillaceae; genus Haematospirillum; species Haematospirillum jordaniae. Next base: position 1,527,068 of record NZ_CP014525.1, read on the forward strand.
CTCTGGCTCACGGTATCTATGCAGGTAGTTCCGTCAAGTATTTTCGTAATATGCGTGTTTTCTTTGCATGCCGTGCAGGATCATGATGCTTGCGTTTGTACTGGACAAGATGATGTACACAATGGATGTTCGCCGACATGATTGACCCTGAACTTCTCGACCTTTACTCGGCACGCATGAAAGTGCTGGCGGCCTCGATGACCGATGCTGTTGTCGTGAATGCTGCGCATGCGGTTGTGCAGCGCCGCAGCCCGCTGTGTGGCAGTCAGGTGACATTTTCTGTTGTGCTTGATTCGGCCGGGCAGCTTTCTGCCCTTGGCTACGATGTCCAAGCTTGTGCCTTGGCTGCGGCGGCATCGGCGATTGTCGTATCTGCAGCTCCTGGACTTTCTTTATCCGATCTCTCGACTGTTCGTGATCAGGTCAGGGCCATGCTGAAGGGGCAGGATGTTGTCTTTCCCGGTGGGCGCTGGGCTGATCTTGATATCTTGCGTCCGGCAGAGGTTGTGCCGTCTCGCCATGGGTCGGTGATGTTGCCGTTCGATACTCTTGTCGATGCGTTTTCACAGGCCCTGGACGCACACTCTTCCGACAATCCATAATACTGCCTCTTGCAGGCAAGGTGTGCGTACCCTACACATAGGGTCCGGCCTTTGCTTTCAGACCCTTGCCAACGGAATCCCTACCGATGAGTCGTCTTGTCCTTGTTCTCCGTCATCCTTGTCTGAAAGACCTGTACCAGTTCTGGTTACGTTTGTGCGATGATGAGACACTTCCCATGGCTGACAACCTAGACCCGTCTGCCATGCGTCCTTGGCTTGATGATCTAGCTGTTGTTGATGTTGCTCGTAACGAAGATGGGCGGTTGTCCTACAGCTATTGTGGACGTGGTTTGCTGTCTGTCTTCGGGTCTGATCCGACCGGTCGTCCTGTTGATGACGAGGCAACATGTGAGGAGCCGGCTCAGGCACTTTGCGATGATTACGATCAGGTTGTACAGGAGCATATTCCCTTGGCCCGTGTCTGTGGCGGTATGTCCGAAGACAGCAATCATGCTTGGGAGCGACTTGTTCTTCCGCTGTTCAGTGCAGAGGGACAGGTGGAGAAATTGCTGTTGTCTGTTTATCGTCTTTCCCCGCCCGCCGGAGCCGTGGTTTCCTGAAGCCATTTTCCCCTGACCCATATTTCAGAGCTAGCTGCATGACCATAGACCAGTTTCCTGCTGACCAGGCAACAAGCCGGGAAGACATAGTTATTGTGCGGGACGCGATGACGGCCGCAGAGTTCAATCTTTGGTGTGCGCTTCAGTCCCGACCCTATCGCTTGGTACAGAATGTATGGCCCGATGGTGCGCTGGAGTGGGATGTCGAGTACAGGCCAGGGCGATCCGAGGCTGCCATTGTCTATGGGACGGGTCAGGAAGAGGAAGCCTTGGCTGTGATTGCCGCCTTTGCCTTTCTGGCTGGCGTAGAGTGTCATAACCCTGTCGCTGATGTAGAGGATATCGCTTCTGTCGATAGTCTGGAGACAGCTGAGCCTGCTTTGCCGTCTGCGGATTGTGAGGCTGTCGACGCTGGTGTGTGTGACATAGCGGATCCGGAAACGGAAGGTGATGCAGAGGAATACAGCATCCCGGATGATCCTGTTTCTGTTGCGTGTGCGCATGAAGTTGACAGCGATGATGGTTATCATGCCCCTGCCTTTGACGTCCTGCAGTCTCCTCCCGTGCGCGATGGGGAGGAAGCTGACGAAACTGTTCTGGCCGAACATGCGCGGACCTTGGAGACCGTTCTGAAGAATTTCAAGGTTCGCGGCGAGATCATGGAGGTCAAGGCCGGACCCGTGGTGACACTGTATGAGTTTGAGCCTGTGCCGGGGACCAAGTCCTCGACGGTGATTAATCTGTCTGATGACATCGCTCGTTCGATGAGTGCGGTAACAGCTCGTGTTGCGGTTGTTCCTGGGCGTTCAGCTATCGGGATTGAGCTGCCCAACGAGGAACGGGAGACCGTCTGGCTTCGCGAGATGCTTGAATCCCCAGCTTTCGGGACACATGGTGGGCGGTTGCCGTTGGCCCTGGGCAAGGACATTGGTGGGGATCCGGTGGTCGTTGATCTGGCCCGGATGCCCCATCTCCTGATTGCCGGGACGACGGGATCTGGTAAATCCGTTGGCATCAACACCATGATTCTGTCGCTGCTGTACCGTTTGTCGCCGGAACGGTGCCGCCTGATCATGGTGGATCCCAAGATGCTGGAACTGTCTGTCTACGACGGTATACCGCATCTCTTGACTCCGGTTGTTACCGATCCAAGGAAAGCCGTTGTGGCCTTGAAGTGGGCAGTGCGGGAGATGGAGACGCGCTATCGCAACATGGCTGCCGTCGGGGTGCGGAATATCGAAGGTTACAACGAAAGGGTTCGTGATCTGGCCGCACGGGGGGAGCAGGTCACCCGCAAGGTTCAGGTTGGTTTTGATCGTGAGACCGGTGAACCGGAATTTGAGGATCAGATTGTTGATCTCTCACAATTGCCCTACATTGTGATTGTGGTTGACGAAATGGCAGACTTGATGCTGGTTGCTGGCAAGGAGATCGAGGCCACGATCCAGCGCCTTGCCCAGATGGCCCGTGCTGCAGGCATTCACCTGATCATGGCCACCCAGCGCCCCAGCGTCGATGTGATCACCGGCACCATCAAGGCCAATTTCCCGACTCGTATCTCGTTCCAAGTCACCAGCAAAATTGATAGCCGTACCATCTTGGGCGAGCAGGGTGCTGAACAGCTCCTCGGCCAGGGTGATATGCTGTACATGGCAGCAGGCGGACGGATCACCCGTGTGCATGGGCCTTTTGTATCAGATGCCGAGGTGGAGCGTGTCGTGCGCCACATCAAGGACTTCTGTGGTGAGCCTGATTACCTGCACGCCATTACCGAGGAGGGAGATGATCCGGATGGAGATTCCTCTGACGGGGCAGGGTCTGTCTTCGACAATACGGCCTTGGGTGAGGGGGGCTATGACGATCCCTATGACCAGGCGGTTGCGCTAGTAATGCGCGAGCAGAAAGTATCGGTCAGCTTTATCCAGCGCCACCTGCAAATCGGCTATAACCGTGCTGCCCGCATTGTCGAGAAAATGGAAACAGAAGGAATTGTCAGCGCTGCCAACCATGTCGGGAAGCGTGACATCCTTGTTTCGGCCAGCCGTTATCTGGCTGGCCGTGATGATGGCCCCGGCACGCTGTAGCAGAGTGCTGGGGCCTTATCCCTGTTGCAGGAATTCCAGCACGTGGCCAATGAATGTTCCCGGGGCTTCAGCATGTGGCCAGTGCCCGCACCCGTCCATACGGACTAGGGCATGATATGGGAACAGGGCCTGAATGCGTGCCTCGCCTCTTGAGGTCACATAGCCTGATTGTCCACCGACAAGAAACAGGGCAGGGCTTCTGTACGGTGTTGTTTCAACGGTTGCGGGGAATGCGCGGATGGCGTCCATGCTGTCATCTAGGGTTCGCAGATTGATCTGCCACTTCAGGTGTCCCCTGCTTTCATCTGTGACCAGGTTTTGGGTCAGGAACTTGCGCAGGGATTCCTCCGGGATGGCGTGGGCCAGTTGGGCCTCGACCTCGGCGCGGCGCGTGACGCCAACAAGGTTTACTGCTTCCATGGCCTGAATATAGGTGCGATGTTCGGCGCTGCCGTAATCGACGGGTGCAATATCGACGACTAGAAGGCGCTCGATACGCTCTGGATGATGAAGGGCCATGGTCATGGCGATCTTCCCCCCCATGGAGTGGCCGAGCACAATGGCTTTGTGCAGCCCCTGCCTGTCCATCCAGTCCATGACGGTGTTTGCCATGGATATGTAGTCAACCGGGCCATCGGTCCATGGGCTGTTTCCGTGATTGGGCAGATCAAGGCAGAAGACGTGGTATCCGTGACCGGACAGGGTCCGGGCAATGGATCCCCAGTTGCGGCCGGATCCGAATAAGCCGTGCAGGACGATCAGCGGCGTTCCATCGTGACCATGGTCTGTGTGGGCAAGTAACATGACAAAAGCTCCGGGGTCTTTCAGGGTTGGGGGCGGGAAAAGACCCACGTCGTGGTGTCCGAGCGATCCGGAACAAAGCGGTAGCCACCATCATTGAAACGCTTCAAGTCGTCGGCCTGTTCCAAGCGATTGATAATCATATAACGGGCCATCATGCCTCGGGCCCGCTTGGCCATCAGTCCGATGACACGGCTTTTGCCGTTCTTTTCCTCGAGAAAGGTTGGCGTGATGACACGGGATTTTAGCTCGGTCCCGGCGGCCTTGAAATATTCTGCTGAAGCCAGATTGATGAGAATCGGCTGTGGGTGTGCTTGTACATCCCGGTCCAAGTGTGGCCCGATGCGACCTTTCCAGAAAGCATACAAATCCGGCCCCCGTTCGTTATCTAGACGGGTTCCCATTTCCAGGCGATAGGGTTCAATGGCATCCAGCGGTCGAAGGACCCCATAAAGGCCGGACAGGATACGCAGCCTGTCTTGGGCCCATTCCAGATCGGCCTGGTTCATGGTGCTGGCTTGCAGGCCAATGTATGTGTCGCCGGCAAAGGCAAGAACAGCGTGTTTGGCCTGCTCTATGCTCTCTGTTTGGCCCATATGCTGGAAGCGGGCGTAGTTCAGGTCTGCCAGCCGATCGGAAAGCTTCATAAGCCGACGCAAGTCATCCGGGGTCAGGCGTTGTGCCCGTTTGGCCAGTATGGCTGTATCTTCGGCCAGAACAGGCCGTGTCTGGGGCAAATAGAGGGGAGGGGTTGAGAAGTCCAGGTTTTTGGCCGGAGAAAGAACGGCAAGCATAAGCACCAGCATCTGTGGATTGGAAAAGCAAAGCGTATATTTGACCGTGAAAGATGACGAGGGCAAGCCCCGGTCATGATCACGGTGCGTGTTCTATCAAGCGGGCCGTATGGCGAGCGATCATCAGCTCTTCGTCGGTAGGAATGGCCCAGACAGCAATGGGGCTGTCATCGGTGCTGATGCGCAGGGCATGGGTTGTATTCGCCGCGGGGTCCAGCTTGATTCCCATCCATGACACCAAGGCGCAGATCCTCTTGCGGATTTCGGCAGAGCGCTCGCCAATGCCGGCTGTGAAAACTAGGACATCAAGCCCGCCAATGGTTACCGCAAGGGCCCCGATTTCCTTGGCAGCCCTGTATACGAACAAATCAATGGCTTCCTGTGCTGCCGGAGAATCACTGTCCAAGAGTATTCTCATGTCATTTGACAGGCCACCGGAAACGCCGAGCAGCCCGGATTCCCGGTACAGCAGTTTCTCCAGTGCCGGTACATCCAGTTTCTCTTGCTGCAAAAGGTGCAGGATGATCCCCGGGTCTAGGGAGCCGGGGCGCGTGCCCATCATCAGCCCATCCACGGCTGTAAAGCCCATGGAGGAATCAATGGCAACCCCGTCTTTCATGGCGCACATGCTGGCACCACTGCCTAGGTGCGCGGCAATAACCCGTCCCTTGGCTCGTGTCGGGTCCAATTCAGTAAGGCGGCCTGCAATGTATTCGTAAGAAAGCCCGTGAAAGCCGTAGCGCTTGATCCCGGCATCCAGATAGCGTCGGGGTAGGCCAACCAATGATGCTTCCGGACGTTTATGACGATGGAAGGCGGTATCAAAACAGGCAATCTGCGGAAGCTCGGGATAAAGCTTTGCCAGAGTTTCGATGGGGGCAAGGTTGTGGGGTTGATGCAGCGGGGCCAAGGGAACAAACACCCGCAACTGCTCCAGAATAGCGGGTGTTACCCGTACAGGGGCATCATGGAGCATACCACCGTGTACAACCCTGTGTCCGGCAGCCCGCAGATGCAGCTTATTTCCCTCTGTTGCGTGAATCCAGTTGATCAGGTGTTGCAGAATGTCTTGGTGTGTTCCGGAAGGCCACGGCTCGTCGGCAACTGGTTCACCAGAACGGTTCCGGGCAACAAGGCGGCGTGTAATACCGGTTCCTATTCCTTCAACCTGTCCGTGGAGTTTTGGTGCAAGGGAACGGCCAGCCAACGCAAAGACCGTGAACTTGACCGAAGATGAACCCGCGTTGAGAACCAGGATACCTTCTTCAGTCATGATCTAGCCAACCCCCGTCACGAGTTTTTGTTTTCCTGTGCGGCGGGCTTGGGCATAGCGTGCCGCGACCACACAGGATGCCAGACGTGCCTTGGCGCTATCGGCCCTGCTGGTCAGGATAATGGGGACCCTTGCCCCCAGAACAACGCCGGCTGCTTCAGCCTCAGCCAGATAGCACAGCTGTTTGGCCAGCATGTTGCCGGCCTCCAGATCCGGGACCAGAAGGATATCGGCATTGCCTGCAACCGGGCTGCTAATGTTCTTGATGCGGGCGGCCTCGCTGGAAATAGCGTTGTCAAATGCCAAGGGTCCATCCAGGATTCCGCCACGAATTTGACCACGGTCTGCCATTTTGCACAGTGCAGCGGCTTCGATGGTTGACGTGATTTTCGGGTATACCGTTTCGACAGCCGACAAAATGGCGACCAAAGGCTGCTCCACTCCCATGACGCGCACAAGATCGATGGCATTCTGGCAGATATCGGCCTTGTCTTGCAGCGATGGATAGATATTGATAGCAGCATCCGTAATAAACAGGGGCTTGGGATAGGCTGGCGTATCAATAATATAAACGTGACTGATCCGTCGTCCGGTGCGCAGGCCCGTATCACCTTTGGCCACTTCGTGCATCAGTTCATCTGTATGAAGGCTTCCCTTCATCAGCGCTTCGCATTCGCCTGTTCGACACAGGCCGACAGCTGTAGATGCGGATGCGTGGGAGTGTTCTGTATCGATGATCCGGCAGCCATCAATATTGATGCCAAATTCCCGTGCAATAGAACGGATCCGTTTTGATGGCCCAACCAGAACAGGGGTAATCACGCCGTGCCTTGCCGCATCCATGGCCCCGGTCAAGGATACCTCGTCACAGGGATGACATACAGCAACCTTGACGGGTTCGGTTGCTTGCGTGGTTTCTAGGAGCCGGCTGAACACATGGCTGCGCCGCCGTACCGTTATTTCAGGAAGTGGGTCTGCTGAAACAGTCACTTTCTCAATCGGCGCTTCTACCGTTGCGTAACCCTCCACAACCATTTCATGGCGTTGGTTTACACCCTGGCAATGAAAGACGATGACATGCTCATCTTCCCTCTTTTCCGTTGCCGTCAGCGTCAAGGTCAGAGTGTCACCCAATTCCACTGCCCTGAGGAAGCGCAGTGTTTGCTCCCGGTACACAGTCCCGGGGCCGGGAAGTTCATTGCCAAGAAGAGACGAGAACAGGGAACCTGCCCACATGCTATGTCCGCTGACCTTACCGTTCTTCAGAAGCTTTGCAGCCCATGCATCATCAAGATGTGTGGGGTTATGATCAGAAGACATAATTGCGAATACTTCAGCATCTTCCCGGGTCAGGGTACGGGTCAGCGATGCTGTATCACCAACACAAATTTCGCTGAACGTACGGTTTTGCAGCGTGATGCGCATGAAATATTTCCAGTTTTCCCGACGATTCCTGATCGTCTACAATGAAGCTGGCAACAGGCAACGTGCAAGCGCGAAATGGTTACAGACTGTCACGAATCCAAGTACCAGAACTTGAGAAGACAAGCTGTGATGGGCACAATACCTGCCTTGGCACCGTGTTCTGGATTATACTCTGCATGATGGATCTTGATGATGCGATCGACTTTCTGCCCGAGCCAGCCGGTACCGGTGTGGCTGCGGACGGATTGATACCGCTTCCGGCAGCAACAGATCCTGCCATGCAGGATGCATGGAAGGTCTTGGTTGTTGATGATGACGTCGAGGTTCATCATATCACACGTATTATTTTCAGCGATTTCAGTTTCCGCAGTCGTCCTGTCCGGATGCTGTCGGCGTACTCAGCTCGTCAGGCTGTTTCTCTCCTCGAGCAGAACCGCGACATTGCTCTGATGCTTCTTGATGTTGTCATGGAAACCGAGAATTCGGGCCTAGAACTTGTCTCGCATGTTCGTGACGTCATGAAGCTGGATGCCATGCGTATTGTGCTGCGGACCGGACAGCCCGGACAGGCCCCAGAGCGGGATGTCGTGATGCGTTACGACATCAATGACTACAAGTCGAAGACAGAGCTGACGGCCCAGAAATTATTGACCCTGACCATTTCGGCATTGCGTGCCTATGAGGCTATCGAGGCACTGGAAAACAGTCGTCGTGTTCTGGCTGACAGCAATGTGGCGTTGGAGCAGATGGTGGAGGAGAGAACGCGGGCCTTGTCGGCAAGCGAGGCTCATTACCGTGCGGTTCTTGATGCCGTTCCGGAAGGTGTTCTGGTCACTGACGACCAAGGCGCCATTCTTTCAGCGAGCCCTGTTGCCGCAGCCATTTTTCGTTCGTCGTCCTTGGTTCACAACGGTCTTTCGTTGAAGGATCTGGTTGCTCCTCCGCATAGTACGGATGTTCTGCGTACCTTCGCCGAGTGCCGTGCCGGTCGCGTTATGCCGCAGCAATGGACGGAAGCCCGCGAGGTAACCGGGCAGCGTCCGGATGGATCTGTCTTCCCGATGGATCTGTCCATCAGCCGTATGGAGCATCAGGGCATTCTGGAATTCGTTGCAACCGTGCGTGACGTGACCCAGCGCCACCAGTATCAGGAAACCCTGCGCCAGGCCCGTCTGGATGCCGAGCAGGCCGCGCGGGCAAAATCGGATTTTCTGGCTGTCATGAGCCATGAAATTCGGACACCCCTGAACGGCATTCTTGGTATGGCCCAGATCTTGCGCGATGATCTGGATGATGAGCACCTGAAGGAACTGTCCGACCTGATTTTACGATCCGGTGAATCCCTGCTGAAAGTTCTGAATGACATTCTGGATTTCTCCAAGCTGGAGTCGGGACACTTTGATCTGGAAACAGTGCGTTTTGTGCCCCGTGACATGATCCGCGATGTGATGGCGTTGATGGCTGGCGCTGCTGCTGAGAGGGATATCAGCCTGTCATGGGATGCCGAGGGTCCTGTTGATCTTCCGGTCTTTGGTGATCCATCCCGGCTGCGGCAGGTGTTGCTCAACCTTTTGTCCAATGCCCTGAAGTTTACAGAAAAGGGATATGTGTGCCTGCATGCGGAAGCCGCTGTTGTTCCTGCAGAGGAAGAGCATGCTGATGATGATTATGGATCCATGTTGCTGGATCTCCGTGTTGTTGACAGCGGTATCGGGATTCCGGGTGAACAGCTCGATCGTTTGTTTGAGCACTTCTCGCAAGCAGATAGTTCCATTTCACGGCGTTTTGGGGGGACGGGGCTGGGGCTGGCCATTTGCCGAAAGATAGTTGGTGCGATGAATGGCCGTATTACCGTGCACAGCCAAGAAGGGCAGGGGTCATCCTTTACGGTTCGGGTCATGCTGCCGTGTGCTCCGACAGAGGATAGTAACCCTGATCGCGTAGAGGGGGCAGATGGTCGCTCCCATACCTTGGACTATACGATCCTTGATCACCTTGATCGTGCTCTTGGTTCCGAACAGGTGGACGTGTTACTGGATATTTTCCTAGATGATGTCCGGGCCCTGTGTGGTGGTGCAAGCACTAGGGATGGTACGTTATCTGTTACCGATCTTCAGCTGACAGCCCGTCGTATGGGGTGTCAGAAACTGGCAGAGCTTCTGGTTGCGGGTGGCCCGGACGGGGCTGTTCTGAAGCAGGCTCTTGATGAAACGCTGGGTGCGTTGGCCCTGCGTGGCAAGCAGCGGTCCGATCTTTCTCCGCTCACACATATGTGATCAGTGTGACCCCCTGATTTTGCTAGACTATCGCGTCCACATGCTTGCGGGCCCAGTTTCAGCGAGGGTATTTTATTATGAAAAGTACAGCTGTAACCACAACCGATCTCAGGTTTCTTGGTGTTTACTTGGAACCTGAACAGTAGCGGTCGGCGAGGTTCTGTCCTGTGGGCGTGCGGATCCTGGGTACAGGCATTGCTCCTTGTTCTATGGCCGGAATTGGGTTCAGGCCACAGCATTGCACGGACCTTGTTAAGCTGCGTTCGTGTGAGAGGTCTATTCCAGGCTGGCTGGAAATTCATCCCGAGAATTATTTGGTGGAAGGTGGAGGTTTGCTGGCCGGACTGTGCCAGATCGCGGAGCAGTGGCCCCTCTCATTTCATTCTGTAGGGTTATCACCTGGGTCATCCTGTGGGGATGACCCAGCATTCCTTTCGCGCATGTTGGCACTCCATAATCGCTTCAATCCGTGCCTTTTTTCTGTCCATCTGGCGTGGAGCCACCATGATGCTGCTTATTTTCACGATCAGCTTCCTGTACCGCTGACGTATGAGACCTTGGAAGTTGTGGTGCGGAACATCAATACACTCCAACAGGCGTTGGGGCGGTCTGTTCTTGTTGAAAATCCGTCCCGTTATCTGTGGTTTCGCCACTCGGTTATCCCGGAACCTGAATTTCTTGCGGCCTTGGCACACCGGACGGGCTGCCGGTTGCTGCTTGATCTCAATAATGTTGTTGTCAGCTGTCACAATATGGGGCTGGACTACCAGCTGTGTATGCGATCGTTTCCACTCGACTTGGTAGACGAGATCCATGTTGCCGGTCATCATCACACCATTCTGGACGATGGGCGGATCTTGAAGATTGATGATCACGGTAGTCGTGTGTCATCTGCTGTCTGGGATCTTTTGCGACAGGTTGTTGCGATACGGGGTGCGCTTCCGGTCTTGGTGGAGTGGGACAACAACATTCCCCACCTGTCCACATTACTTGATGAAGCTACTATAGCACGGGATATCCTGCTTCAGGAGGATGCCCGTGCCTGTCTTTCCTGATCGCGTGGCCCCGTCTTGGGCGGATCTGCAATCGTATTTTGCGAAAGTGTTGCTTGGGCAGGACGACTTCCGGCATCATCTTGATGAATGGCTGGAAGGACCGGGGCTGTCTGTTCATTGCAGCAGGATTCTATCTGGTCAGGTCGATACCATGGCGGCTGTTTTTCCTGCTGTACGACGCGTGGTTGGCGCAGATTGCTTCCACGATTTGGTTAGGGCTTTTCTCAGTGCCTATCCTGTTCATGTTCCGTGCCTGTCTGATGCCGGAGAAGGGTTCCCTGCATTCCTAGGTGGGCAGGACAACTTGGCCAGAATCCCTTGGCTAGTCGATGTTGCGGCCCTTGAATGGGAGTGTCACCGTCTCAGCCAGTATGCAGAAAGCCCGTATCTTGACATTGCAAGCCTTTCTGGCCCCATTGATAATCTTGTCTTTGTTCCACGTGCAGCTTCGTGCCTGTTCTCGTCCTTGTGGCCGATCAGTGCCATCCGGTTGGCCAGCCTGCTACAGGATATGTCCACTCTTTCTCTTGGCGATGGGCCCGAGTTTCTGTTGCTGGTGCGGCCAGGCAGCCAAGTTCTGGTGGAAAATGTTGGCCAGCCCGGTTCTGTGTTTCTGCAGCGGTGTTTTTCTGGTGAATGTTTCGGGCAGGCTGCATCGGGTGTCTTGGCGTCATACCCAGATTTTGACTTACAGGCTTTTTTGATCAGGGCGCTGGGCGGGCAATGGTTCGCTGGAGTTCGGTGTCAGGGATCCGGATGATGTCTCTTAAGAGTTGATTGATCCAATTTGTTGATAGTTTTTTCTGATGTATCATTTCTTGGTGGTATGCGGACCAACTCTTTTCCAGCAAAAGAATTCTCTTTCGTCTTTGGCGTGTATTTTTGGTACCGTTGGATGACACTGCGGGCGTATCTGTGTCCGCTTGGCTGTGGGAAAGGCCGTTCCCGTGCGCCAGAACAGGTCTGTTATTGTCATTATGCTTTCTGCCTTGGGCCTTCTTGTCCTGTGGACAATCTGGTTCGAGTGGCAGAGCCATGGCCGTGCGCTGGAATCATCGCGTCGGGAAGCTGTGGCGATGGTGGGGGCGTCTGCGGCAGCTCTTTCGTCTTCCCTGCGTGCTGTGGATGTGGCCCTGATTTCGGCGCTTTCTGTTCTGGAGGCAGGCAGTTTTGACGTCCAGTCACGCTATGCCAGCATTGTATCCCAGTTGCGCCGCCACGCCATGTCTACTCCTGCAATTGATGATATCCTGGTCTTTGACCAGAATGGTGATGTTGTTTTTCACAGTGGCTATGACATCCTTCCCCGTCTTAATGTTGCAGACCGGCAGTATTTTCGTTTCTTTGCTGATGGGTTGAACGAAGGCAATGATGTCCTGTTTGTCGGCGACCCCGTAACCGGCCGCATCAGCGGCGAATGGTTTATTGCCATGGCGCGCCGGTTGTCCAGTTCTGACGGGGCGTTTTCCGGAGTAATCTTGGCAACAGTCGGAACGGTTCCCCTTGCATCGCACGTTCGCTATCTTGCCTCACGAACCGGGGCGTCTGTTGTTCTTGTGACAGGAACGGGTGCGGTGGTTGAGGCCGAAGTACCTCCCCAGCGCAATAATTGGACAGGGCGCAAGGTGTATAGCCTCCCTCTGGGTCCATTGCCGGTAGAAGAGTCCCTTCTGGTTGATACTGTTCTTGAGGATGAACAGTGGATGACGGTCATTCGTCGGGTCGATGATCTGCCCTTGGCCCTGATCTTGTCCCGGCCATGGTCGGTTGCCTTGGCAGAGTGGTACAGCACCCTTGTACGGGAACTGTTTCTTCTTTTCGGAGCGTTGGTCGCCTTGTCCCTGCTGTGGTGGCCACTGTCCCGGGCGATTGCAGATCGTAACCGTTTGTTCGAGCTGTCTCCGGATCCGGTGTGTATTCTGGATCCGGAGGGTGCTTTTGTGTCGGTCAATCCTGCGTGGGGGTATGTGCTGGGGGTAGAGCCGGGCAGCCTGCTCCGCAAGTTGTTATCGGACTTTGTTGTTTCCGATGACCGCAAGGCATTTCATGATGTTGTTGCCCGTTTGATTGAGGGGGCAAGGGTTGAGGAATTTGTTGTTCATGTGACGGGGGTAGGTGGTAACAAGACGCCCCTGTCCTTTACGGCTGTCAGTGACAGTGCTGGTATTTTCGCAATAGCCCGTAACATCAGTCGCCGTCTTTCGGCTGAAAGCGCGTTGCGGCAAAGCGAGCAAAGGTTTCGGGATGTTGCTGAAGCATCAGGGGAATTTGTCTGGGAAGTTGATGCGGCTGGTTGCATCGTCTTTGTGACAGAGCGCGTGCAGGGTGTTCTTGGTTATCGTCCGCCCGATATGAAAGGCTGTTTGTTTGTCTCTTTCATGCGTGGAGAGACCCGGAGGTTTCTTGAGTCCTCCCTAGGGCGCTTGACAGGATTTCGGATGGAGGCAGATGCATCGCGCGCCGATGGAACATCTGTTCGTTTGCGGTTGTCCGGGCTTCCCATTCTGACAGAGGATGGTCATCTGAATGGATTTCGGGGAACAGCCCTAGACATTACGGAAAGCTACTTGGCCCGGCAGGCGCTGCAGGATAGCGAAGAGCGGTTCCGTACCATCGTTAACACCGTTGTTGATGGAATTATAACAATCAACGAGCGAGGCATGGTTCTATCTGTCAACCCCGCGGCAGAAAGAATGTTTGGTTATACGGCGGCCGATATGATGGGCCACGATGTCTCCATGCTGATGCCAGAGTCTTATGCAGCTCATCATGGGCAGTATATTGCCGATTATTTGGAGCACGGTGTTCCCAAGGCTATCGGGATGGTGCGCGAGCTGGAGGCTCTGCGAAAGAACGGAGAGCTTTTTCCCATTGAACTGGCGGTCAGTGAGGTCTGGATTGGTGGTGTTCGTCTCTTTATTGGCGTAGTGCGTGATATTTCCGAGCGCAAGCGTGTAGAGAGAATGAAAAGCGAGTTCGTGTCTACAGTTAGTCACGAATTAAGAACACCCTTGACGTCAATCCGTGGATCACTGGGGCTGGTTGGTGCCGGTGCGGCCGGTGTTCTTCCCGAGAAGGCGAATGAGCTGATCCATATTGCCCACTCAAACTGTGAGCGGCTTATCCGGTTGGTCAATGACATTCTGGATATCCAGAAGATAGAAGCAGGCCGCATGGTCTTTGACATGCAGGTTATTGACTTCTCTGATGTCATAAGGCGCTCCATTACGGATAACGAGGCTTTTGCCAACCAGTACAAGGTCAAGGTCATTGCGACAGCTTTACCTGACCATGTCATGGTACATGGGGACAGGGACCGGCTTTTTCAGGTTGTGACAAACCTTCTGTCGAATGCGGTCAAGTTTTCTCCATCTGGCGGCGCGGTCAACGTTGGTGTCCAGTTGTCGGGACCAATGGTGCACCTGACGGTAGAGGATTTCGGCCCCGGTATTCCTGAAAGTTTTCGTGACGATATTTTTCAGAAATTTTCACAGGCCGACTCCACGGATCGCCGCGCCAAGGGGGGGACCGGGCTTGGCTTGTCCATTGCCAAGGCGATCGTCGAGCATCACGGTGGACACATTGGATTTCATTCAGTTGAAGGGCAGGGAACAACATTTTATGTTGATATTCCGGCTGTTGGTGATTCCGGGCGTGCGCAACCGACAGGACATGGCAAGGAGGGTTCATGGTGACCCTGCAGCGGGTGCTTTACGTGGAAGATGACCCTGATATTCAAGCCATTGCCACTTTGGCCTTGGTTGATGTCGGAGGGTTGGAGGTAACGGCCTGTTCATCGGGGGATGAGGCGTTGTCGGCTTTTCCCTCGGCAGATCCCCAGATCGTTCTTCTGGACGTTATGATGCCGGGCATGGATGGCCCGGGTACCCTGCAAGCCTTGCGGAAGCTTCCAGGCGGTGATCGTGTTCCTGTTGCTTTCATGACAGCCAAGGTCCAGTCGCACGAAGTGGCCCGCTATCTTGATATGGGAGCAGCCGGCGTTATCAGCAAGCCGTTCGACCCCATGACATTGGCTGAACAAGTCCGGACAATCTGGCAGCGTGCGGAGGGTATATGACCGAAGGCAAGCTGCGTGATTTGATTATACGCTATGTCCATTCCCTTGATGCACGGCGTGTATCGATGCAGGAAGCCGTTGATCATTTTGTGTCGCTTGCCGAGACGGGTAAGGATATCCGTCTTGATCGTTGCTTTGCTGATTTCCGGCGTGATTCCCATCAGTTGGCTGGATCTGCCGGCAGTATGGGGTTTGCAGCGCTCGGGCGTGCGGCCATGGCGCTGGAAGTGATGATCAATGCACTGGTCGAGCGTCAGTCTCCACCTTCTGTACGTGATGTTCGGCAAATGCGCGCTTTGTTCGAGCGCGTTGTTCTGCGTATGGAAGCAACCAATGCGGAAGACAGCACCCTTTTTGCCCTGTCTCACGACGGGGCAGAGGATGCACCATCGGGACAGCCCCGTATTATTGCCCTTGTGTCCTCTGCGCTTGGGGAGTTCACACGGTTAGCCCAAGAGCTCCAACCCTTTGGCCTAGAGCTATCCCTGTGCAGTAACCGGGATTGCTTTATGGCATTGTTACAGGACAATCAGCTACGGGCTGTGTTGTTTGACAGGCATGCTACAGTATCCGGTTTTTCTGCTGATCAGGTTCGGGCCCTGTGCCCACCCTCTGTGTCCTTGGTTATTTTATCAGACAAGATAGACCTGCGGTGCCGTGTCGATGCGTGGCATAACGGTGCGGGTTCTGTCATCGATATTAGCAGTGGCGGCGCCGAGGTTGTTGATGCCATCGAGCATGCCGCCGGCCCCATTGGTTATGCTGTGCCGCGTGTTCTTATTGTTGATGATGACGAGGCTATCTTGGCTGTCTGCGAGCACGTGCTGTCCGAGGTTGGTATTTCGTGCGAAACATTGCCGCATGCTGAAAATATTCTGGATGTGATCAGCGTGTTCCGGCCAGATCTGTTGGTCATTGACCGGCATATGCCTGACTTCAGTGGTCTTGAGGTTGCGGCTGCTATACGCCAGCAGCCCGCTTATACAAATTTGCCACTGATTTTCCTGACGCGGGATGACAACCTAGAATCACGCATTGATGCCATTCGTGCTGGTGGAGATGGCTATGTCACCAAGCCGGTTGATATGGAGTATCTGATTGCCTTGGTGCGGCAGCGTATTCTGAGATCCCGGCAGTTGCAGGGTATGATCAGTCGTGATGGTTTGACCGGTCTGCTCAATCACGCCGCTTTCTACAAGCGCTTGGAGGTCGAGATTGCACAGGCCCACCGTAGCGGGAATCCGCTTTCCGTCATGCTTCTCGATCTGGATTATTTCAAGAAAGTCAATGATACGTGGGGGCATCCAACGGGTGATGCCGTATTGCAGTCCTTGGCCCGGCTTTTGCGCCAGCGGCTACGGTCCGGTGACCTGTGTGGTCGTCTTGGCGGGGAAGAATTTGCCATTCTACTGACCGGTACCAAGGGGTCCGATGCCCTGCGTGTGGGGGGGGAGCTTCTGGATGCCTTCCGTGATATTACCCATCACAGTGGTTCAGAAACATTCACCCTTACATTCAGTGCCGGTGTGGCGGAACTAACAGCAGGTATTGCTGCGGATCAGCTTCTTGCTTCTGCAGATCGTGCGCTTTATGCGGCCAAGCGTGGTGGCCGTGCGCAAGTATATCGTGACGTGGATATCTCTTCTGACTGACATCCTGTTCTTGCTTGTCTGGTGGTATCTGTGCTTCCTTTACGCCTTGGGGTGTATATGGGTGGGCGAGGCACTGTGTTCTGGTTTGTTGATGTGGGGGAGGGGGCATTTCCGTCGGGTAATTCGCGTCCGTTGCGGGAGCATTTGCTCCGGAGGTACTTGTCTGGCTCTATAGCTGCTCGCGTTTTGGCCAATATAGCTGCCTCCTTGGCAGTTATTGCCCTGCTGTTCGCTGTTCCTGTTGATATGGTTGGCGGGATTCTCTGGGGGGGCAGTGTTCTTGCATTTGGATTATTTGCTGTTGTCTGGAGAATATTCTGGCGTGCTCGCCTTGCCAGTATCTCATCGGCACTTCTGACTTGTGAAGTTGGCCTGTCTGTTCTGGCTGTCTTGCAAGGCTTGGCTTGGGGAAGCGGTATTGTAACGTTCGGGGGGGCTTTGCCCGGGCCTGAAGCCTTTTTGTATCTGTTGGTTCTGGTTGCTGTTGCTGCGATTACGGTGTTGAATTATGCCCCTTTGCCTGCGGCTATGTTTGGTTTTGCAAGCGGGGCCTTATTCTTTCCTGCGGCTGTACTTGCTGGCGATGATGGACCTATTTTACCGCTGATTGGGCTTGCCGGTATCGGTTACGGGATTTTTCTCCTTGCCGGTGGATGGGCACGTTATCGCGAACTTGTCCATCAGTACTGTATCAATGCCAGCCACCGTGATGTGTCAGAGCGACTTGCCGAGCACGAGGTTCGCCATCGTTCAGTTCTGGAGTATCTGCCTGAGTTGGTGGTGGTTCTGGATGCGGATCTGCGTATTACCTTTCATAGCGCCGCCTCGGGCGATCTTTTTGGCTATCCTCCGGGTACCATGCAAGGGATGGATCTTCTCGCTGTTATTGCTCCGGCAGACCGGAGCCGCCTTCACTGTGCCCTGCACGGCCTTTTCCTAGATCCGGAGCAGACATTTGCAGAGTTGATCGGCGGGCTTTCCCGTGATGAGCGTTCTGTTCCCCTGTCGCTGCGTGGACGGGCTATACCGGGTGTTTCTCCGGAGCGTCGGCCACAGGAGCTGGTGATTACCCTTCGTGATGCAACCAGGCGCCTTCATGTTGAGGAGACGTTGCGACGGGCAAAACATGAGGCCGAAGCGGCAGGGAAAGCGCGGTCAGATTTTCTGGCCATGATCAGTCATGAAATTCGTACCCCGATGAGCGGGATTTTGGGCTTAGTTGATCTCTTGTCGGTCAGTGACCTGACGGAAGCACAGAGAGAGCACGTGCGTGTCTTGCAGCGTGCCTGCGATCATTTGTTGGATCTTCTGACAAGTGTCCTTGATTTTTCGCGGATCGAAGCCCGTGGCATACGGATTGAGGCCGAACCATTTGACCTGCGGCGTGTTGTGGGGGCCGTTACGGATATGTTCCGCGGGGAGGCAAAAGCCAAGGGAATACAAATGCGTGCGATTGTTGCCCCGGAATTGCCGGCAACATGGGTGGGGGACTCCCGTTGTCTGCGTCAGATTTTGGCCAATCTTGTTGGCAATGCTGTGAAGTTTACACAGGTTGGTCATGTCGAGGTCCGTGTGCGGGGCTCTTCATCTGGAGATCATCGGGTCCTCTGCTTTGATGTTGAGGATACCGGTGTGGGTATTGCACAAGGGGCATGTGATTCCATCTTTGACCCCTTTGTTCAGGCCAATCGTGAATTGATAGGGAAGTCTGTTGGTTCCGGTCTTGGTTTGGCTATCTCTAGGCGCCTAGTTACCTTGCTTGGTGGCAAGATTTCTGTATCCAGCACTGTTGGGCAGGGATCTGTTTTCAGTTTTACGATCCCTCTCTCTATCGGGCCTCAACGTGTCAATCTTGTAAAAGATGTTCTACCAGTCCGTATGCCGCGGATTTGGGAGAGGGCGCCCGAGGCCATAAAAGTTCTGGTGGTTGATGACTCGGACCTTAATAGACTGGTGACTTGTGAAATGTTGAACCGCCTTGGATTTTGTGTTGTCGAGGCGCGCAATGGTGCAGAATCTATCGATTGCCTTCAATCTAGGCCAGAGGAGTATAATCTCGTTTTCATGGATATCCAGATGCCCCAGGTTAACGGGATAGAAGCTGTACGGCGTATTCGCTTTGCTGAGCAATGCGCTGGCCGTCAGCCTGTTCCTGTTGTTGCTGTTTCGGCCAGTTCCCGGGATGAGGATCGGGAAGCGGCTCTGGAGGCGGGTTGCTGTGCCTATGTTATCAAGCCCCTGCGACGCGAACAGTTGCTGGAGCTTCTTGATCGCTTCCTGTCGGGGAATAAGATTGCGGCCTGTGTTGATCTATCCATGTGCGGAGCTGTCTCGCGTCTTTCTTCCTCTGTTTCCCCATCCTTTGTAACGCTGTTGCCCGGCTTTCTGGAGGCGATGCAGGCTCATATTGCAGAGTTACGTCAGATGGTTATTCAGGGCAGAAGCGTAGATGTTGTGCGCATTTCACATGCCGCGAAAGGGAATGCCATGCTGCTTGGTTGCCCCCGTCTGGTAGAGGCATTGAGACGTCTGGAGGATCAGGGACGGATCTGGGAGAGCAAGTCGGAAGAAGGTTATGACGAGGTAGAGCAAAGCTTCATGCAGGCCCTTGTCGAGGCTGTCGAGCGTGAAGTGCTGTCCTTGGAGCACGAGTCCGGGGATCAGTTGTCTGAAGCTATTGCCTAGACGAACACCTGCAATCTCCTGAGAAAAGAGGTTCTATCGGCTGGCGTATGTGAATCCACCTTCTCCAAAAGCGAGGAAGGAGTCGACATCCAAGACGATAAGCAACTCTCCTTCCAGCCGCACAACGCCGGCTGAGATGCCGCGCCAGCGTGGATCTAGCGTAGATGGATTCTGCTCTACACCACGCGTTGGCAGCGTCAGAACATTCCCCACACTATCGACCCTGAGGCTGTATAGTTCTTGCCCTAGCTCCACTGTGACGCACATGACGTGTCCCTGCGTCTCGGATTCAGCTTGTTTGGGCAGGCCCAAACGGGTGCGCACATCTATAACGGTTACAATGCGGCCACGCAGGTTGATGGAGCCCGCGACTTCGGGGGGTGCGAGCGGGATGCGGGCAATCTTTTCGGGGACCAGAATGTCCTGGACGCGTTCTACCGGGATCCCAAACAGCTGGCGTTCGACGTAGACAGTTACAAAAACCTGCTCGTCGCGACCAGCGGCGGTACGCCCTCCTGTTGAAGGTACGATATGCCCTTGGCTGGGGGTCAAGTCACCCATGTTTTCACACTCTCCAGTGATCCCCTGTTGTGCACGATAATGAACGCAATGAACTGCTTGTGCCAGCTCTTTTGCCAGAGTGATGTTGGCCTGTGACGGGATGGACACGAACAGGAAGGACCAAAAGCGGGCAGGCAAAAAAACCTTGGTATACAAGGTGGAGTTTGGCTGTCTCGGCAGTTGTTGTCTGCATCGCTATTTGACTGTTCAGACAAGTTTACACCTGTGTCTCGGTGGGTGGATAGTTTTCTTATGGTTTTTTGGGATCAGTCTATCAACCCATGATTTTTGCACTTTTCTCTGCGTGGTACGGCGTATGCCGGGAATCTAATTTAATTGCACACAAACAGCGCCATGCTACCGTGATGACCCGGGGTGGTAGATCAAGCAAGTGGCCGTGGGTAATTTAGTTACGCATGTCGGGTTGTTTTTGCATGACATCTTCAGCTGCGCTGATAGCTGAATGGATAGAGCTGGCAAGTTCTGGGCTCAGGGCTTCAGCCTCGTGAAGCAAGTATGTCAAGCAGGCGTGAATGCCGCGAATGGCGGTCACGCGACCCGCCGGGGAGCAGGGATCCGGATCCAAGCCTTCTGTGCATGTATCATGGTACGTTCCATAAATATCAAACGGCATGGCAAAGATTATCCGAAGCAGTTACTACCGTTCCCGTATTTTACCTTTTATTGCTCAGTATTCAATTCTATTTATATGCGCAAATGAGAGCATACAATGCAGGCTTTATTCTGGTTTTATGACGGTGTTTTGCTGTTCATTTTCTTTCGTTCTTATAATTTGTGTGGTGTGAGAAGTATTATGGTCTCTGTGATTTCCACGCCCTTGAGCTTTCTGATATATGACAGGGCATTGTCCAGTTCTGACAAGGATTGCGCCTGCATTTCCATAACGATGTCCCAACGTCCATTGGACGTGTAGATGGTTTTTGCTTCGGGGATTTCACGCAGGGCCCGCAGGGTGTTCTCGCTGGTGCGTGCCTGTTCGTGGATTAGCGTAATGGCGCGCACTCCTTCGGTGGGTCCAGTCACTTCAGAGCGGGTTCGCACTGTGAAACCAAGAATTTCTCCGTCTGTTTGAAGGCGATCCAAGCGGTTCTGGACAGTGCCGCGTGACACGCCAAGAATACCCGCCAAGGAGGCAACCGGTAGCCGCGCGTTATCACGCAGCAGTGCCAGAAGGCGTCGATCCAAATCATCAAGAGCCATAGTCCACCAAGAAACCTATTGTCCAGTTTTGTTCCCATGATGCACGCCCGGCCCATTTGGGCAAGCGCCATGATCGGGTCATGCTCGGGTTCATGGTGCGTGAATGGGCCTTGGCTTTCAGGTTTTGACACTGCTATGGTCCGCGCCTGATCAGGCTGGAAAGACGTAATGTGTACATCTGTGAAGACCGTGAATGTGGCTATCATCGGGGCAGGACCGGCTGGCTTGATCGCCGCACAGAAGATTTCGTCTGTTTTTCCGGATGTGCATGTCTTCGATGCCATGCCTTCCCCCGGGCGCAAGTTTTTGTTGGCGGGGCGAGGGGGGCTTAACCTGACGCATTCCGAGCCTGAGGATCTTTTCCTAGGTCGTTATGGGGAGCAAAGGTCCTGGCTGGAACCTATGATCAGGGCTTTTGGTCCAGAAGACGTTCAGCGTTGGGCTGCCGATCTCGGGATTGCAACATTTGTGGGTACATCGGGACGTGTCTTTCCCGTTGACTTCAAGGCGGCCCCTTTAATGCGTTCCTGGCTCAGGCAGCTTCGCAGCCAAGGTGTTGTCATTCACACCCGTTATCGTTGGATCGGGCGTCCTTCGTCCGGAGACTGGGTGTTTGAAAGTCCGGAAGGGCGTGTATCTGTCCGTGCGCGTGCTGTGTTGTTGGCAATGGGTGGTGCCAGTTGGCCACGGCTTGGATCTGACGGTGCCTGGGTTGATATTCTGTCCTCTGCGGGTCTTTCCGTTGCCACGCTGCGTCCTGCCAATTGCGGCTTTGAGAGGGCTTGGTCCGATCATTTTATGGCCCGCTGGGAAGGAGAACCTCTCAAGGCTGTAGCATTGTCTTTTGAAGGTATTTCCCGGAAGGGCGAAATGGTTGTCAGCCGCAGCGGGGTAGAGGGTGGCCTTGTCTATGCCTTTGCAGCCGCTTTACGGGATGCCGTAGAAAGAGATGGCCAGGCTGTGCCCTGTCTGGATTTGTTGCCTGACCGTGGCTATGAGCAGGTGGTGCGAAGTCTCTCATCACCCCGTGGTCGTCAGTCTTGGTCAACATTTCTTAGAAGAACTGTTGGGTTGGGGGGCGTCAAGGCCGCGTTGCTGCGCGAGTGTGCCGATCCCTCTACATTGTCCCGTCCTGATGATCTGGCCCGGTTCCTCAAGGCGTTGCCTGTGTCGCTGTCAGCCCCCCGCCCCATAGCAGAGGCCATCAGTTCGGCGGGGGGAGTGGTGCGGGCAGAACTGGACTCCTCGCTGATGCTGTCATCTTGGCCGGGCGTTTTTTGTGCCGGAGAGATGCTGGACTGGGAAGCACCGACCGGAGGATATTTGCTGACAGCTTGCCTAGCAACAGGTGTGCACGCGGCTTCCGGTCTTGTGTCATGGTTACAGGAGCACAGTCGCTGTGAAAATTAGTCTTGCAGGACACTGATTCGGGTTATGGCATTTGCGGTGCAGAAGACCTTGACACCCCCCTGCGTACAGACCTGAGAAAGGCGAGGGGAAGTCACCTCATCTGTAAACAAGGCTGAAACTTGGCTTATATGGGCGATCCGTACAGGTGCTGATCGTGACAGCTTTGTGCGGTCTGCGACCAGAAACACCTGACGTGCATTCTCAATAATAGCTTGGGCGACGCGCACTTCCCGATAGTCGTAATCCAGAAGAGCACCATCCTCGTCCATGGCAGATGCCCCGATAACAGCGTAGTCAACCTTGAACTTTTTGACGAACTCGGCGGTGGCTTCCCCGACCAAGCCACCGTCAGAGCGGCGAAGCAGGCCACCGGCGACAATGATCTCACATGATGGGTTCTGGGTCAGTGTATTGGCAACATTAAGGTTATTGGTAATGACAAGCAGATTCCTGTGGCCCAGAAGGGCACGGGCAACAGCTTCTGTCGTTGTGCCAATATTCATGAACAGGGATGCGTTATGCGGTATTTCCGATGCACACAGTCGCCCGATTTCGTTCTTTTCGTCGGCAGCGATGACACGGCGTGTTTCGTAGCCGACATTTTCGATCCCTGAGGCCAGCACCGCACCACCATGGACCCGGGCTAGCATGCCACGTTCACACAGCTCGTTCAGATCCCTGCGGATAGTTTGCGGTGTGACTTGGAAGCGGGACGCAAGGTCATCAACCAAGACCCTTCCGGATTCACGAGCCGCATCCATGATTTCCTGCTGCCGGAAAGACAGGATCATCGTGTGTCCTTTTCATGCAAGATATGAGCGAGGAAGCATAAGGATCATCTTTTCCCGGTCAAGGTGTAAAAACACGATAAAGATGTCTGGTTTCTACTCCTTGTTTTCGGCTTGTTGTTTTAAAAGTTAAGAGGGAATTGTCGGTATATAGATCTATGGTAGATGCGCTGATGCAGTTCTGTAAATGTCTTGAACCTCTTTATCTTTATATGAAAATTGATCATCCTTAAGGATAGGGATGTAGAAAATTTGTTCAGTATTTTCTGTTCTGCAGGACAGGGAACGGCGTAAGAGGTGTGCAATGACAGCGCATAATGCACCCTATGACCTTGCTGTTATTGGTGGCGGCATTAATGGGTGCGGTATCGCGCGGGATGCTGCCGGGCGCGGCTTGTCAACGTATTTGTGTGAGCGTGATGACCTCGCATCAGCAACCTCATCAGCCAGCACCAAATTGATTCATGGTGGCTTGCGTTATCTTGAACATATGCAATTTCGTCTGGTTCGGGAGTCTCTGGCTGAAAGGGACGTTTTGTTGCGGTCCGCTCCGCACCTTGTTCGTCCCCTATTCTTTATCCTTCCTTGGGCACCGGGTTTGCGCCCGCGCTGGTTCCTGCGTTTTGGTCTTTTCCTGTACGATGCCTTGGGGCAACGGCAGATTTTGCCTGCATCCCGTGCCCTGGATTTACGGGTTGATCCGTCCGGTGCGCCCCTGTTGCCGGCCTTTCAGAAGGGGTTTGAGTATGCCGACTGTTGGGTGGATGATGCGCGGTTGGTAATTCTTAATGCGCGCGATGCGTCTAGGCGTGGTGCTGTTATTGACAGTGGTACACGGTGTATCAGGGCCCGCCGAGATGCAGGAGGATGGTGCCTGACTGTTGTGTCGCGTGATTCATCCCGTGAACGTGATGTATGGGCAAAAGTTCTGGTCAATGCATCCGGACCATGGGTGAATGATGTTATGGCTAACGTGATTGATGGTGCGTCATCTCATGAAGGTCTGAGAGAGAGGGTGCGTCTAGTTTGTGGCAGTCATATTGTGGTTCCCAAGCTTTTCAGCCATGAAAAAGCCTACATCCTTCAGCACACGGATCGTCGCGTTATTTTTGCTCTGCCTTTTGAAGATGATTTTACCCTGATTGGCACAACAGATCTGGATTACAGTGGTGACCCATCGGATGCCTGCTGTTCGGGGGAGGAGACTGCGTATCTATGCGCGGCGGTTTCGCGTTATTTTCGCCATTCTGTTTGTCCTTCGGATGTTATCTGGACGTATTCTGGCGTTCGGCCTTTGTATGACGATGGTGCCTCGGCTTCCCATACCGTGACACGTGATTATGTCCTGCGTGTTGACAGGTCTTCTGATATGGCACCTGTTCTTCACGTCTTTGGTGGCAAGATAACGACGTACCGCAAGCTGGCCGAATCAGCCCTTGAACGTCTGCGTGAGTTCTTTCCCGACCTTGGCCCATCGTGGACAGAGGTTTCCTGTCTGCCGGGCGGTGATTTTGATCCCGTTGACTTTGACAGGCACGTTGCAGACCTGTTGAGAGCTTATCCTTTTCTGAACGCGCGTCAGGCGCACCGTCTTTTCAGTGCATATGGTACGTGTGTGAACGATCTTCTGGGTGATGCGTCGTGCTGGTCTGATCTTGGGGAGGCTTTCGGGGCAGGCCTTACCGCCCGGGAGGTGCAGTGGATGATCCAGCATGAATGGGCCCACAGCGCAGACGATGTGCTATGGCGACGGTCCCGTTTGGGATTGCGTGTGACCCGCAAGGAATCTGGGGCTCTGGACGCCTGGATCCGTAGTCAGGTCTCCTGAGTTCCCTAAGTAGCACTGCGTCAGATTTTCTATTGTCGGGTCGGATTGCCGAAGTCCGGCAAATCAACCGGCTGGGGAAGGGGGGGCGTCTGATCTGTGGCCTTTGTTTCAGCCTGTTCTTGTCGGGCTTCTAACAGCTCCATCATGTGTGCTGCTCTGGCTCCGGCTTCCTTGGAGTCCTGGCTCGGTCTTCGTGTCGTGTCCCGCTGCACTTTGCGCGATGCTTGTTGTCGCGCTGTGTTCTTGTATGCTCGGGATATGTCATCTTCAATCTGCGCAAGGCGTGATGCAATGATGCTCATGTGCTCACGTACGGTGGCTTCGTGTTTGCGTATGCTTTCTTCCGTTGTGGCGCGCAGGTCGTGTTCCATGCGATCAACGCGCACTGCGCTGTCCTGTTCCAGCGACCGGCGGATCCTACTGACATCCTTGACAAGCTCTGTCCGCAACTGGCGCGACTGTTTTCCAAGCTCATCCCGAATATGGCGCAGGTTTTTCTCCATGTCAGAGCGGAGTTCCACCTTTATCTGATAGGCCGATTTGACAAGGGATGATAGATAGGAAAGCAGGAAGAAAAGTCCTATAACCAAGGCGGCAACGGATACCGTCAGCCCTGTCAGAACGGCATAATCCATGGCTTGGTTCTCCTCCCCCCGGAAGTCCCGGACGCCGTATATGGATCACGGCACGGGCGTCCAGTCATTCTACGTCCGCCCGTTTCGCGTGTACATACGGCTGTTTTCGTCTGTTGTCATGGTTGTCTCTGCGGGGTATGTCAGGCTATCATCTGCCAGTGTATGACTTTACAGACGAGGCGTTGCATGTCTGAGACCGAAGCCGCGCCGAGCGGCGCCCCGGCCTCTTCTCCTTCCTCTACCGATAGTGGAGGGCCCCTGACAACAGAAGATCTGGTCCAGTGGATCACAGAGCGTGGCATGACCGAAGTGGAATGCCTTGTTCCCGATCTTGCGGGCGTACCAAGGGGTAAAATATTACCTGCCCACAAATTTATTGCTGGTCTGAAAGACCGTGGGCTACGTTTGCCTGAAAGTTTGTTTATTCAGACAATCACGGGGGATTACCCCGAAGAGGATGTGATGGAGGATGTGGATCAGGACATGTATTTGCGTCCTGATCCATCCACGGTCCGAGTCGTTCCGTGGTACGACGAGCCGACCTGCCAGGTTATCAACGATTGCTATTACAGGGATGGCAGTGCGGTTGATATTGCGCCCCGCCACGTTCTTCGCCGGGTGTTGCGCCTGTATGAGGAAAAGGGATGGGCCCCTGTCATTGCCCCCGAGCTTGAGTTTTATCTGGTCAAGGTCAACACGGACCCTGACTATCCTCTGGAGCCCCCCATCGGGCGTTCAGGCCGGGCTGAAATCGGGCGTCAGGCTTTCGGGATCGATGCGGTCAACGAATTCGATCCTCTGTTCGAGGACGTGTATGACTATGCAGAAGCCCAAGGGCTTGATGTCGATACGCTCCATCACGAGTCCGGGCCTGCGCAGATGGAGATCAATTTCGAGCACGGAGACCCCCTGGATCTGGCGGACCAGGTTTTCCTATTCAAGCGTACGGTGCATCAGACAGCGCTGCGTCACAATGTGTACGCGACCTTTATGGCCAAACCCTTGGAGGGGCAGCCGGGCAGCGCCATGCACCTGCATCAGTCTGTAGTCGAACGTGACAGCAGGCTCAGCCTGTTTGTTGACCGGGATGGCAGAGAAAGCGATCTCTTCCGTTGGCATATTGGCGGTTTGCAAACCTACCTGCCCCAGGCCATGTTGCTGCTGGCGCCGCACGTCAACAGTTACAGGCGGCTGGTGAAGAACTTCTCGGCCCCGATCAACATGCACTGGGGGCGCGACAATCGGACGGTTGGTTTGCGTGTCCCCAACTCGGAAGCCGGCGATACCCGCATCGAGAACCGTTTGTCCGGTGCGGATGCCAATCCCTATCTTGCCATTGCGGCATCGCTGTTATGCGGCTATCTGGGCATGGTGGAGCGTCTGGAGCCATCAAACCCGATAACGGGATCAGGCTATACCAAGGCTCATGATCTGCCAAAGCATCTGCCTGATGCCATTGAGAAGTTCCAGAAGGCACAGCGCCTGCACGAGCATCTGGGGGATTTGTTCGGGGCTGCCTTTACGGCGGTGAAGTGGGCGGAGTGGGATGCCTATCAGGATGTCATCAGCTCTTGGGAGCGTGAGTTCCTGCTGCTGAACGTGTGATGATGGCGTGAATAGATGTTTGGTCCCCGCGTCTGATCAGGCTGACATGACGCGGGGATATTCCTGTTTCGGGCAGCGGTTCATGATGACAGACAGGCCTGCGGCTTCGGCCGTGGAGGCAGCGTGGTCGTTCCGTACGCCGATCTGCATCCATATGATCTTTATATGGCGCTGTTGTGCTAGGCGGATGGCCTCGTCCACAATGTCGGATACGGCATCGCTTTTCCGGAAAATATCCACCATGTCAAAATCATGGGGAATATCGCCCAAGGATGCAAAGACCTGCTCACCCAACAGGGTTTGACCGGCCAGTGACGGATTGACCGGGATAACCCGGTACCCTTTCTTTTGCAGAAAGGCCATCACGCCGTAGCTTGGGCGTTCCGGCCTGTCAGAAGCCCCCACCATGGCAATAACGCGTACGGTTTCAAGAATGCTGCGCAGAACAGAATCCGGATAGGCAATCAGGGCATGCTGATCCTGCGGAAGTCGGTCTGGCGTGTGACGGAAGTGCATGGGGCTTTTGTCCATCGTCATGATCTCCACTGTCGGCTGCCGTGCTTACTCGTGTGTATGTATATGCACCCGCAGCCATCGGGGCAGGTATCGCAGAACTTTGTCCCACAGGTCCGAGCGTGTCGGGTCAAGGCGAATGCCGACAGAGATGATCTCGTCACCTTCCGTTTGTACAACAACAAGCTCGACCGGGCCGGCTGATACCGTATCTCCGACCGATGGAGTGTCGGCCAAATGGTCCCTCAGCCATTCTGCAATCGTGACGCCTTCGACAGGCCCATCAACGGGTATTTCGTATGCCAAAGAGACGGGGCCCAGTGCCGTCGCCCCGGGGATAACAAAGTCCCCAAGGGCTGTATTACTTTTCTTCCGGCTATTGGACAGGAATTGTCGATCAAGGGTCAGGCTGTGTTCCGGTGGTGCCAGGAACAGCACAAAGTCGCCAGTTTTCAGGGTATGCAGCATGCGTTCGGGCACAACAAGGCCAGATCGCAGGACAGCCAGAATACGCGTTCGTTGGGGGAGGCTGAGTTCTGAGACAGGCCGACCGGCCATGGGGCAGCTTTCCCCGACGGTATAACCAACAATATCCCGGTCTAGGTTTGACGGGATATCGACCTCGAGGCGTCCCTCCTGAGCCGGTGCCGGGGGGATCTCAATTTTCAGCAGCCTTGCTGCTAGGCCAATGGTCCACCCCTGCAGGGTCAGGGAGACAAGGACGACCGTAAAGGTAATATTGAAAATCTGCTGGGCTTCCGGGATCCCGGCCAGAACAGGGATGATGGCGAGATAAATCGGTACCCCGCCCCGCAGGCCAACCCAGGCAATAAAGGCCCTCTCCCGCAGGGCAAAGCGGCTGCCCGCTAGGCAAAGGGCCACCGCCACCGGGCGGGCAATGAAAACCATGGTCAGTGCAATGGCCAAAGCCGGCACAAGATCGGGCAGAAGCTGGTGCGGTGTGACCAGAAGCCCCAACCCAACCAATAGAACAAGCTGGCTGACCCAGGCAATACCATCGTGGAAACGGAGAATGACGCTTTGGGCCCGTAGCCGCTGGTTGCCTGCAACGATGCCGGCCAGATAGACGGTCAGAAACCCAGAGCCGCCCAGAACGTGGCTGACCCCATAGAGTGACAGGGCGCCTGCAATCAGCATGACTGGGTATAGACCCGGGGCCAGCAAGGTGCGATTGACCAGAAAGGCTAGGGCTGCTCCCCCGCCAATTCCGATTGCCGTGCCCACGCTGAAGGCCTGGAAGAGTGACAGGCCTGCGGTAACAAGGGAGTCAGTGGTTGACCCATTGGTCAGGATCATGCCTACCAGCGTAACCGTCAAGAGGACGGCCATGGGATCGTTGGCCCCTGATTCCAGTTCAAGAGTCGAGGACACTCGCTCCCGGACGGCCGATCCTTGTTGGTGCAGCAGCAGAAAGACCGCAGCCGCATCTGTTGAGGCGACGACCGTACCGGTCAGAAGAGCTACAAGAACGCCGCTGTCAAAGGCAATCCAGGCGGTTATGCCGGTTATGATGGCCGTGATCACAACGCCCACCGTCGCCAGTGCTGTTGCCCGCCCCCACGATCGTCGTACAGATCGTAATGATGTCCGCAGTCCGCCATCGAACAAGATAATGGCAACAGCAACTGAGGCAGCCGTGTAAATGGCCTCGAAGTTGGAAAAGCGAATGCCGCCTGGGCCATCTTCGCCCGCCAGCATGCCAAACCCCAGGAAGACCAGAAGCAAAGGGGCGCCGATGCGCGTTGATAGGGCGCCAGTAAGAATTGCAACCAGCAACAGGCTGCCACCAATCAGGATAAGGTGGTTTGCCGTTTCCACAGGCGGAATTCCCTTTTCTTTCAGGACGGCAGGCTTTTTCCAGTATAGGGGGCGTACCCTGTTACAGATACTGCTTTCAGTGCGTTGTCATGTTTGAGTGATTGCAATGTGTTTTGCACATAATCCCTGTAATGCCTTGCTTTATGCGGCACTCAGGAGAGGTATTATAGGGCCTCACCATTAGTGCATTGATATAAAAGAATTAATTTTGGTTGACGTCTTCTCTCTTCGTGGCATACTCCGCGCTCCTGGTTTCACCGGGGTGCTAGCTTATGGTGCCTGCACCCGGCGATAAATGAAGTGAGAGCCATGAAAACCTATTCCGCCAAGCCGACGGATGTGTCCCGCAAATGGTACGTGATCGATGCCGAAGGCGTCGTTCTGGGCCGTCTTGCTGCCACCGTCGCCAATATACTGCGGGGCAAGCACAAGTCGATCTATACCCCGCATATCGACACCGGTGACCATGTGGTCATCATCAATGCCGAGAAGGTTGCCCTGACCGGTCGCAAACTCTCCCAGAAGCGTTTCTATTGGCACACCGGGTATCCGGGTGGCATCAAGGACCGCACCATGGAGCAGATTCTGACAGGTCCTTTCCCGGCCCGTGTTATCGAAAAAGCCGTGGAGCGTATGGTGCCCCGTGGTCCGCTTGGCCGTGCCCAGCTGAAGAAGCTTCGGGTTTATGCCGGCGCCGAGCATCCGCACGAGAGCCAGCAGCCTGAAGTGCTGGACTTGGCTGCCCGTAATCCAAAGAACAAGAGGAGCGCGTAATCCATGTCCCTCGCGGATTTGAAGGGCTCCGTCATGGAGATGCCAAAAGTCGAGCCGAAGCGTGATGCACAGGGTCGTTCCTATGCAACCGGTCGACGCAAGGATGCTGTCGCCCGCGTCTGGGTGAAGCCAGGTTCCGGCAAGATTATTGTGAATGGCCGCTCCCTGGAGCAGTACCTCGTGCGTCCTGTTCTGAGAATGCTGGTCAACCGTCCGTTTTCGGTTGCCAACGTGTCCGACCAGTTTGATGTGATATGCACCGTCAACGGTGGTGGTCTGTCCGGCCAAGCCGGGGCGATTCGTCATGGTATCAGCCGTGCCCTGTCCCTGTTTGATCCGGCGCTGCGCCCTTCCCTGAAGGCTGCCGGGTTCCTGACTCGTGACCCCCGCGTGGTCGAGCGCAAGAAGTACGGTAAGCCCAAGGCTCGCCGTTCGTTCCAGTTCTCGAAGCGCTGATTGCAGCGTTCTTTGTTGCTGTTCACTGGGGGCTGGCATGTGTCAGCCCCTTTTGTGCATCAGGAGGGGGCTTTTCACCCTGTTTCGGGCTGATATGTCTGGAATATGTCTTTGGGTCTTTCCCCTTTATCTTGTTTTGCTGACCTGTTTTCCCCTATCGCTTTATAAAGTTTATCCCTGTACTTTTATGAGTGCATAAGTACGGCATTCCGGAATGCAAAAACCGTTTGCATTGTCTGTCGTCCGGAGCTACAGAAACGTTGTCCGTATTCGCACGTGCCCGTCGTCGCCGGACAGCCATAGTTCCCGATTTTCCGGGGCTTTGGAGGCGACCTAAAGCAACGACGTAACGCGGCTTTTTTGGTCTCTGCCAGCCTTCCACCGTTGGCGATACTGAAGAGGCACTTTACATCATTGCCAAGCGTGCGGGTTGGTTCTCCCCAATCCGAAAACTGGCCCCATGACCCAACAGTCGGCAACCCCCGGCTGCCTGGTGTGCCAGCCACGAACAGCAAGCACTGCCATTCGCCTGCAGGTGCCGGAAGCCTGCGGGATATCCGGAAAAGCATGGGGGTGCTGTCCGGGTGGTTTTCCGGTTTCGTGAAACCTGACAGCCGAAAGCTCGCTGCCA
This sequence comes from Haematospirillum jordaniae, assembly GCF_001611975.1. Taxonomy (GTDB): domain Bacteria; phylum Pseudomonadota; class Alphaproteobacteria; order Rhodospirillales; family Rhodospirillaceae; genus Haematospirillum; species Haematospirillum jordaniae. The sequence continues at coordinate 1,558,614 of NZ_CP014525.1, forward strand.
TGACTGAAAGAATTCATCACTTCCTTGAAACCCGCCGTCCCGAGGGCCCTTGTCTAGTTGTGGACCTTGATGTGGTCCGTGCCAATTACCAAGCATTTGCCACGTGCTTGCCCGATGCGCGTGTTTTCTATGCTATAAAGGCCAACCCGGCCCCGGAGATCCTGTCGCTTCTGGCAGGTCTTGGGTCGTGTTTCGATGCGGCTTCGGTCCCCGAGATCGAAATGGCGCTGGCAGCAGGGGCAACGCCGGATCGTATTTCCTATGGAAACACGATCAAGAAAGAAGCCGATATTGCCCGGGCCTATCAGATGGGCATAACGCTTTTTGCGTTTGATGCCCGTGAGGAGCTGGAGAAAATTGCCCGTGTTGCCCCTGGGGCGCGAGTGTTTTGCCGTATTCTGTTCGACTGTGAAGGGGCAGAGTGGCCCTTGTCCCGCAAATTCGGCTGCGAGCCCGAGATGGCTGTTGAGCTTATGGTCTATGCCCATGCGCTTGGCCTGCGTGCCTACGGGATTTCCTTCCATGTTGGATCACAGCAGAGTGATGTTGGATCTTATGATCGTGCTTTGGAGCATGTGGCGGAAATTTTCCAGGCCTTGTCGGAAAAAGGCATCGACCTCTCCATGGTCAATATGGGAGGGGGGTTTCCGGCTCGTTACCTGCGCGATATTCCCGACGTTGACAGTTACGCTCGTGCAATCAGCGATGCCTTGCACCGGCATTTCCGGAATCGTATGCCGGAAACAATTATTGAGCCTGGCCGTGGCATGGTCGGCAACGCAGGTATTTTGCAGGCCGAAGTCGTTCTGATTTCAAGAAAGTCGTCCCGTCCGGATGAATTGCGCTGGGTGTATCTGGATATCGGAAAATTTGGCGGGCTTGCGGAAACAATGGGGGAAGCCATTCGTTATCCCATTCACACGCCGCGTGATGGCGCAGAGCTGGCACCGTGTGTCTTGGCGGGTCCTACGTGTGATTCCGCCGATGTGCTTTATGAACATACGCCTTATCCCTTGCCTGTTTCCTTAGAAATTGGAGACAAGGTGCTGATAGGGTCTGCCGGTGCTTATACCACGACATATTCGGCCGTTGCTTTCAACGGCTTCCCCCCACTACAAGCGTTTTATATCTGAACACGATGTTATTCTTTGATTCGACTGCCCCGAACCATGGTCCGGGGCAGTTTTTTTACGTCACTTTTGCACTTCCAGCAGTCGTGGGTCTCCATGTATAGATAGCCTGATATACCTATGGTGGTTTCATTGGGCATTGTATTCCAGTGTGGGGTTGGCCTTGGGCTGCTTCAGTTTTTTCAGGGGTTGGGCATTCTATGGAGTATGTGCCTAGGCAGACGGTTTTTAACGGTCCTATAGTCATTATTGGCTTTGGTGGCATCGGTCAGGGCTTCTTGCCGCTTCTGTTCAGGCACATCGATCTGCCAATCAAGGACGTCACTGTTGTCAGTGCAGATGACAGGGGGCGGGATATCGCCGAAGAAATGGGCGTGCGCTTTATCCAGCAGGCACTGGATGCCGACAACTTGCGGCAGACCTTGGCCCATCTGTTGCAGGGGCGGAATGGTTTTATCGTGAACCTGTCGGTGAATGTCAGTTCGGTCGCCTTGGTTTCCCTGGCCCGGGAATGGGGTGCCCTTTACATTGATACCTGTATAGAGCCTTGGGCTGGTGGATATACGGACCCGGCCGCTTCTCCGGCTCAGAGGAGCAACTATGCCCTCCGGGAAGAGGCCATTCTGATGGCAGGCCAGTATGGGAAAGGGCCGACGGCCCTGTTGGCCCATGGCGCCAATCCTGGACTGGTCAGCCATTTTGTTAAGCGGGCCTTGTTGCACATCGCACGTGATACCGGTGTTGCCGCTACAGTCCCAAGAGAGCGTACGGGGTGGGCCTTGTTGGCGCAAAAGCTGGGTATAAAAGGCATTCATATTGCAGAGCGGGATACCCAGCGATCGGCGCGTCCGAAAGAGCGGATGACGTTTGTGAATACCTGGTCTGTTGATGGATTTATTGCAGAAGGTCTGCAACCAGCAGAGCTGGGATGGGGAACGCATGAGAAGTCTTTGCCACAAGGTGGGCATTGTCATGACTTTGGCTGCAAGGCCTCCATTTGGCTGGATCGCCCTGGAGCGGCTGTTCGGGTGCGTACGTGGACGCCGTGCGAGGGACCGTTTGTCGGGTTCCTGATTACCCATAATGAATCTATTTCATTGGCGGATTATCTGACGGTCCATGATGGAGACCGTGTTGTGTATCGCCCTACATGTCACTACGCCTATCACCCTTGCGATGCCGCTGTTCTCAGCCTGCATGAGCTTGCAGGAAAAGGGTGGGATGCCCCGCAGGCACCGGTGCAGATTGTTGATGCTATTCAGGATGGGCATGATGAGTTGGGTGTCTTGTTATTCGGACATCAGAAGAATGCCTACTGGTATGGATCACGGCTTGATATTGCAACGGCGCGTGGTTTGGCCCCTTTCCAGAATGCAACGGGGCTACAGGTTACGGCAGCTGTACTAGCTGGCGTTGTATGGGCTATCGAGAATCCGGATGCCGGTATCCTTGAAGCAGAAGCTTTACCGCATGAACATATACTGTCTCTTGCAGATCCCTATCTTGGTATTGTGGAGGGTGTATATACGTCATGGACGCCTTTGAACGGACGTAGTCGTTTCTTCGATGAATGCTTGGACCGTGATGATCCGTGGCAATTCCGGAATGTTATTGTTTCCTGATCGGGCCGCACCGTGGTGGTGTGGAATCCTCTGTGTAACATCCTTGTTCGCGTCTACAAGCCTTCATGAGGGGATGCTATGTGGAACGCCTGTCTATGGCAGATATTTTTTATGGGATTTGTGGACATAGCCTCTTGAAAAGAGAAGGGGTGACAATGATACTGCGTTATCGTTGATCGTGATGGGTGGCCCGTATTCGTGTTACGGTTCTGGTGCCGCTGGTTATGAAACGATGGGGAGAGAGCATCTGCCGGTGGGGAAAGCAGGCAGGTGTTTGGCACAAAAAGGTGGGGCCGGGGGGCTTCTATGCACAGAACACGCGTCGGTTTTGTACCGGTATTGTCGTTTATGGCGGTTTATTGTTTTTCAGCTGTCCAGGCTCTGGCTGCTGACGGCGGACAGCCGCAGCCTTGGCAGATGGGATACCAAAAGGCCGCAACCCCGGTCATGGAGCACATCACGTCGCTGCATGATTTCATTACTTGGATTATGGCCGGGGTTGTTGTTCTGGTTCTTGGTTTACTTGGCTATGTGGCCGTACGTTTCAATGCAAACCGAAACCCGGTGCCAGCAACGTTCAGCCATAATGTGACAGTAGAGGTTCTGTGGACGCTTGTACCTGTTCTTGTATTGATCAGTATTGCGGTTCCCTCCTTTCGTCTTCTCTATATGATGGACAAGGCACAGGATGCCGAGATGACCCTGAAAGTAACAGGGCATCAGTGGTACTGGTCTTATGAATATCCTGATCACGGCGGCTTGTCTTTTGACAGCTTCATGAAGGATGCAGCATCGCTGCAGTCAGGTGATCCACGCCTGCTTGCTGTTGATCGTGAAGCCGTTGTGCCAGTTGGCACAACAATCCGCGTTCTTCTGACTTCGGAAGATGTTCTACATTCTTGGGCTGTTCCGTCTCTTGGTGTGAAAACCGATACAATGCCCGGCCGTTTGAACGAGACTTGGATCCGTATTGAAAAGCCGGGCACCTATTATGGGCAGTGTTCGGAACTATGTGGTGTTCAGCACGGCTTTATGCCGATTGCTGTCCGTGCTGTTGCAAAAAAAGATTTTGATCGTTGGGTTGCTGCTGAAACGGCCGCGTCAGGGCATGGTGGAGAGAATGTGGTCGCCTTGAACGAGCACTAGCAACAGCTGTACGCCGAGACAACAAACACGATACAAGAAACGCAAGGGGAAAAGCGTTATGGAAAGTCATACGGTAGCTGCGCATTCCGGGGGGCACGGACATGCTTCGCCGACAGGGTGGAAGCGATGGGTTTATTCAACCAACCACAAGGACATTGGCACCATGTATCTGGTGTTCGCTGTCGTGGCTGGATTGATTGGGTCTGCTATGTCATTAGCCATACGGGCCGAGCTGCATGCACCGGGGATGCAGGTCTTTGGTGATAATTACCAAAGCTATAATGTGTTTCTGACATCCCATGGTCTTATCATGATTTTCTTCATGGTTATGCCTGGTCTGATCGGCGGATTTGGCAACTGGTTTGTGCCGTTGATGATCGGTGCGCCGGATATGGCTTTTCCGCGTATGAACAACATCAGCTTCTGGCTGTTGCCGCCATCCTTCCTTTTGCTGGTTATTGCGGGTCTCAGCGGTCTTGGTCCCGGTACGGGTTGGACCTTGTATCCTCCGCTGTCGACCTTGGGACATATGGGGGAGCGTGCGGTTGATCTTTCCATTCTGGCCCTGCACATCGCGGGTGTTAGTTCCATCCTCGGGGCTATCAATTTCCTTGTGACAATCATCAACATGCGGGCACCGGGTATGACCATGCACCGTATGCCTTTGTTTGTGTGGTCTATGCTGGTTACAGCGTTCTTGCTTGTCTTCAGTTTGCCTGTTCTGGCCGGTGCTCTGACCATGCTGCTGACAGACCGGAACTTTGGTACGGCGTTTTTTGATCCTGCGGGTGGTGGTGACCCGATGCTTTACCAGCACTTGTTCTGGTTTTTTGGGCACCCCGAAGTCTATATCATGATTCTCCCGGCATTTGGTATTATCAGCCATATTGTTTCAACGTTCTCCAGAAAGCCTGTGTTTGGTTATCTGGGCATGGCGTACGCAATGGTTTCTATCGGCCTTGTTGGCTTTTTGGTCTGGGCACATCATATGTACTCAACCGGACTTGCCGTGAATACCCGCGCCTATTTTACGGCCGCTACCATGGCCATTGCTGTTCCCACCGGCATCAAGGTGTTTTCTTGGATTGCTACGATGTGGGGAGGCTCCATTCGCTTTACCGCCTCCATGCTGTATGCGATCGGCTTTATTTTTCTGTTTACGATCGGTGGGGTGACAGGGGTTGTTCTGGCCAATGCCGGTGTCGATATTTCCCTGCATGATACTTACTATGTTGTGGCCCATTTCCATTATGTCCTGTCTCTGGGCGCCTTGTTTGCCATGTTTGCGGCCTTTTACTACTGGATTGGCAAGATGAGCGGGCGCCAGTATCCGGAACGCCTTGGTCAGGTGCAGTTCTGGGTGATGTTCATCGGGGTCAATTTGACCTTCTTCCCTCAGCACTTTCTGGGTATTTCCGGCATGCCACGGCGTATCCCTGATTACCCGGATGCTTATGCAGGATGGAATATGGTGTCTTCTATAGGCTCCTATATTTCTGGTTTGGGCGCAGTTCTGTTCTTGGTGGTTATTTGGCGTACCTTTGCGGCCGGTGCCCGTGCAGAAGCCAATCCATGGGGTGAAGGGGCAACCACCTTGGAATGGACCTTGTCCAGCCCTCCGCCGGAGCATTGCTTTGAAACCCCGCCGCATATTGCTCCGGCCGGTGGTCACTGACCATGTGCGGGGGGGAAGCGCGGATACTTGGCTATCCTGCTGTGCGGGATCACAGGCGGGCTAATATCCGTGCTGCCCTCCTGTTTGCTGGCTTGGCCGTTGTTATGATCGGTGTTGCGTTTGCGGCAGTTCCGGCTTATCGGATGATTTGTGCCTTGACCGGACTGGAGGGAACTCCCCGTATTGGTCAAGCCTCTGGCGAGATTGGTGCGCGTCTGGTCAAGGTGCGGTTTGACGCCAATATCAACCGCGATATGCCATGGCGGTTTGTTCCCTTGGATCGGGAGGTCACTGTCCGTGTGGGGGAACCTGTTCTGGTGCACTACCGGGCAACCAATACATCCGCCGCAGCGGTTTCGGGTACAGCCACGTTCAATGTAACACCAATGAAGGCGGCCCAGTATTTTGTGAAGCAGGAATGCTTCTGTTTTGTGGAGCAGCGGCTGGAGCCAGGTCAATCCATGGACATGCCCGTTCTGTTCAGTATTGACCCAGCCATGGATTCGGACCAACACGTCAATGATGTTGGAACCATGACCTTGTCCTACACGTTTTTCCGGATTCCTGAGGGAGAGAGCGATTCTGCAGCTTCTTTCCCTGTGGATCAGCCGGATGGAATGCCTGTCCCCACGTCATCAGGAGTCTTGTGATGAGTCATGCCGCGTCAGCCCGCAGCCATCCGTTTCACATCATAGATCCCAGCCCGTGGCCGGTCCTTGGTTCCTTGGGGGTCCTTGTCATGGCATGGGGTGGCGTTGACTATATGCACGGTGAGACCCCTTTCATACTGCTGTGTGGTTTGGGCTTGGTTCTGTTGACTATGGTTCTATGGTGGCGGGATGTGATTCGGGAAAGCCGTATTGACAGGGCCCATACCCCACCGGTGGTAACTGGTCTTCAAATGGGCATGGCTTTGTTTATCGGTTCTGAAGTTATGTTCTTCGTGGCGTTCTTCTGGGCCTATTTTCATAATGCTCTGCATTTCAGTCCCGTTATTGGTGGGGTCTGGCCTCCTGCTGGTATTGAAACAGCGCATGCCTTCGGGCTTCCGCTGGCGAATACTCTGATATTGGTGACATCCGGTCTGACCCTGATGTGGGGTAAGGGTGGCATTGCCCTGCGGCAGCGGTGGCGCCTTGTGGCGGGTTTGGCTGCTAGTATCGCCCTCGGTCTGGTTTTCCTAGGGTTTCAGGCGTGGGAGTACGGTCTTCTGACATATAGTTTCCGCGAGGGTATTTTTCCTTCCACGTTTTATATGGCTACAGGTTTCCATGGTTTTCACGTGTTCATAGGGGTTTGCATGCTGAGCGTCATGCTGGTGCGGGCCTTGTTGGGCCATTTTGATGGCCCCAAGCATCTGGGGTTCCAGTTCGCCGAGTGGTACTGGCACTTTGTTGATGTCGTTTGGATTTTCTTGTTTGTTTTTCTTTATTGGTGGGTTGGGCTCTGATTGCAGGCTCATCCCTGAAAAATATGTATCATGCAGGCCGGGGAAGACACCCGGCCTGTTTCGTGGCAGGGTGCGGCCGTTGCAGGCAACGGAGTTCTTATGCGCGATACCTTGGGTGATCCCCGTCTAGTCTGGCGGGATGACGAGACGCCGGTTTCCGGTGTTTTTGATGATGTTTATTTCTCGGTGGATGGCGGAGATGCCGAAAGTCGTCACGTGTTCTTGGACGGGTGCGATCTTCCCCGATCCTGGCAAGGGCGGGCGCACTATACCATTGCTGAAACTGGTTTTGGTACGGGTCTGAACTTTCTGCTGACATGGAAGGCGTGGCTGGATGATCCTGCCCGCAGCCAGTTTCTAGACTATGTTTCTGTCGAAGGTTTTCCCTTGCCCAAGGATGCCTTGTGCCGCGCCTTGTCTGCGTTTCCTGCCCTTGCGCCCTTGGCAGAGCAACTGGTTGCTGTTTGGCCCCGGGCTTTCCAGGGTGCCCATGTGCTGATGTTTGCAGAGGGCAGGGTGCGTCTTCACCTGCGGTTTGGGGAGGTTGGTACGGCTTTGGCCAGATTGTCAGCCCGCGTTGATGCCTGGTTTCTGGATGGTTTTGCGCCATCCCGCAATCCAGATATGTGGCGTTCCGAGGTGTTGCAATCTGTTGCATCCTTGTCTGTGCCCGGGGCACGCCTTGCCAGCTTTACGGCTGCGGGGCCGGTACGGCGTACGCTGGAGTCCTTGGGGTTTCGTGTCGAGAAACGTCGAGGCTATGGGCGCAAGCGCGAATGTATTGCAGCCGTCTTGCAGCAGTCATTACCGTCTTGTCCGCATCCTTGGTTTAGGCGCCCGGCTCCTTTGCGTGCCGGAGCACGCATTGCCATTATCGGTGCGGGAATAGGGGGGTGTAGTGCCGCTGCCGCCCTGAAACGCCGCGACTTTGATCCAATCTTGGTTGATCGTGCCGGACAGGTGGGGCAGGGTGCCTCGGGAAACCCATGTGGTTTGCTGAAGCCGCGCCTGACCTTGGATCAGGGTATACACGGCCGCTTTTATGGCTTGGCTTTCCTGCATACCCTGCGCGTTATGGCCGAGCTTGAAAAGACGTGGCCGGATCTGGTGATTGGCCGGGGTATTTTATCGGTGGCCCGCAGTGATGATGAATACGGGAAAATGGCGGCTCTTGCTCCTACCCTGCCGCCGGGGGTCGCTGTTCCGGTTGATGCTGTAGAGGCGCATGCCCTTGCCGGTATCGGCGTGTCTTCGTCGCCCGGTGGCTTGTGGTTTCCCGATGCCTTGTCCATCCGCCCCTTGTCTGTGTGTCAGGCCCTGAGTGCAGACATTCCCTTGGTGCAGGGTGAGGTTACGGCCTTGGACAGAACGGCCTCCGGATGGCTTCTGAAAGGAACAGGTATCGAAGCCGATGCTGTTGTACTGGCGGCAGGTCCTTATCTTCCCCGTCTTTGTCCGGAGGCTGACCTGCCTGTACGGGCAAACCGCGGGCATATTTCCTTTATGCCGGAGGTTCCGGGGTTACCCGATGTTGCCTTGTCTTTTGGCGGGTATCTGTCCCCGGCTGTATCTGGTACCGGTGATGCGGGCCGTATGCGGGTACTGGGGGCAACCTATGACCGATGGATTGATATTGGCGATAACAGCTGGGCGATGGAACGGGCCGATGATGCGCGCCGGTCTCTTGATCTACTTGGCAATCATGTGCCGACCGTGGCAGATCGTTGGCAGGGCAGGGAGCCGTGTGGCGGGCGAATTTCGCTGAGGGCGACCATTGCCGACCACATGCCGATGGTTGGGCCCTTGTTTCGGGTAAAGGACTGGCAGGAAGCATACCGCGACCTGCATCATGGCCGCTCCGGGACTTCGTACCCCCAGGCTCCCTTGATTGATGGCCTGTATGTCCTAGGTGCCCTTGGATCCCGGGGCTTTCAGACGGCTTTCCTTTTGGCGGAGGCATTGGGGGCCTTGTGTGATGGCTCCCCCTTGCCCCTAGATACCGATTTGTATGAGGCGTTGCACCCTGGTCGTTTTGCAATACGTGCGCTTCGTCGCCGACCCCGGTGATTAACGCAGTTCATACGCAATGTCCGATCCGCGTGATTTCAGCGCGGTTCGGACCAGTTGTCCCTTGGTGTTGTACCAGAAGGTCCGCTCCAGATCCCCGCTCATGGTGTAGCGGCGTGTGTCGAAGCTTTTGCCGTTGATCTCGATGGTTTCGTTGGTCGGTCCTGCAAAGGATATGTTTAGCACTTTGCCATCAAACGGGGACAGCAGGGTCTTGCGGGTCAGGTTATCCAGATTCCACTGATTATGGAGAAGAATATCAGCTGGAACCTGCTTCTCCGTGCCATCTGCGGTAACGCTCAGGGCATTTTTGGCCGCTGTAACGGAGACGTTGTGATGTGTGCCATCATCATTGGTTTTTGATACTAGGCTTGCCAGCTTCTTTCCTTTCCACGTTTCCGTTGACTCATGCTCATAGCGGAATGCTGTGATAAAGGCGATCTGAACGGCCAGCTCTGTCTTGATCTGGACAGTGGTTGTTTCCCCCTGACGATTGAAAGCAATGCTATGCGTCCCGATGGGATTGCCATCCCTGAGGACAGAGTAGACCCAGGTTTCATTGGCCAAGGGCTGGGTATGTCCTGCAAGCGGAGTCATCCATACAAGGACAGTAAAGACAAAGCCGACAATCTTTAGTGCGGAGCATGTAAGTCTACGATCAAGCATTGCGGATACCTTTCCGGCTCTCTGGTCATGAAGACATCAGGCTGGATACAACGCTTTATGCGTTCTTCCTTTTACATTCTTCACGACATCGATTCATGGCTGCAACAAAGACAAAGTTAAAGAATTTTTGTGGTTGCTGTAAATGCGTTATATGATCTGATCCTTTCTAATTTTATTCTATCTTGTCTGTTTACTTTTATTTTCCACAGGGGAATGGGTGTGGTGAACCAGTTACAGGCAGAGCTGAATCCATTACCTGCTTTCTTGGCTGCTTTTCCTGCAAACTACGAGGAGGCACGGCGTAATTTCTGCTTGGCTGCAGAGGGAGAGCGCTTGTCCGTTGACAGCCGGCGTCATGCCTTGACAGGACCCTTTGGTGAATTGTTGGCCTGTGACGTGGTATGGGCTGGTCCGCGTGCGGCAAGACGTGTTCTGGTGTTGATATCGGCGACCCATGGTGTTGACGGGTTTTGCGGATCTGCCATTCAGACAGACTGGTTGTCCGGTGGTGGTCCCGGCCATTTGCCCGACAGTTGTGCGGTGATGTTGATACACGCCATAAATCCATGGGGATTTGCTTGGTTACGGCAGGTAACCGAGGATGGCATAAACTTGAATCGCAACTTTATTGATTTCTCTTCGGCTCTGCCTGATGACACGGCTTACAGTACCGTGGCGGATGATGTGGTGCCGGCATCACTGGATGCTAAAATTCTTGCTCAGGCAGATGATCATCTGAAGGCTTTTATCGAAAGCAAAACGGGAGGTGTCGCAGAGCATCTTCTCGCATCAGGTCAGTACAGCCATCCTGAAGGCTTGTTCTATGGCGGTTCTGGCCCATCCTGGTCGCGCATTGTTCTGGAATCCTTGGTCCGGGATTATGATCTTGCGGGGCGTGCCAGCCTGTGTATTGTCGATGTCCGCAGCGGTTGCGGTCCTTTTGGCTATGGTGGGTTGTCCTCTGCGCACTCTCCGGAGTCACGGGCGGCTCGCATGGCTCGCTTGTGGTTCGGGGCCAGTGTTTCTGAGCTGCTGTCTGTATCTACACCCCATCCTGCCCGCTATGGTCTGTCTGATTATTTCTGGCATCCCGTTGTTGGGGAACGTGGTTGTATGCTTGGTCTGGAATTCGGGACTTGGCCGTGGGCAGAGGTCTTTGCGGCCCTGCGTGCAGATCACGGGCTGTATCGCACCAGCCGGACTCTGTCCTGGCATGATCCGGGAACACGGGTGGTCAAGGCTGCTATGCGGCGTGCCTTTTATCCGGATACGCCCGATTGGCAGGAGATGGTCATGACGCGTGGTCGTCAAGTGATCCGCCAAGCCTTGGTCGGGCTTTCTGAAATGGGGATCTAGGCTTTTTTCCTTGGTGCTAAGGGTATTGGACTGTATGTCTGTGTTCCTTGGCTCCCTCCTGACATGTCAAGCTTATGAATTATCGCCACGCCTATCACGCCGGAAACTTTGCCGACGTCTTCAAGCACGCTTTTCTGCTGATAGCCTTGGAGCATTTGAAGCAGAAAGAAAAACCGTTCTTTGTTCTGGATACCCATGCAGGGACCGGGCTTTATGATTTGCAGGGTGCGCAGGCCGGCAAGACCGGGGAGTGGACCGAGGGAATAGGGCGTCTTCTGGATGTTGCAGCTGTTCCGGATCCTCTGGTTTCCTATTGTAACCTTGTGCGCCGTATTGGTGGTGATACCGACCGTTTTTACCCAGGGTCCCCGTATATCGTTCGCGAAACCATGCGGCAGAATGATCGTTTGGCCCTGTGCGAGCTGCACCCCGATGATGTGGCTTTGCTGTCGGCCAATATGGGTCGTGATCCGCGCGTGCGGGTTCAGGCTTGCGATGGCTATGCGGCGATCAAGGCGATGTTGCCACCGCCCGAACGCAGGGGGTTGGTGCTGATTGATCCACCGTTCGAGCGTCGTGACGAGTTCCAGCTTATGGAGCGTGCCGTCCAAGATGGCCTGAGGCGCTGGGCCAGCGGGACCTATGCTCTTTGGTATCCTGTCAAGGACCCGGACAGCCACAGGGCGTTCCGGGCAGCGCTTTCCAGTTTGACAGGAACCAGGATCTGGTTCGTCGAGCTTTGTGTTTATCCTGATCTGTTCCCGTCCCGTCTGAATGGATGCGGTCTTGTTTTTGTCAATCCACCTTGGTCTGTGATCAAGGCTGCCGATGACATGATGCCGTTTTTGTGTGACGTCCTGCGACAGCAGGAAGGCGCGTTCTGGGAGTCCGGGTGGTGTGCCGGGGGGCCCTAGGGTTGTATCCCTCTCTTTCGGGGTTTTATTTTCCGGTACTGTGTCCTATATCCCTGCACCGGTATATTTGGCCGACACACGTGCAGGACCCAGCAGATGACCCGCATATTCTCCGAGACTCTTCACCGCGGTTATGCCCAGACAATGGCCATAGAAGGTGACATGCTGGCTGATGAAAGGTCGTCTTTCCAGCATATCCAGATTTTTGACACGCCCAGTGTCGGGCGCGTCATGGTGCTGGACGGGAATGTCCAGATTACCGAAAGGGATGAAGCCAGTTATTCCGAGATGCTGACCCATCTGCCAATTCTGGAAACGGGCACCGTGAAACGTGTGCTGATCATTGGCGGTGGCGATGGCGCCGTGGCCGAGGAAGCCCTGAAGCACCCTGATCTGCACGTTGATATGTGCGAGATTGATGAGCGTGTTGTTGCCTTGTGCAAGACGCACCTTGCCTCTGTCCACAAGGGGGTTTTTGACCATCCACGCTTTACTCTGCATGTGAGGGACGCCTTTGATTTTATGCGGGAGGGTGAGAATAGGGGGGCTTTTGACCTGATCGTTGCCGATCGTCCTGATCCAATTGGACCTGCTGAAGTGTTGTTCCGGACAGAATTTTATGAACTGCTGCGAGAATCTCTGACCGACACCGGTGTGGTTGTATTCCAGAATGGCGTTCCCTTTTTCCAGCCCGAAGAACTCTCTGGAACCTTGGCTCAGTTGCGTCAGGTATTTTCGCACTCGGGTTGTTACCTGACCGTAACGCCAACGTATGTCGGCGGCTTTATGGCCCTGACCTGGGGATCACGTGGAACGGCCTTGGGGTCGGCCCCAAGGCATGTGGTGGAGGAGAGATTCCGCCACAGCACGATACAGACCGACTATTACAATGTTGATATACATGCGGCTGCTTTCATGTTGCCGGAGTGGATCCGTCGCCTGACGCATCGTTGATTATTTACCAAGTTCATATCGTTATTCTGGTTCTGTGTAGAAAATTTTAGCTGTTTGTAACGATTCTTCTTTACGGCGTCTTTCGGGGTCGGCATACAGGGGCCTCGAAAGATTGCCCTAAGCACGGCTGCTCTACCGAACATCGTTCTCCGAGTACGCACGGCGACCGGCTCTTCGATCGAATTTGCGCCATCGGGTTTTGTGCCCGTCCGGTCCGGTTTGGTTGGGAGTAGGTGCCATGAGCCACCTTTATGCTTCCGCACAGGAAGCAGTGGGGACACTTCGTCCACGCGATCCACTTATGTTGATCCGCCCTCGCGTTATTGCGGCCAGGGCGGCCCGCCTTGTCGGGGCTTTTCCCGGGCATGTGATGTACGCTGTGAAGTGTAATCACACGCCGTCTGTGTTAGATGCCTTGTATGCAGGTGGGATTCGTCATTTTGACGTTGCCTCTCTTACGGAACTTCGCACAGTGAAAGCCCGTTTCCCCGGGGTTGAATGTCACTACATGCATCCAGTCAAAAGCCATGATGCTGTGCGTGAAGCTTATTTTGAGCACGGCGTCCGTATGTTTGCGCTCGATCATGTCGATGAGCTGGAGAAAATTCTGGCTGCGACGGATAATGCTCTGGATATGACGCTGGTTGTTCGTCTTGATATGCCCTATGGGCAGGCTATGATGTGCCTCAGCGGAAAATTCGGTGCCTCGGTTGCGGACAGCGTCCTGTTGCTTCAGCGTATCCAGTCCACGGGGAATTGTGCCGGTCTCACCTTCCACGTTGGTTCGCAGTGTGTTGATACGGCTCCTTTTGTCGAAGCGGTTCGGTTGTGTGGGCAGGTTATTCAGGCTGCGGGCGTGCCTCTCTCCGTCTTGGATATTGGTGGTGGATTTCCCGGAATCTATACAGGAGAAGAGCCTGAATTCGAGCTATTTTGCCATGCCATTGCTCCCGAGGTTCAGGCGCTGGATCTCCCTGGAAGCTGCCGTTTGTACTGCGAGCCAGGTCGTGCCTTGGTTGCGGATGGGGCGTCGGTTATTACCCGCGTGGAATTACGTCGTGATACCAAGCTTTATCTGAACGAAGGAACGTATGGTTCCCTTGCCGAGTTGAAGTATCTTGGCAATTGTTTCCCGATGCAGCTTTTCAGAAACGCCTCTCGTGATTTCTCGACAGCATCCATGCAGGGGTTTGATCTGTACGGTCCGACCTGTGACAGTGTGGATACCATGCCGGGGCCATTCTGGTTACCGTCGGATGTTCAGGTCGGTGACTGGATCGAGATTGGTCGGCTTGGTGCCTATTCTGCGGCCTTGATGACCCGGTTCAATGGATGTGCATCAGTAACCCCGGTTTTGGTTGATGATGCAGAGGTTCTGCCTGTCTGTTCGGTGGTTTCGCTGAAGGATTTGCGAAGGCGCGCGGCCTGATGTGTCCTGGGTTAGGCGATAAAGGCCGAGAGTAATTCTTCTGCAGCTTTTGACGGGTCAAGGGTTCCCCGGCTGATATCAGCTTCGATGCCGGGAAGCCGACGCCTGACGTCTGGATGTTCGCGGAACAGGGTATCCAGACGGTCCTGTACCAGGGACCACATCCAGGCATGCTTTTGCTGCTGTCTCCTAGCTTCCAGTGTGCCGCTGCTTTTTTGCAGGGTGTGATACGCCTGTATTGTGTCCCACAGTGTTTCCAAGCCCTGATTACGAAGGGCCGAGATTGGCAATACAGGCGTTTTCCAGCCAGATGGTGTTGTACGCCCCACGATATTCAGGGCGCATCGATAATCTTGGCATGTTTGCCGGGCAGCGGGATCATCCTGATTGTCTACTTTATTGACGGCGACAATATCAGCCAGTTCTAGGATGCCTCTCTTGATGCCCTGTAATTCATCGCCGGCATTGGGCAATATCAGCAGCAGGAAGACATCCACCATATCGGCGACGCAGGTTTCCGACTGTCCGGTTCCCACGGTTTCAATCAAGATAACATTATACCCCGCAGCCTCGCAGACGATAACGGATTCCCGCGTTGTGCGGGCTACACCGCCCAGATGACCGGATGTGGGGGAGGGTCGGATAAAGGACAGGGGATCCGCTGCCAGCTTCTCCATTCTGGTTTTGTCGCCAAGAATAGATCCGCCGGATCGACTAGATGTTGGATCAATCGCCAGGACGGCGACCTTCAGCCCACGTCCGGTCAAAAGCGTTCCGAATGTTTCTATAAGTGTTGATTTTCCGACACCCGGTATACCCGATATTCCCATGCGCAGGGCTGTCCCGGAAAAGGGAAGCAGGGCTGATATCAATGCGTCGGCTTCCCTGCGGTGATGCGGGGCGCGGCTTTCGATCAGGGTTATGGCGCGTCCCATGATTCCCCTGTCCCCGGATCGTATGCCGGTGACATAGTCATCTGTGGTCAGGTGACCCGATGAGTTCAAGGTATAGCTCCTGTCGTGTGGTGGGCTTTGAGCGCTATCTCAGGGTTTCCTGTCGTATCCCCGTTGCGTGTTAAGCGCGTCCAGAATTGTGGATGCAGCCTTGCTGATCTGTGTTCCGGGGGGGAAGATGGCGGCTGCTCCGGCCTTGTACAGAGCGTCAAAGTCTTGTGGCGGTATAACGCCGCCGACAAGGATCAGGATATCCCCGCGACCGAGCTTCTCCAGTTCATGCTTCAGGGCGGGTACAAGCGTCAGGTGTCCAGCGGCAAGAGATGAGACGCCAATCATGTGGACATCGTTTTCCACGGCTTGCCGGGCGGTTTCTGAAGGCATCTGGAACAAGGGGCCAATATCGACATCAAACCCAAGGTCGGCAAAGGCCGTGGCAATAACCTTCTGCCCCCGGTCGTGACCATCCTGCCCCATTTTGGCAATCAGAATACGCGGTCGGCGGCCATCAAGGGCTGCAAAGTGTTCGACCTGTTGCTGGACCTGCTCAAAGACTGTGTCCATCCCGCTGATCTCCCGGGAATAGATGCCGGAAACAACGCGTGCGCTGCCCTGATAACGACCGTACACTTTTTCCAGAGCTGCGGATATCTCGCCCACGGTGGCTTTTGCGCGGACAGCCTCGATTGACAAGGCCAGAAGATTGCCGCTTTTGTCTTCTGCTGCCTTGGTCAGGGCTTGCAGCTTTTGCTCTACGTCAGCGGTATTACGCTCATGCTTCAAGACAGACAGGCGTTCTAGTTGACAGGCCCGTACGGCGGCGTTGTCAATTTTCAGAACCTCGGTTGTTTCGTCATGAAGAGGACGGAAGCGGTTAACGCCAATAACAGGCTGTATGCCGGAGTCAATGCGAGCTTGGGTCCGGGCTGCGGCTTCTTCGATACGCATTTTGGGCAGGCCCGTTGCAATGGCTTTTGCCATGCCGCCTTCGCGTTCAATTTCCTCTATGTGTTCCCGTGCACGCCGGGCTAGGTCGTGTGTCAGGCGTTCCAGATAGAAGCTGCCTCCCCATGGGTCGATGGTTCGGGTTATTCCGGTTTCCTGTTGCAGGAACAGCTGAGTGTTACGTGCAATGCGGGCCGAGTTTTCTGTTGGCAAAGCCAAGGCTTCGTCAAAGGCATTTGTGTGCAGGGATTGTATTTGTCCGTGTGTTGCGGCCAAGGCCTCTATGCATGTGCGTACGATATTGTTACTGACATCACGAGCCGTCAGCGACCAGCCGGATGTCTGACAGTGCGCGCGCAGGATGCGTGATTTGTCCAGACGGGGATTGAACGGTTCCAGCAAGGAAGACCATAGCATGCGCGCCGCCCGCATTTTGGCTATTTCCATGGCAAAGTTCATGCCTGTTGCCCAGAAGAAGGACAGGCGCGGGGCAAATTGATCAATATCCAGCCCTGCAGCCAGCCCTGCACGGACATATTCGATGCCATTGGCCAGTGTGTAGGCCAGTTCCAGGTCTGCTGTCGCCCCGGCCTCGTGCATGTGGTAGCCCGACACAGAGATTGCGTTGAACTTCGGCATATGCTCCGCGGTATAGGCCAAGATATCGGAGACAATCCGCATTGATGGTTCGGGCGGGTAAATATAGGTGTTACGGACTAGGAACTCTTTCAGGATGTCGTTCTGGATGGTTCCTGACAAGTGCCGGGGTTGTACGCACTGTTCCTCTGCGGCAACAATGTACAGCGCCATAATCGGCAGAACTGCGCCGTTCATGGTCATGGAGACACTGACCTTGTCCAGCGGGATTCCGGAGAATAGGATGCGCATATCCAGCACACTGTCGATCGCGACGCCGGCCATCCCGACATCTCCGCCCGCGCGTGGATGGTCACTGTCGTATCCGCGGTGTGTCGGCAGGTCAAAGGCGACGGAAAGCCCCTTCTGTCCTGCAGCCAGATTGCGGCGGTAGAAAGCGTTTGATTCCTCTGCTGTCGAGAATCCTGCGTACTGACGGATTGTCCAGGGTTGCTGGACATACATGGTCAGATAGGGGCCGCGTACAAAGGGTGGAAAGCCCGGAAGGCTGTCAATGCACGGCAGTCCTTCTGTGTCGCAGGACGTGTACAGAGGTTTTACGGGGATGCCTTCTGCCGTCTTCCATACCGCTTGATCAGGTTGGCAGCCTGCTTCGTGCACGAAATGTTCGGCCCATGTTTCGATATTGCCGTTTTGTGCATGTCCGGGTAACGACCCGTCTTCATAAAGGGGAAGGGTGCTGAAATCAGGAATGGATGACATGGGGCCATGCTCCCGCGCGTTGGAGGCAGGCCCGCAGGAAGTCCGGAGCGTGGCTTGTCCGGGACAGAACGGTATCTGCACCAGGCCAGTCCATATGTGTCTCCGTCACGGCGGTGATGTGCCTAATTCCGGTCCGGCGTATACGTTCAGACAAGGATGGCCATAGATCTGGGCTTGTACACAGGCATACATCAAGCTTGGGATGTGCGCCAAGACGGCTTGTTATGGCATCAACGGACTCAGGTCTCCCGCATTCCACAACGTTAAAGCCACCCGATAATAAGACATGCCGGGCAAAAGTCATGGCATCAGAACATCCCTCCGTATACGCCAGAAGAATGGCTGGTCTTTTCCCGGTACGGGCTGCTTGCTCAGACGCATCCTGCAGACTTTCAAACTCTTCTGCTACGCGACGGCATGGCAGTGGGGCAAGGCTTGTTGGTTGGTGATCGCCGGCAAGCCATGCTGTCAGCCCCGACAGACGGGCTGTTTCTGCGGCGTGGAAGAATGCATCCAGACTGTTGGCCTGTACCGTTTCCGGTACAGTGCGTAGACGCGCGGCCACACCCTTGCGCAGGGCATAATGATTGATGCCCTGCTCGGGCATGGATAGCCTGTCAGGGGAAGGAAACCGGTTGACGCCAGTCATCAGGTCTGCATGACAGCCAATAGCCTTGGTCTGTGCTTCCCACGCGGCATCCAGCATCTGTTGTAGAGAGCCATCAAGGAGGCTTGGCAGGATACCCCCGTGTCTTTCCAGCTCCTGGAAGTGCGTCCACGCTGTTTCTGCCATCTGTCGTGTCAGTGTTTCCAAGAACCAAGATCCGCCGGCAGGATCAAGAACACGTCCGATGCCGCTTTCATCGCGCAGGATATGCTGGATGTTGCGCGCAATCCGCCGTGCATCACGGGATGGAAATTGGCTTGCAGCGTCAGGAGGCAGTGTTGTGATACTGCCGGCTCCCCCTAGGACGGCAGCCATTCCGGCAAGGGTTGCGCGCAAGATATTGTTCCACGGATCACGGTGGCACAAAATGCGGCTTGCTGTTATGGCCCGAAGACGCATGCTTGTTGCCGGCCCGGAAGCACCGCAGGCTGATGCAACCCGGGCCCAAGCCATGCGTGCTGCCCTCAGCTTGGCAATGCCTGCAAACAGGTCTGCTCCGGTTGTCAGGACAAAGCAAATGCGGGAGCATGCCTCCTCTACGTCAAGCCCGGCAGCTATCATGGCGCGTAAATAAAGAAGAGCCGTAGACAAGGCGCAGGCGATTTCCTGGCAATCGGTTGCGCCGGCATCAGACCAAATGGTCCCATCCGCCGCAGCAACACCGACATAAGGAAAATGCTGCACGGTTCTGCGCGTGAAGACGCCCAAGTCTTTCAGAGCCTGTTCATGACCTTGTATCAGAAGCCCGGTTCTGGCCAGTATTCCGACCGGGTCGATGTTAAAGGAACCGCTGCATTCATGTGCAGCTAAACCTCGCTTGCGCCAGACGGCTTGCAGAAAGGCAGCCCCCGCCCATGCACCATTCCCCATTTGCAGAGTGACAGGAACAGCCTCCAGAAGAATACCAGCCAGAGCTGTATCCATATCGTCTGCAGTGAACATCAAAACCCCATCGCAGGGCATTGTGTCATCAGTGGATACTGGTTGCTTGTCTGTTCCGCGCTGGGCCGTGGCATCACATTTCAGCAAGACGGATGTGACGCCATTCTCCAGATCTTCAAGGAGCTCTTGGTTTGTAACCTGAAGGTCAGGATGCTTGAATTCTTGCTGGATATCCCAGCCATGAACAACTGCCCCGGAGGCTGCCCCTCCGCGTATGAAGGGAGAAAAGCCCGGTGGGGTAATGTCGGCAACGTCTGTGTTGTGCCTGCCATAAAGCGGCTTGATAGAAAAGCCGTCGTGGAGGTGGGAGGAGAGAGCTTTTTCCGCATCTTCTTGACCCAAGACACGAGCTACCATCTGATACCACAGCGCGGAATCCAAGGTAACAGGGCCAGATCCAGCGTCTGTTATGGCTTCTGCATCCATGGTTCTTTCCATCTCTTTCTTGGTGCTGTTTCGCAGATTCTGGAATTGAGGTTAGTTCACCGGTGTATCAATGTGGTAGCGGTCTCTTATGTTCCCTGCACTATATTCATATACGATGCCGTTGCCTCAAAACGCTATATTCTGTTAATCCATTGCCTGTTTTATCGACCGGATCATATTGATTGCCCGTAAGCAGCAGCTTTCACTGTGTGATACAGTCATCCCGGTCCTGTAGGACGGCTATGAAATACTTTTCTCTTTTTGCCTTGATTCTTTCTTGTTCTCTTTTTCCTGTTTCTGTTTTTGGTCTGCCACTTGATAGTCGGCCTATCAGGGTTGGTTTTGTTTACCCTGGGCAGGTTGGTGCGTTTGGGTGGTCATTTCAGCATGATCAGGGGCGGCGTGCCGTTGAAGAGCATTTTGGCGACAGGGTTATAACATCTTATGTTGAAAGTGTTCCTTCCGGTGCGGATGCAGAGCATGCCCTGTCCTTGTTTGCCCGTCAGGGATACGATCTAGTCTTTGCTGCATCCTTTGATTTTATGGACCCTACACTTACTGTCGCAGCACGCTTCCCGCATACCCGGTTCGAGAATGCGATGGGGTACTTCTCGGCACCCAATGTTGCTGTCTACGGTATCCGTTTTCATGAAGGACGGGCCATTTTGGGGACGATTGCTGCTCATGTGACACGTTCAAACATTATTGGTTATGTCGCAGCATTACCGGTGCCGGAGGTTATACGCGGTATTAATGCTTTCACACTTGCCTTGCGCAGGCTTAATCCTAATGCGGTCGTCAAGGTTATTTTTGTCAACGCATGGTACGACCCTGGCAAGGAGCGCGCTGTGGCCGAGCGTCTTGTCGAAATGGGGGCTGATGTTCTGATTCAGCATACCGATAGCTCCGTTGTCGTGCAACTGGCCGAAGAGCGGGGTGTCATGGTGTTTGGCAAGTCTTCTGATATGAGCCGGTTTGGGCCCAATAGCCAGCTGACTGCCACAGTGGATCACTGGGGCGATTACTATATCCATCGCGTTCAGGCTGTTCTGGATGGAGCGTGGGAGCCTGGTATTTTCCTTGGGGGTGTTCAGTCTAACATGATCCGGATTGCCCCCTTCAGTGCAGCAGTCGGCCCTGCGGCTCGCAGAGATGTTTATGCGATGCAAGATGGCCTTCAGCGCGGAACATTTTTTCCTTTTTGTGGTCCTGTCCGGAATCAAGCCGGAGCCTTGGTTGTTAAGGAGGGGGAGTGTCTGACAGAAGCCCGCATCAGGATCATGAACTGGTTTGTTGAGGGGGTACAAGGTGATCCGGGGTATTAGATGGTTGTTTGGTAGTACTGGGCTGACAGTGTCGTATTTGGTTCTGGTGAAGGCGGGGTTGCCGTAGCGTGCTGTGCCTGATAAGTCACAGGGACAGGCGTTGTGCCATTATCCGTATCCCCCCGATTGCAGGAGAAGAGATTTCATGCCGCGTCGTACCGCCGTATTGAGGACAGATGCCGCACGCCCGTCACTCAAACGTGATACCTTGGTAGAAGTCGCCGAGAGACTCTTCGATCGCTATGGGTTTCACGGCACCGGCGTGGACAGACTGGTTCAGGAGTCCGGGGTTGCAAGGATGACCTTCTACAAACATTTTCCGACCAAGAATGCCTTGGTCCGTGCCGTGTTGGAGCGTCGTGATGAGCGATTCCGCAGCTTTCTAGATAGACATGTCGTCGAACGTTCTGATCCGGCTCAGCCTGAAGTTCTGGCAATCTTCGATGCCCTGGCGGACTGGCTCGATGATGAAGGGGCGCAGGGGAACCTTTTGTTGCGCGCAGTCGGGGAGTTTTCCGGGCATGACGTCAGCATAGCCGGTGATGCTGTGTTTCGCTGCCGTTGGGCGGGTCCATGGTTTGCAGAACGGTTGGGTGAGCAGGGGGTTGGTCAGGCAGATGCACGGGGGTGGGATCTTGCCCTTCTTCTGGAGGGAGCGGTAGCCCTTGCGCCGGTTGTTGGCGGACGTGATGCTGCGGGGCAGGCCAAGCATGCAGCATCTGCCCTGCTGTTATCTTGGAACATAAGTGCGGAGATATAAGGGGTGGAGTACGAATGTATGTCTGCCTGTAAGGAAAGGATAGCCTCGCATGGTTGATGTACTGGATAAAATACCGGCAGCTGAAGCGTTTTCGCGCGTCTTTGAGGGGTTGCCGCGGCAGGGGCCAGGTCTGGACTGTTTCGCGCAATCATTGGCGCTTCGTCTGGGAAAAAGTTTGCCTCACTCTCCCAGAATTGCGGATATGGGATGTGGAAATGGACGCAGTTCTCTTGTCCTAGCCAAGACATTAGGCGCCCGTGTTGTTGCTGTTGACCTGCACCGTCCTTTCCTCGAAGAGCTGGAACGATCCGCTGCTGTAGCGGGATTATCAGAACATATTGATGTTCAGGCCGTTGATATGGTGGGATCCGGTCTGGAAGAGCAGTCTCTGGATGTTGTCTGGTCCGAAGGGGCAGCTTATGTGATTGGTCTTGAGAATGCCCTAGATTCCTGGTGGTCGCTGTTGAAGCCAGGTGGTTTCTTGGTGTTGTCAGACTGGATGTGGTTAACCGCCCGTCCTCCGCATGATGCCGAACAGTTCTGGAAGGCAGCTTATCCCGATATGCAAACAGTCTCGTCTGCAATGGTTCTGGGAATGGGAGCCGGGTATTCGTTTGTCCATGCCGAGATTCTACCCGAAGAGGGATGGTGGCTGGACTATTACGGTCCTTTAGAAAGGCGGGTGGAGGATCTGGAGGCTGACGCCTGTACGGATCAAACCTTGTCTGCTGTTATTGCGGGTGTTCGTGATGAGATTGCAATGCGACGTCTCTTTGCCGGGAGCTATGGATGCGTCTACATGATTCTTCGTCGTCCTGTTACGGGTTCCTGATCATTCCTGTTTTTTTATGATGCCATTGCGGTTTGGCATCGAAAGTAAAAAGGTTGCTTGACGCAGGCTGTAAGACGGACTACAAAGCCGTCCTCCGACAATGGCGGGTGTAGCTCAGTTGGTTAGAGCACCTGGTTGTGGTCCAGGGGGTCGCCGGTTCGAGTCCGGTCACTCGCCCCATTGAAAAAGCCTCTTCGCCATGAAGAGGCTTTTTTGTTTTACCAGAATAGGCGCTGCTGTATCAGATGCAGACGGTAGCCTTTTCAGGCCTGTGGTTGCCCACCGGTATTTCCTTCACCGCTCCCCGAAGGTTGGGGCTGTCCAGCCGTTCCTTGGTCATAGGAGACTTCGAACAGTTCAACGGGATCAGGAACACCTTTGAGTTCCTGCGCCCCGCGAGAGCTGATTAGAAGATCAGTGCTATCGGGAATGAGGGCTTTGGTCGACTCTCCTAGCCATATCTGACCGACACCCGCGCAGGCACATACCCTAGCGGCAATTTGCACCGTTGCGCCAAAGTAGTCATTCTCTTCGACAATTGGATCACCACTGTTCATTCCGATGCGTAGCTTCAGAGCAAGGCGTGGCCATCTGGCAGTATGTTCAGCAGCTTTCTCTTGGATGTTGATCGCGGCTTGAACAGCATCCAGCGCACCATCAAATGTGGCCATAATGCCGTCACCTGTATGCTTGACTTCTTTGCCCCTGTGCATGAGCAACGCATTGCGCACAATGGTATTATGTGCACGTATGATATCCTGCGCTGCGGCATCACCCAGTTCTTGGGTCATGCTTGTTGAATTGGCCATGTCAGTAAACAGGATGGTAACGCCAGAGGTGCTGAGCTGTTGCGTCTGCGGTGTGTTCCACTGCTTCATCACACCACCCAGTGCATGCAGGGGATCTGAGTCGCTTGACAGATGAGCGCGCATGGCGCTGATTCCGGCTGCAATCATGGTGCGGTACCGCGCTTCCTGCCGATAGGTATCAAGGCGTTGGATCATCTGCCGGGCTTGCTCCGGTTTGGTTCCGATAATCTCCAGAGCCTGCGTGCTCAGTTCTTCCTTCTCTTTCTTGCTCAGGGACTGGGATTGGGCCAAGTGCTCGCACGCGCCGCACAGGTAAAGATTAAGGCCAAAGCGGTTGTAGGCATCCAGATTGGGGTAAGATGTTTTGATGGACTCAATAATAGAGCCCAAGAACTTCATGGATTCCAAGCGTGCTTTGTCAAAAGTGGGGGAGGGGGCCTGTGGCTCTCCTGCTATATCAGCCTTTGCAGGCGACTGTTCCGATGATGCTGTATCTGTTTTCCCGGTCTGTGTAGCTTGCTTGTCCTCTGCTTTCTTCTTTTTTTTCTTCTGGGGCGCTTTCTTAGGGTCGCTTGCCTTCAGGGCTGGCCATTCGGCTTCGTCTTCTGGCAGGAGAGCCTCCAGTATGTCGCCCTTGCTCGTGCTGGACCCTTCTATTTTTTCGGGGCGTGAGTCGGGTGCCCTGTCAACGCGTTCAGCCAAGGCTTCTGTTGCGCTGCGTGATGAGCCACGTGGAGCGGCCTTGCGGGGGGGGGTGAGCTTCCTGTTCCCACTGTTATCCCCGCCAAGGGCATCCAGTGGCACGTAGGTCATAATCAGCGGCACCGCACCCAGCAGGAAGACGCCCACAAAAACCCCGAACAGAACAATGGACTGTGTCCCGTGTTCGACGGGAAGACCGCTTTGGGCAACTTGTTTCATCACCAAAGAGGTGATGCCCGTTGCAACAATGGCAATCAGACCGGATAGAAGCAGCACCATCGACAGTCGAAAAATGAAATCCCCTGTTTTGTTGGCGGGTTTCCCAAATTGTGGGCTGCTGCTCCGCGTATTGGTAGGGGATGTTGACTGACCCCCATGGGAATGACGGACTGGCGCCACGCCGGATTTCATCATGGATCCCGATGTTTCCGGTTTTGGTTTGACGCGGCCGGAATAGATGATGTTCTCTTCTGTGGTGTTGTTCTCAGGATAGTAGACCTCTTTGACAACCCGGACTGGAATATTCCTCAGTCGTTCAACTTCCTTTGCCTCTTCCATAGCGTCTTCGCGGTCACGGCCTGGATAGCGGGCGTGCAAAGTCCAATTGCCTCGTCCGTCCTGCGTGTAAATCTCATAGTTTGTTACAGCGGCCATCTATCGCGTCTACTTGTCTGTTTTGGCAAGGTATTGAGGGGGTAGCTAGCTGAATTCTACCTGATCACAAGAGGAGAGCCAAACCGGAACTCCACAAGAACTTGTGCCCAACGAGGAGCGGCTGTCTGCCGAATTACGGCAGCATGCCGGATATATGCCTCTTGGGAAAAGGAAAAACGCCCGCAAAAGCGGACGTTTTCCAAGCTATTAATAAGAAAGGCAGTTTGCCTTCTTTTTTCACGTCAGCTCTTGAGGCCAAAGCCTGCGAAGCGCTTGTTAAACTTTGCAATCTGTCCACCGCTGTCAACAAGGCGGTGCACGCCGGTCCAAGCGGGGTGAGACTTCGGGTCGATGTCAAGACGAAGGGAATCAGCCTTCAGGGTCGAACGTGTCTTGAACTCGGAACCATCCGTCATGATGACGGTGATCTCTTTATATTCAGGATGGATGTCCTTTTTCATGACCCTTGCTCTCCAAAAAACGAGGCGACTGTATACCGCCATTGTTCCGGGCATGCAAGCCTATAATCCACAGAATATCTCACCGGTAGATCAACACGTTCTATCTTTGGTCAAGTTTTATTTCTATGCGCCGGTTCCGTGCACGTTCTTGTGGTGTCTGTCCTGCATCTAAGGGTTGGTACTCTCCAAAGCCAGCAGCCGCAAGGCGATGGGGATCAATGCCTTGGGATATAAGAAAATTGACTACGGATATGGCCCTTGCTGATGACAATTCCCAGTTTGAACGGAATTGGGCTGTGTTGATCGGCACGCTGTCTGTGTGGCCGTCAATGCGCAGGATCCAGTTGATTTCCGGTGGGATTGTCCGGGCAATATCGATCAGTGTTGTGGCCAATCGCTGCAGCTTGTCCTGACCGCTGTCTTCCAGATCGGCCGATGCAGAGGCAAACAGGACTTCTGACTGGAAGACAAAGCGATCTCCCTCTATCCGAACGTCAGAGCGGTCCCCCAGTACCTCTCGCAGGCGGCCAAAGAATTCAGAGCGGTATTTTTGCAGTTCCTGAACACGTGTTGCCAGTGCCCTGTTCAATTGGCGGCCGAGATCCGAGATCTGAACCTGCTGCTCACGATTGATCTTTTCTGTGGCTTCCAGGGCTTGTGACAGTTTGGCCATTTCAGCGTTCAATGTATCAAGCTGCTGTTGCAGCAGGGCTGCCTGTGTTCGGGCCTGTTCCGCCAGACGTGTCTGTTCAGTTAACTGGCCGCTGTTGTTTGCCAGCTGCCTGTCCTTTTCCGCAATTTCCTGCTCCAGCTTTTTATGAAGAGCCTCCAGCGCTTCAATATCAGCTGTCAGCTGGGCTGTGAGCGAGCTGTGCCCTTGGTTGCGATCTTCCAGCTCACGGGCACGGCTTGAAACCGTTCCAAGCTCGGCCGTCAGTGTTGCAATACGGGCCCGCATTTGCGCGCCAGCCTGTTGTTCCAGTTTCAAGGCCTCAGCCAGATTGGAAATCTGGGCTGTTAGGCTGTTCACTTCCTCTTCCTTGCCTGACAGGCTGCGTCCTAGGAAAAATTGGGCCAGAACAAAAACCAGCAGGACAAACATCAAGATAATGACAAGATTGCCCAAGGCATCAACAAAGCCGGGCCAGATATCAATGGTGCGCTGGCGGGATCGACGTGTCATCAGCAGGCTGTCCAGTCAAGGATGCTATGGGCGGGCTTCATCGGTAAGATTGGCAATTGTCCTTGCCAATAGTTTGATCTCGTTCCTTATTTCCCGTACGGCCTCTTCCCGTCCTCGTGCGCCTTCATCGGCGATACGGCCCAAGGTTATATCAATATTGCGCAGGTAGGTACGCCCATGGTCATCTTGGCTTCCGGGCGCCTTTTCCATGGTTTCTGCCAAGGACCGTATCAGGCCCTTCATATCCACTTGGCTTTCGGCCATTTTTAGCAGGACTTGCTGTTCAGCCCGCATCTGGTCTGTCAGCGTCAGAAGGCGCTCGACCAGTTCCCGTTGGAACGTCAGAGCTGATGTTCGGCCTTCCTCGCCACGGGCAATTGTTCTTTGTAGCTCGTCTATACTCTCGGCGGTCTGTTCAAGTAGGGCCTGGATATAAGCTGGAACCGATTGCTCGCCCTCGCTCCCAATAACGCCGGAGGTCAGGCGGGTTATCTGCGACAGCCATTCTTCCAGATCATTATAAAAGGCATTCTGGGCTTGCCCGGCCTGCAGGTCCATAAACCCCAGAATCAGTGAGCCGGCCAGCCCAAACAGGGATGATGAGAATGCGGTTCCCATACCTTGCAGGGGCTGCTCTAAGCCTGTTTTCAAGGCTGAAAACACAATGCTTGTATCGCTCTGGCTTGCGATTTCCAGCGACCCAATCACATCGGAGATCGCGCCGACCGTTTGCAGTAGACCCCAGAATGTGCCCAGCAGTCCCAAGAAAATGCATAACCCGATAAAGTAGCGGGACAGGTCGCGCGCTTCATCCATACGCGATGCAATGCCATCAAGCAGAGACCGCATTGCCGGTGCTGAAAGGGTGAAGCGCCCGCGTCCCTTATGTTCATGGAGCATGGTTGCCATGGGGGAAAGCAGACGCGGTCCCCGTGATACAGCTTCACTGGATGCGGCAGTCTCATCGCGCCGGAATCGTTCGATCCACTCCAGCTCCGGTCCCAGCGTTGTGACTTCACGCAGGTTCATGATAATACCCGCGAAAATAACCCCGATAATCAGGCCGTTCAGAACAGGGCTAGCCATAAAAAAAGGGAGCACGGCAGGCGTCAGAACGGTCCCAACACCGGCTACAACAGCAAGAAAGACACTCATGCGGACCAGGAAACGGCGGGGACGGGTCATGCGCATGCTAGGGGGCCTCATATTCAGCAACAATCCAACACTTGTATGCATGATACCTATGATCCAGCCAGAAGTATATCAACCCTGTCTTCTCTTCCGTCCGGTGCTTGCCCGCCAAGAGCACGTACGCCAATCCGGTTTGACGGAATGCCTTTTTCCAGCAGATACGAGCGTATGGCCAAGGCTCGTGCCAGCGATGTCCGGCGTGCACGCGATGGGTTGTGTGGGTCTTTTCTGGCATAAGCCATCAGCCGTGCACTGGTTTTCTTTTTTTTCCGCATGTCACGAGCCAACGTATCCAGATGTGTTTTTGCCGCTTCGGGCAGGGTAATTTCATCGGGTTCGAAGGCAAGGGACAAGGCTGCAGGTGCAAAGGCAAGTGGATCCGTTCCCGGTTCTGTAACCTTCACAGACGGTTCTTTGCTGGTTTTAAGAGATGCAGGCGATACATCCCGTTTTTCTGTGCGAGCCGGGGGTGTAACCGCCTGTAGGAATGCGGGCAGGGACGGTGTTGCCGTGTGGTGACCCTTTTTTGTTTCCGGAGCTTTCTCTCCTCCCGCTTTTTTTTCTGCCAAGGGCTGTTCTGGCTGCGTGGGCAGATTGTCGTGAACAGGGGGAGGGACGTGAAGCCTGCTCGGCAGGTTGCGGCGTACTTTTCTTGCCGGCTCTGTCGCAAGTGATGATGTATCAGAAATGGTATGCGGTGGGCCAAAGGCATCAAGGGCCTTGAGATCTACAAAAACAGCGGGGCGGGAGGATGCATCCGTGGCCCCTGCATGAGCCGATAACGACAGCAGTACGGGCAGGCTTGCGGCTAGGGATAGTCTGAGCAAGGGCAGGGGTGAGAAGGTGATTGCACGCTTCACGAGGCAGTCTCCCGGCGGTTGCCAAAGAAGAAACGGCAAGCTGCAACAGGATTGTCAGGCAGCTTGTCGCTTCTTTCCCAGAGACTATATCACCTGTTCCGTGTGCTGCAATCAGGTTGCAACCTAGGCAGGCTTCGTGAGCGTGGCGGAATTATGATTTGTCTGATCCGCTGGAGCCGGGTTCCTTGAGCAGGGCAAGGAGACCATGGTGCAGAGGTTCGTTTGACGCCAGAAGATTGCCTGATGCAACCGGGTCGGCAGTGGTGTCCAGCGAGCTGACGTACCCGCCAGCTTCCCGTACCATCAGAACGCCCGCGGCTACATCCCAAGGAGACAGGTGCGCTTCCCAGAATCCATCAAAGCGCCCGGCTGCAACCCATGCCAGATCCAAGGACGCGGATCCCATGCGCCGCACCCCGGCCACCGTATTCATGATCCGCTGCAGCTGTCGCACAAAGACGGGGTGTTCCCCGCGCCCCTTGTGAGGAATGCCGGTTCCAAGGACTGCTTCATCCGCTTTCCTGCGACCGGAGACGCGCAGACGTCTGTCGTTGAAAAACGCGCCACCCCCTTTTTCGGCGGTGAAGAGTTCATTGGTGATAGGATTGTAGGTTACGCCTGCCACAACCTCTCCCGCACGCTCGAGCGCAATGGAAACGGCAAAATGCGGGATACCGTGCAGGAAGTTGGTTGTTCCATCCAGTGGGTCGATGATCCAGCGGTGTTCGGTGTCACTGCCTTCGACAACGCCGCCTTCTTCCAACAGAAAGCCGAAGCTGGGCCGGGCCTTGGACAGTTCTGCACGCAAAATCTTCTCGGCCTTGAGATCTGCGGCTGATACGAAGTCGCCCACGCCCTTGATCGAGACCTGAAGCTGCTCAAGTTCGCCAAAGTCGCGCACCAGCTTTCGTCCGGCTTTTTCAGCCGCCATAACCATGACATTGAGTACAGGAGAGCGAAGAGCCATTGCCTGAAAGGTTCCCTCAAAAAAGTCAGGCGGGCATGCTGCACAGCAACAAAAACCCGCCACAAAGCCTTGCTGCCCCGGAGCGCTACGCGCTGTAACCGGCTCGGGGTTTTCTGGAACTTATCCCTTGTAGCGTTCTACGTAGGAGCATTCCTCGGTGTTGACAACCACCTTGGTGCCTGCCTCGATATGCGGTGGAATCATGATCCGCATTCCGTTTTCCAGCATGCCCGGCTTGTAGGATGAAGAGGCTGTTTGCCCCTTGACGACGGGCTCACACTCCACAACGGCCAAGACGACCGAGTTAGGAAGCTTCACGGATACGGGCTTGCCCTCGATCAGGTCAATAACCACATCCATGCCATCCTGCAGAAAACCGCCCTTTTCACCGACCAAGTCGGACTGCAGCGGGAACTGGTCGAATGTTTCCTTGTCCATGAAGTTATAGCCGGATTCATCCTGGAACAGGTATGTACAGTCAATCTGACGGACATCCAGCTTTTCCACGGTATCAGCCGTGCGCCAGCGTGCGTTGGACTTGTTTCCGGTATCGACATCCCGGATTTCCACGGTGATGAAGGCGCCGCCCTTTCCTGGCTGCACAATCTGGGTCTTCAGGACGCTCCAGCTGCGGCCTTCGTGTTCGATGACCATGCCGGGGCGAATCAGGTTGGCGTTAATCTTCATGTGTAAACTTCTGAAAGCTGTTTCAAGGAGAATTGGTCACAGATCGCAGCGGGCTTCCTATCAGATCGTGGCGCCTCTGGCAACAGAGCTGGCATTGTTTCTTCAATTGCTATATCAGGTGCGCTTATGATGCAGGATAAGAACAGATCATCGCTTCCACGCTGGTGGGACGCCGATTCGTTGGCGCGCCGGCTTCCTTTTCTGCGGGCTCGCCAGAATATTATGGCCAATATCCGCACCTTTTTTGCGGTCCGGGACTTTCTGGAGGTGGAAACGCCGGCCCTTCAGTGTTCGCCGGGTCTGGAACCGCATTTGAAGGCCTTTCGTACGGTTCTTGAGGATCCGGATGGTGGGGAGCGGACATTCTATCTGCATACAAGCCCCGAATTTGCCATGAAAAAGCTTCTGGCAGGGGGCCTTCCGCGTCTGTTCCAGATTGCCCGTGTTTTCCGTAATGGTGAGCGATCTGATACTCATCATCCAGAATTTACAATGCTAGAATGGTACCGTGCGCAGGCCAGCTACACGGATCTGATGGTTGATGTCGAGGAGCTTTTTACGGCCGTCGGCATCCTTCAGCCGGTTTCCCGGCTGACGGTCCAGGATGCTTTCCTTCGTTATGCTGGTATCGATCTGCTGTCGACAGTATCGGATCCGTCTGATCCCGCTCCGCCACCGGATTGTTTGCGTGCAGAAGCATCCCGTATCGGTGTGTATACCGGGGCTGGTGATCGCTGGGATGATGTGTTCTTTCACATCTTTCTGGACCGTATAGAGCCTTCTCTGGGCTGTGATGGCCCCGTCATCCTGTATGATTGGCCGGCATCGATGGCGGCGTTGTCGCGGCGTTCAGTCGCGGATCCCAGGGTGTGTGAGCGTTTTGAGGTGTATCTGAACGGGGTGGAGCTGGCTAATGCATTCGGCGAACTAACCGATGCTGCGGAGCAGCGCCGCCGTTTCGAGCATGATATGGAGCTGAAGCAGCGCTTGTATGGCGTACGCTACCCGATTGATGAAGCCTTTATGGATGCGGTGTCTTGTTTGCCAGAATGTGCGGGTATTGCCTTGGGGGTAGACCGGCTGGTGATGGCGGTGGCCGGGGCCAGCCGCATCACCGATGTGCTATGGGCCGAGGTTGACTGATCTGTCCTTTCAGGGGGTCATGATCTGGTTCAGCTTCCTGATCGCGTCCTCAGGTCCATCCGGCCAGTCCCATACGCCACTGCATACGGCCAGAAAATCAGCGCCGGCTTCAACCAGTGGACGGGCATTGTCCGGTGTTATACCTCCGATGGCCACGCAGGGTGGGGTCATGGTTTCTTGCCACCAGCGCAGCAAGGATGCGTCAGCCATGGCTGGTGGTTCTTTGGTCTGCGTCGGGTAGAAAGCCCCAAAGGCGATATAATCGGCTCCGCCTTCGGCCGCCAGCATGCCCAGATGGCGACTGTCGTGGCAGGTGACACCCACGATTCGGTCAGATCCCATAATCCGGCGTGCCTCTGTGCAGCTGCTGTCATTCTGCCCGACGTGGACACCGTCACACCCGCCTTGGTTGGCCAAGTCCGGTCTGTCGTTGAGGATAAAGGCAACATCGTGCTGCTGTGCAACAGGCATGAGCTGCTCGATTGCCCGTAAAACGGTCGCATCATCCGCTGTTTTCATGCGCAGCTGTAGTGCTGCAACATCGCCGGCGCCCAAGGCTGATTTGAGTCGCTCGGCAAAGCGCGGCACATCGTGCAGGTTTGGTGGCGTGACAAGGTAAAGGCGGCATTCGTGTGAAAAGGCGACCATTAGGGTTCCTGCAGGAGGTTGAGGGGCCGGCGCGGGCCGGTGCAAAGTGCCCCCTTGATAGCGTCACGATCTCCTCGGAGCAATGCTTTGCATGCATAATCTGCATCTGTGCACAGCCCCAGATCTAGGCGTTCTGGATAATCTAGGGTCAATCGCTGCCCTAATTGCTTGGCTACGGCTTCAAGGGTTCTGGTTGCTGTTGCGTGCAGGCTGTGGACGGCTATAGCAGGGATTCCATCGCGTAGGGCTGTGAGTGCCATCCCAGCTGCATCACCGCAGTCCAGCACTAGAGTCCACCGATCCGGGGGGGTCCCGGTTGTTTCGGTCAGGCAGAGAAGCCAGAGCCACCGGGGACCTTGCCACCGGATGGCATCTGGTGGGCTCCAGAACTCTAGGACGCGAGGGTTTCCCAGGCTGCGCTGCGCGTGCAGGGCTGCACGGATGTGGTCGCGTCCGTGGACGATCATGCGCAAGGGGGTGGGGGGTGACAGCGGGGTGTCTCCGGACAAGCTGGACAGGGCAAGAGGCAAGAATGTTGACCGGTGCCCGGGTGGTGCCTATTCTGTGCCGCCGTATGCACAGCGGCTGTGCAGTGTATTGAAACCCAATGAGGATGTCTATGTCGAGCCGGATTGAACAGGCCCTCGGCCGTCTTGATGATGCGGTGGCCGCCCTTGAGCAGGCCGGCCTGAAGGCTGCCGGAGCGTGCGACAGCAGCGAGGTTGCGCGTCTGAGCGCTGATCTGGAAGCTGTGCGTGCCGATTATGCAGCGTTACAGTTGACCAGCCAGCAGGCATCCGGGCGCATAGACGCCGCAATCAGCCGCTTGCGCGCTGTACTGGAGGTATAGGCCCATGGCCAAGGTTACGCTGACGATCAACAGCCGTCATTATACCGTTGGGTGCGAAGACGGACAGGAGGCAGAGGTCGAACTGCTTGGCCGTGATATTGATCGTCGTGCCCGGGCGCTGGCCAATGAGGCTGGCGCAGTTTCCGATGAACTGGTCATGGTTCTTGTATCGCTGTTGTTGGCGGATGAAGCTCGCGAAGCCACCAAGGCGCGGGATGCTCTTGTCCGAAGTCTTGAGGAGGCTGTTGAGGCCCGTGACAAGGCGCAGGAGATGTCCGAGCATATCGCGCTGGAGGCGGATCAGGAAATCCGGCGGGTTGTGGGCGTCCGGGATCGTCTGGAGGCCGACCGTGACGCTGCTTTGTCGGCGCATAAGGCCTTGGAGGCCAGCTTGTGTGCGATGCAGC
The DNA here is from genome assembly GCF_001611975.1 of Haematospirillum jordaniae. Lineage (GTDB taxonomy): Bacteria > Pseudomonadota > Alphaproteobacteria > Rhodospirillales > Rhodospirillaceae > Haematospirillum > Haematospirillum jordaniae. The sequence continues at coordinate 1,591,794 of NZ_CP014525.1, forward strand.
AAGAGAGAGACGTCTTGCGTGCACAGCTTGAAGAAGCGCGTCAGGCCTTGGATTCAGCCCGTCTTCACCTTGAGCAAAGGCGCGATGAGCAGTCTACCCTGCGTTTGAGTGAAGAGAATTTTGTCAGCGCAATTGAGCACATGGCAAAACGTGTGGAAACAGTTGCGCAAACGCTTCTGGTCTCCTAGACTGAGGTTGTGCGAAGCTGCCCGGCTCGTCAGGTTGCACTACTCCCGGGGGCTATAATCTTAGAAAGGGGCCTGTCCCTGTTGTGGCTGTGGCTGCAGTATCATGGGTCCCACTTTGTGCTCGCGGCCTTAGTGGAGGTTGCGCTTTGCCAACGGCCCAAGGTGGCTTCGCCTCTTGATTGCTTTTTGTCCGGGCCCGTGCGTCTGTGCGGGTCCGTCTTTAATATGTACGATGTTTCTGATCGTGCCTTTCTGGCCTTCAGCGTGGATTATGGGTACGTGAGCCGTTGTTCCGAGGACAAGAGCCTGTTGCGTCGTGCTCTGTTGCAGCGGCGCGATGATTTTGTAGCGTCCGGAGCAGCCTTGGCTGCTGGATCGGCTTTGACTGGTTCTGTCACGCGCCTTCTCCTTGAGTGCCCTGTTGACCATATTATTGCGGCTTATGTCCCCATGAGGGGGGAGCCGGACCCCATTGCCGGTGTCGCTGCTGCGGGTCGGGTCTTGGCGCTGCCGGTTGTATGTGGTCGTGACCAGCCTCTTGTGTTCCGGCGATGGCGACCCGGGGATCCTCTGGAAGAAGGCCTGTGGGGAACCCGTCATCCCCCGGCGTCTTGTCCGTCTGTTGTTCCTAGTATGGTTCTGGTTCCGGCTGTCGGGTTTACAGGATCCGGTACGCGTCTTGGGTATGGCGGCGGTTTTTATGACCGGACGCTGCCCGGGCTGTCTGCCCCCGGTTCACGGGTGCCTGCTTTTGCTGTGGCGTGGGAGTGTCAAAGGGTTGACGCTCTGCCAACCGAACCGCACGACATTGTCCTAGATGGTTGGGTAACGGAGGCAGGCTTTTGTCGCTTGGATTTGACAGGGCCGTCCGGACTGTCATGAGTAGAAGAAACGAGAGAGGTTCCAGCGTATGCGGTTGATGTATCTGGGGGATGTTGTCGGGCGGGCCGGGCGCGAAAAGGCTTGCCAAGTCATTCCGGATTTACGCAGGAGCCTTGGGCTGGATTTTGTCGCCGTGTGCGCTGAGAATGCTGCTCACGGTTTTGGTCTGACAGCGGGTATTGCCCAGGACTTTTTTGCCAGTGGTGCTGATGCCCTGACCTTGGGCAACCATGCTTGGGACCAGCGGGAGATGATCGCCTATATTGATCGGGAACCTAGGATCCTGCGTCCGATCAATTATCCTGTCGGGACCCCGGGGCGTGGGGCCATGCTTTATACAACGGCAGCGGGGCGCAAGGTTTTGGTTGTCCAGTGCATGGGACGCCTTTTTATGGATCCGCTGGATGATCCTTTTGCAGCTGTCAATGCAGAGTTGGAGCGGTTTCGTCTTGGGGGCGGTGTTGATGCCGTGATTGTGGACATTCACGCCGAGGCAACCAGCGAAAAGATGGCTCTTGGGCATTTCTGTGACGGACGTGCTTCCTTGGTTGCGGGGACGCATTCCCATATTCCGACCGCTGATGCCCAGATTCTTCCGGGTGGTACAGCCTACATCACGGATCTGGGTATGTGCGGGGATTATGACTCTGTCATCGGTATGAAAAAAGACGTGTCTGTGTCTCGCTTTGTGCGCAAGATGCCGACCGACAAGCTTTCCCCCGCGACAGGGGATGCAACTGTGTGTGGCGTTGTCATTCAGACAGATGATCGTACGGGCTTGGCTGTGTCTGTGCATCCAATCAGGATCGGTGGGCGGCTGCAGTCAGCCATGCCTGTTTTTGATAGGGAAACACCCTGAAAACGGTGTTCTGGCCCTTGTCTTTCAGGGGGTAGTCCTGCCATAGTGCGCCGTTCGTGCCAAGAGGCAGCGTGACAGCTGCCCGGGCAGAGCCGGGGTTTTGGCGGGGTCGCCGTACAGATCCCGAGTTTCTGTTTCAGTTCCAGGATATCAAGATACCATGGCCGGTCATTCCAAATTCAAGAACATCATGCACCGCAAGGGTGCACAGGACGCCAAGCGCGCCAAGCTGTTTACCAAGCTGGCCAAGGAAATTTATGTGGCTGCCAGAACCGGCGGGCCGGAGCCAGAAGGCAATCCGCGCCTTCGTGCTGCGATTATGGATGCCCGCAAGAACTCCCTGCCCAAGGATAACATAGAACGTGCTCTGAAAAAGGCCCAGTCCGGTGCGGACGGGGAGGATTATGAAGAGGTACGCTATGAAGGCATGGGGCCGGGCAATGTTGCTGTTATCGTTGAGGCATTGACAGATAACCGGAACCGTACCGCTTCTGATGTGCGGGCTGTCTTTTCCAAGCATGGTGGGGCCTTGACCCCGGTGCAGTTCAACTTTGATCGTGTTGGTTACATTGTCTACGCATCGTCGGTGGGATCACCGGATGATGTGCTGGAAGCTGCCGTTGAGGCGGGTGCCGACGATGTGGTTTCGTCTGAAGAGGAGCATGAGATCTTCTGTGCCCCTGATAGTCTGGGGGCGGTTCGTGCTGCCCTTGAGCAGGTTCTGGGAGAGCCGGAAGCCGCCCGACTGGACTGGAAAGCCCTGAATACGGTCTCGTTGGATGAAGACGGTGCACGCAGCTTGCTGAAGTTTCTGGATATTCTGGAAGATAATGATGATGTGCAGCGGGTTTTCTCCAACGAAGATATTCCCGATGCGGTCATGGCATGTCTTGATTGATACCATGTGGTACCCGGGGGTGGTGCGATGACAATCCGGATATTGGGCCTTGATCCCGGGCTGCGTCACACCGGTTGGGGTGTGATCGAAGTTGCCGGGAACCGTATGCGTGTGCTTGCTGATGGCACGGTTCATACCGATGCCTCCCGGTCGCTTGCCGAACGCCTTGCCTGCCTTTTTGAAGGGCTGTCGGATGTTGTCGATCAGTGGACCCCGGATGAGGCTGCTGTGGAAGAGACCTTTGTTAACCGGAATCCTCATTCAACCCTGAAACTGGGGCAAGCGCGCGGGGTATCCCTTCTTGTTCCGGCGCGTCGGGGTATTCCCGTGGCGGAATACCAGCCGTCCCAGGTCAAAAAGGCTGTTGTGGGGACAGGCGCTGCCGGAAAGGAACAGGTGCAGATGATGGTGCGGACGCTGTTGCCCGGTTGTACCATCAGTACAGCAGATGCGGCTGATGCGCTGGCTGTTGCTGTGTGTCATGCTCACTTCCGGTCCTCGTCGATGGCATTGGCGGCTCTGGCAGGGGGAAAGCGCGGATGATTGCAAAGCTGCGGGGTGTGGTTGACAGCACCGGTGATGACTGGGTTGTTGTTGATGTGGGTGGTGTTGGCTATCTTGTCTTTGCTTCCACCCGTACCTTGTCACGTGTTTCAGTGGGGGAAGCAGCTGCCCTGATCGTGGAAACCCATGTCCGGGAAGATCATATCCACCTGTACGGCTTTTCAGCCGAAGCGGAGCGCGCTTTCTTTCGTCTTCTTCTGACGGTTCAAGGTGTCGGTGCCAAGGTTGCCTTGGCGATCCTGTCCGTTGGATCACCTGATGATATCGCACGGGCAATTGCGGCGGCGGATCGGGGGATGTTAACCCGTGCCACGGGGGTGGGGCCCAAGCTGGCAGGCCGTATTGTTGCAGAGCTTAAGGACAAGGTTGTGGCCTTTCCTGTCCATACTGGCGGGGCTGGTGCGGAGGGCGTGTCCCGGATTGGTCCTGTGTCTGTGTCTCCTGTTGCCGGCGCTTGTGACGTGTCTGGCGATGCGGTATCGGCTCTGGTCAATCTGGGTTATGGTCGTGCCGATGCGTTTGCTGCTGTTGCTGTCAGTGCCCGTGACCTGGGTGAGAATGCGACCGTACAGGGGCTGTTGTCGGCCTCGCTGCGTTATCTGGGCCGGGGGCTTCAGGCATGAAAGGCAATGCGGAGGATCCGCGCCTGATTTCCGGTGCCTTGCAGGAGGGGGATGGAGAACTCCACATTCGTCCCCAGACCTTGGGTGAGTTTATCGGTCAGCGCTTGGCGTGCGAAAATCTCTCGGTCTTTGTCAAAGCAGCCCGCGCGCGCGGCGATGCCTTGGATCATGTGTTGCTGCATGGCCCGCCAGGGCTGGGTAAAACAACGCTGGCCCAGATTGTATCCCGCGAACTGGGGGTTGGTTTCCGGGCCACGTCTGGCCCGATGATTGCCCGTGCCGGTGATCTCGCGGCCTTGTTGACCAACCTTGAAAAGAATGATGTTCTTTTTATTGATGAAATTCACCGCCTCAATCCGGCCATAGAAGAAGTTCTGTATTCTGCTATGGAGGATTTTCAGCTTGACCTGATTATTGGCGAGGGGCCTTCGGCGCGCAGTGTGCGGATTGATCTTCAGCCATTTACCCTTGTCGGGGCAACGACCCGTTCCGGTCTTCTGACGACGCCTCTCAGGGATCGTTTCGGGATACCTGTCCGCCTGAACTTTTATGAACCGGAGGAACTGGTGGCGATTGTGCGCCGTGGTGCCGGCATTCTGGGGCTGGATCTGACAGAGGATGGTGCGATGGAGGTCGCATGCCGTTCACGTGGCACTCCGCGTGTGGCTGGGCGCCTGCTGCGTCGTGTCCGGGATTTTGCCATGGTATCGGGGCGCACACCTGTTAATGCCTTTGTTGCCGATGCCGCTTTGGCCCGCTTGGAGGTTGACAAGAAGGGGCTTGATGCCATGGACCTGCGCTATCTGACCTGTGTTGCCCGCAATTACGGGGGTGGTCCTGTTGGGGTGGAAACCCTTGCTGCGGCGATGTCTGAGGAGCGGGATACCCTGGAAGAAGTGATCGAGCCATTCCTTTTGCAGCAAGGCCTGATACAGCGTACTCCACGGGGTCGCATTCTTTCGGAAGCCGGGTATGCCCACTTGGGCCTGCCTGCCCCTGTGCGGGACTATCAGCAGCTGGATCTTCTGGCCAGTTCATTCCCCGGAGGTGGCGAGGGATGAGTGATTCCGGTTTCCATGTTCTGCCGGTGCGTATCTATTATGAAGACACGGATGCTGGCGGTGTTGTCTATTACGCAAATTATTTGAAATTTGCCGAGCGCGCCCGCACGGAGATGATTCGTGCGCTTGGCATCGAACAGGAAAGATTGCGGCAGCAGCAGGATATTATGTTTGTTGTTCGGTCGTGCTCGGTTGAGTTCATGCGTCCGGCCCGATTGGATGACCTGCTGCATGTAGAGACCCGGGTGTGCCGTATATCCGGCGCACGCGTTGATATGGAGCAGGCTATCCGCCGCGTGTCGGATCCGTCTGGATTGACGGATGATGCGCTTCTCGTCACCCTTTCTGTGCGCCTTGCGTGTTTGAACGGATCTGGTCGCCCGGTTCGTTTGCCTACACGTGTGCATGGAGCCTTTGTTGGCAGCATGGATTCGTCTGTGTCTGCCTTTCCTTAGACACTTTAACCTTGGTTCGGAACGATCATGGACCCCACTGTCCTGCCTCAAGCCGCTGTGGCCGCTGCCGATCTCTCTCCTCTTGGCCTGTTCTGGCAAGCTGATCTTGTCGTCAAGGCGGTCATGCTGGGGCTTGTCCTGGCTTCGATCTGGAGCTGGGCCATCATTTTCGACAAAGCCCTGAAGCTGCGTTATCTCAATGCCAAGGTGGACAAATTTGAGGAGAAGTTCTGGTCCGGTGGATCGCTGGAAGAGCTGTACGAGCGTCTCAGCAACCGTCCTGCCGATCCCATGTCTGCTGTTTTCGTTGCGGCGATGAGGGAGTGGCGCCGTTCATCGGGTCGCCCGGGAACCGGGGATACAGGTATTCGTGCTCACTTTGCCCAAAGGGTGGAGCGTGTGATGCACATAACCGTTGCCCGTGAGATGGAAGGGCTGGAGAAGCGCATTGGTTTCCTCGCTTCGACCGGGTCGGTGGCGCCCTTTGTTGGCTTGTTTGGAACGGTGTGGGGTATCATGCACGCGTTCCATTCCATCGGTGTCAGCAAGGATACCAGCTTGGCAACCGTTGCACCTGGTATCGCGGAGGCTCTTTTCGCTACAGCGATTGGGCTGGTGGCGGCTATTCCGGCCTTGGTTGCCTATAACAAGATTTCGTCGGATCTCGATCGTTTTGCCCAGCGGCTGGACAATTTTTCCGGTGAATTCGGGGCGATTTTATCCCGTCAGCTTGACGAGCGCGGCTGATAGCAGGAGTACCATCTTATGGGCATGACGGTGCAATCTTCAGGTGCTCGTGGGGGCGGGTTTCGTCGCCGTCGTCGTCCTGTTGCTGAGATCAACATGACGCCGATGATTGATGTGATGCTTGTCCTGCTTGTTATCTTTATGGTGACGGCGCCGTTGTTGACAACCGGTGTCAGCGTTGATCTGCCCCGGGCCAAGGCTCCCCAGATTTCCGAACCGGACAACAAGGCCCTGACCGTTTCTGTTGCGGCAGATGGTCAGGTGTATCTTAACCAGACCCCGATTTCCTTGGAGCTGTTGCCGGCTAGGGTTCGGGCTATTGCCGGTGTTAATCCGGATGTACGGATCTATGTTCGTGCCGATGGGCAACTTCAGTATGGCGTTGTGATGCATATTCTGGGCAGCCTGCATGCTGCTGGTTTTTCCAAGGCTGCCCTGGTTACGCAGACGCCCGCTGCCTCTGCGGTTAAACGTTAGTTTGGATGGCGCAGTGTGCACATGAAACGTCGCGGTATGTGCAACGGGTTGGTTGTTTCTGTCACGCTGCATGCTGTGGTGCTGTTGCTGGCTGTGTTTGGCTTTCCTTCTCTGTTCGATGAGCCGGAGCCAATTGAGACGGCCATGATTGTGGATCTCGTCGAGATTGCTGAGCGTACGGCGGCACCTCCCCCTGTCAAGAAGGTTGAGGAGCCAAAGGAGGAACCGAAGCCGGAACCAAAGCAGGATGATCAGCCCAAGCCGCAGATGCGTGCCGATGCTGCTGTCCCTCAGCCAAAACAGGCACCGGAGCCAGAGCCGAAGAAAGCAGAGCCAAAACCGGTTGAGCCCCCTAAGCCTGATCCTGAAAAAGTAGAGCCCAAAAAACCGGAACCCAAGAAGCCGGAGCCAAAGAAACCCGAACCAAAAAAACAGGACACACAGAAGGCCAAGCCCAAGGATGATGATCCGTTCAAGGATCTGATGAAGAATGTTGAGAAATTTCGCGAGAAGTCAGAGCCTGCCACACCGGAAAAGAAGTCAACCCCACAGCAACCTTCCAATCAGCCAAGAGTTCTGAATGCCCCTCTTGCCGATCGGGCCACGATGACGGAGCTGGATGCCATAAGAGCGCAGATTGAACGGAACTGGGCTGTTGATACCGGTGCCAAGGGGGTGGAAAGTATGGTGATCCCTCTCAAGGTTCGCATTACACCGGAAGGCATGGTGACCAGTGTCGATGTTCTTGATACACAGCGTTATGGCAGTGATTCATCGTATCGGGCTGTTGCGGAATCAGCGCGGCGGGCTGTGTACCGGTCGCAGCCAATCCGCTATCCTTTGCAAAAGTATGAGACGTTCAAGTCCATGGAGCTTGTCTTCAGCCCTCAGTCCCGGATGTAACCGGAACAGCGGGTGTGATCTTTCCGGAAGGAACCAGGAAGCGATGATAAAGTGTGGTGTTCTTGTCTTTGTGATCGCGCTTGGCCTTGGCATCGGTACCCCGTCACGGGCAGAGGTGCGCATTGACATTACCCGTGGCCGGGTTGAGCCAACGCCTGTTGCCGTTCCTGATTTTGTGGCCTCGGACTCAAACCGTTCGGTTGGCGCAGATGTTGCGTCGGTGGTTTCAGCCGATCTGGAGCGTTCAGGACTTTTCCTGCCGTTGGATCGGTCCGCATTCATTCAGCAGTTTTCAGGTCTAGATGAGCCACCGCACTTTGCCGACTGGCGCACGATCAATGCCCAGGTTCTGGTGCAGGGAGCCGTAGAGTCACACGGATCAGGCACGGTGCGGATTGCCTTCCGTCTCTGGGATATCTTCACCGGGCAGCAGGTTCTGGGTAAATCGTTTACAGCGGCCCCGGATAACTGGCGCCGTGTTGCGCATATGATTTCTGACGAGATCTACAAGCGATTGACCGGTGAAGACGGTTATTTTGATACCCGTATTGTCTATGTCGCAGAAAGTGGGCCGGTAACACGCAGGGTCAAACGCTTGGCGATCATGGATCAGGATGGTGCCAATCACCAGTATCTGACGGATGGCTCCTCTATGGTGCTGACTCCGCGCTTTTCCCCGACTGCGCAGGAAATTACCTATATGAGCTTCTATGGCGACAGCCCTAGGGTCTATTTGTACAACATCGACTCTGGCAGGCAGGAGCTTCTGGGTGATTTTCCAGGCATGACATTCGCACCGCGCTTTTCACCTGACGGAAACAAAGTTGTCCTGTCTATGGCGAAAGATGGTAATACCGACATCTTCGAAATGGATTTACGAACCCGGCGCCGTATTCAACTGACGAATGCGTCTGCGATTGATACGTCGCCTTCTTATTCGCCTGATGGTCACCGTATTGTTTTCAACTCGGATCGTGGCGGTACCCAGCAGCTTTACGTGATGGACTCCGATGGAAGCGGTGTTCGCCGCATCAGCTTTGGCGAGGGACGTTATGCCACTCCGGTCTGGTCCCCGCGGGGAGATCTGGTTGCTTTTACAAAGATGAAGGGCGGTGAATTCTACATTGGCGTCATGAAGCCGGATGGAAGTGGTGAACGCATGCTGTCATCAGGTTTCCTGATGGAAAGCCCGACATGGGCGCCAAATGGTCGTGTTCTGATGTATTACAGAAGCGAGAAGAGCGGAAATCCCCAACTTTACTCAATTGATCTCACAGGTTACAACGAGCGACGTGTTATCACACCCCAGGCTGCGTCAGATCCGGCGTGGTCACCGCTTTTGCCGTAATCGTGACATGGCATTGCATCAAACGGACTGTACGGAGTTGAGAAAAACCAGTATAAGGCCGTCTTGGGGTCCGTTTTCGGGCCTGCCTGCTCTGTGCGCAATATCCTTGTGGTCTTGCGGCCCGGAGCTTCCTTAACCCCATTACGTGAGCTGAGGGGAAAAACAATGAAGTTCCGCCTGTTGCCCGTTCTCGCCGCCGTAGCCCTTTTGTCCGCATGCGGTACCGCCTCTGATGAGTCGGCCAGCGGCTCCATGGGCAAAGCCGCTCCTGCTCCTGGTTCGGTTGAAGAGTTCATGACCGTTGTGGGCGATCGTGTTCACTTTGGTTTTGACAAGTACACCCTGACCCCGGAAGCACAGGCTACACTGCGTAACCAAGCCGCTTGGCTGAAGCGCTACTCCAGCACGACCCTGATGATTGAAGGGCATGCTGACGAGCGCGGTACGCGTGAGTATAACCTTGGTCTGGGTGAGCGTCGTGCGAACTCCGTCAAGAAGTTCCTGATTGCTCAGGGTGTGAGTGCAAATCGCCTGAAAGTGACCTCCTATGGTAAGGAGCGTCCGGAATGCGGTGATGCAACTGAAGCCTGCTATACCAAGAACCGTCGCGGTGTTTCTGTTCTGCACTAATCAGCTGCATTAGACTCCGCTGCGCTTGTGTGGCGTGCGGTGTCGATACGGCAACACGTGTGTTAGAAAGCGCCCGTCAGCTGTTGGCTGCTTATGTAGCTGGTGGCTGCGGGTGCTTTTTATTTTCTGTGCCATATGAGTTGCCGTTTTTTGTTGGCTTTCTGTAGACGTGTAGGATGTTATCGTGTGTCTTGGACACGGTGTTCTGGTCTACAGAAATTCAGGAATGTTGTATGACTGACGGGGCTGCTCTTTTCTCTTTGTCTGTGCTGTTGCGTTTTTCATGTGCCGGCTGTGCCGTGATAGCGTGTCTTCTGGCGTCCTCTCCAGCTGTGGCCCGTGATGGCTTTTCTCCCTCGGGTATTCGTGTGGCTCAGGCTGATAGCGCTGGCCTTGTTTCCGAGCTTCTGGTCAAGGTTGGTGAACTAGAGCGCCTGAACCAAGAATTGACGGGGCGTCTGGAAGAAGTGCAGCACGAGAACCAGCAACTGTCCGAGCGTTTTGATGCTTATGTCAAAGATGCGGAGTTTCGTTTCCAAGAACTGGAAAAAGGACGTGGTGGAGCATCCCCTGCTTCCGGTTCTTCTTCTGAGCCTTCGTCCGGTGCTCGGACCTCTACTCCTTCCGAGCCTATGGATCCCGGCCAGAAATATACACGTGCCTTCAATCTATTGCGCACAAACGACTACCCGGCAGCGCAGGTGGCTTTTCAGGATTTCATCAAAGAAAATCCCGGTCATGATCTAGCGGGGAATGCACAGTATTGGCTTGGTGAAACGTTCTATGTGCGCGGCAATTACAAGCAGGCGGCTGTCTCTTTCCTGGATGGGTACAAGAAATATCCCAAGAGCACGAAGGCGCCGGATAACTTGTTGAAGCTTGGGTTAACCATGGGCAAGCTGGGTCAGAACAAGGAGGCCTGTGCTGCTTTGGGCAAGCTCAAGTCTGAGTATCCTGCTGCGCCGGATGCGATAAAGCGTCGTTTGGGGAGCGAGAAAGAACGTCTGAAATGTTCATTCTGACCCAGTCGGTTGTGTATGTCTGCCTTTGATTTAGATGTGCTCTATGCGGCCTTCAGCGAAGCGATGGAAGGTCTTGGGCCTTTTGGGTGCCCGCCAGTTGTCGCTGTTGCTGTTTCCGGTGGTGCAGACAGCCTTGCTCTTGCCCTCTTGGCCCGGCGATGGGCTCTTGATCGTGGCGGTTGTCTTTATGCTTTGACGGTTGATCACCGTCTGCGTTCTGAATCGGCAACGGAAGCGTGTCAGGTTGCTGACTGGATGAGGGCCCATGGTATCAGGCACCATATCCTCGTTCCTGACAGCGCGCCTCCACCCGGGGCAGGGCAGGAGTGGGCGCGGCGATGTCGTTACACGCTTCTGGACCAGTGGTGCCGGGAACAGGGAATAGTCCATTTGCTGCTTGGTCACCATCAGCGCGACCAAGATGAGACGCGGATCCTGCGACGTAATGCCGGCAGTGGATCTCTTGGGCTAGCAGGAATGGCACCCCTTATGACCCGTGAGAATGTATGCCTGTTGCGCCCCTTGCTCCATGTTGATCCTGATTCTCTCAGGGCCTTTCTGATACACAGCGGCCAGCTCTGGATTGAGGATCCATCCAACAAGAACCTGCGCTATGAGCGTATCAAGATTCGTCAGCGTCTTTTGGCGGGTGATAAGCAGGGCCACCCGGGAACGTGTGCTGCCGAGCGTTTCTGTTTTGAGCGGCGTGTTGACGAAGTGTTGGCTGCTGCCGTCTGGATTGATGCGTCTGGTTGTGCGATCTGTGATTATCAGGCGCTGCGGGATGTCTCGCCAGATGAAGCGATGCATGCCTTGCGGCGTGTTCTGATGTGTGTTGGCGGTCTGGAATATCCGCCACGTCAGGAGCGTTTGTTGCGACTGATGGACAAGCTCCCTGCCAGCGCAACGTTGGGGGGGTGCGTTCTTGTTCCTCAGGAATCCGGCTTGCTTATTGCACGGGAAATGCGTGGTCTACCGGATCGGATTCCTGTGGCTTTGTGGCCAAGTTCCCAACGATGGGACGGTCGCTTTCTGATTGGACATGAGGGAGATGTTCCGGAGCATCTGTCCCTTGCGCCTTTGGGGCGTGAAGGGACCGCTTTTCTCAAGGCATTGGAGGGGTGTATAACGCCTTTGCAGGGGGTGCCTCTGATCTCGCTGGCGACGCTTCCCGCTTTTTGGCTTAACGGGGTACTGGTATCTGTGCCGCAAGTAGGCTATTTCTCAGTGAAAACCGGGATTGATCGGGCTTTTTCTGTGTTTGCCCGCTTTTCTCCCTGTCATCCGTTGGGATCGTGCGGTTTTCGCCTTGCGAGCGGCCCATCCGGGCCTATGTAGATTAGATATTAAGTGACTGTACGCTGCAAAGTGGAGCCGGTTGGCACTGGCAGCGGGTTTGATGGAAGGGCAGTGCTTTGAATTTCAGCAAGAACTTGCTTCTGTGGGTGATAATAGCCGTCCTTCTGGTGGCGCTGTTCAACCTGTTCCAGACGTCTTCGCCTCGTAATGCAGGAAGTGCCATTGCATTCTCTGACTTCCTTGAGCGGGTTGACAGGAACGAAGTGGTTGCCGTGACCATCCAGGGTGGTCGTATTTCTGGCTCCTTGCAGAACGGTCAAGCTTTCTCCACTTTTATGCCTGACGGATCCAATGTAGTGCAGCAATTACGCGACCATAACGTCCGTATTGCAGCGCTGCCACGGGAAGACGATGTTCCCACGATTTGGGGAGTCCTGATTTCGTGGTTCCCGATGCTGCTGTTGATTGGCGTGTGGATTTTCTTCATGCGGCAGATGCAGGGCGGATCACGCGGGGCAATGGGGTTTGGAAAGTCCAAGGCACGTCTTTTGACCGAGAAGGCGGGGCGTGTGACCTTTGACGACGTTGCCGGTATCGACGAAGCCAAGCAGGAACTAGAGGAAGTGGTCGAGTTTCTGCGCGATCCTCAGAAGTTCCAGCGTCTGGGTGGCAAGATTCCCAAGGGTGTCCTTCTGGTTGGGCCTCCGGGGACCGGGAAGACCCTTCTTGCGCGTGCGATTGCAGGCGAGGCAAACGTTCCATTTTTCACGATTTCAGGGTCTGATTTCGTTGAAATGTTTGTTGGTGTCGGTGCCAGCCGTGTCCGCGACATGTTCGAGCAAGGCAAGAAGAATGCGCCCTGCATCATTTTCATCGATGAAATTGATGCCGTGGGCCGTCATCGCGGTGCTGGTCTTGGTGGCGGCAATGACGAACGTGAGCAGACCCTGAACCAGCTGCTTGTGGAGATGGACGGTTTCGAAGCCAACGAGGGCGTTATCCTGATTGCGGCGACCAACCGGCCCGATGTTCTGGATCCTGCTCTTTTGCGTCCGGGCCGCTTTGATCGTCAGGTGGTGGTGCCGAACCCGGATGTTCTGGGGCGCGAGAAGATTTTGCGTGTGCATACCCGCAAAAGTCCGCTGGGCCCGGATGTTGACATCAAGGTTATTGCGCGTGGGACGCCGGGTTTTTCTGGTGCTGACTTGTCCAACTTGGTGAACGAGGCCGCCCTGCTTGCTGCTCGCAAGGGAAAGAAGGTTCTGACCCACTCTGATTTTGAGGAGGCAAAAGACAAGGTTTTGATGGGTGCGGAGCGTCGTTCCATGGTCATGACCGAGGATGAGAAGCGGATGACCGCTTATCACGAAGGGGGGCATGCCCTGGTGACTTTGCACTGTCCGGCCTATGACCCCATCCATAAAGCTACGATCATCCCCCGTGGGCGTGCCCTAGGATTGGTGCAAAGCTTGCCGGAGCGGGACCGCTACTCCGTCAGCCGCGAATATCTGGAGTCCTTTCTGGCGATTGCCATGGCCGGTCGTATCGCCGAGGAGCTGATTTTTGGTCCCGAGAAGGTCACGACCGGGGCGGCGCAGGATATCAAGATGGCCACAGACCGTGCCCGAAGAATGGTGACGGAGTGGGGGATGTCAGAGAGTCTGGGGCCATTGGCCTATGCCGCACCAGAGGGGGAAGTGTTTCTGGGGCATACGGTGACAACCCAGAAGAACATTTCTGAACAGACAGCGCGTGAAGTGGACATGGAGGTCCGTACACTGGTTGATCGTGGCTACAAGCGCGCACTGAAGATCCTCACCGAGAACCGTGACCAGCTGGAGCGTATCGCCCAAGCTTTGCTTGAGTATGAGACACTGACCGGCGCCGAACTTCGTGGCCTTCTGGATGGACAGCCTATCGTCCGTGATGATGATTCGTTGCCATCTGCTACGGGGTCTGGCGCTGCATCTGGTCCTGTGCGGAAGTCCTCTGTGCCTTCCAGCGGGAAACCTGATACAGGCTTGTCAAACCGGCCCGGGCCGGAACCTCAGCCGGAAAGTTGAACGTTCTGGTTATGGACAGCTTGTTGCTTGCAGACAAAAGTCCCGCGTTGCCGCGGGCCTTTTGTTTGGCTCCTTCCGCCGTTTCAGGCTCCTTCCCCCTGTACGTTATTCCGTTGGGTATGACTCCGGGTGGGGCGCATGATAGCCCCACTTGGATGGTTATCTGGCGGGATGAGACGGGTATTGCCAGCCGTACCGTTGTTTCGCGCGAAGCCTTGGTTCAGTGGGCCTGTCAGGGGGGCGATGAGATCCTGGCCCATACAACGCGGCGGATGCGTTTCTGTGAAGGAAAAGGGCCATCCTCTTTTCTGGAGACAATGTTACCAGGTGGTCCTGTCGTTATGGGGATCATTAATGTAACCCCAGACAGCTTCTCCGATGGTGGAAACTGCCTGGATGTCGATACGGCTGTTGCGCGTGGTATCGCCATGCTGGAAGCAGGTGCCGGTATTCTTGATGTTGGCGGGGAATCAACGCGGCCTGGCGCCACACCGGTGTGTCATGACGAGGAAATTCGGCGTGTTGTTCCTGTTATCAGGGCTTTGGCCAACGCCGGTGCGGTTATTTCTGTTGATACCCGGCACGCGCCGGTCATGGAGGCGGCCGTTGCTGCCGGGGCTTCCATCATCAATGATGTTTCAGCCCTGAGTGGTCCGTGTAGTCTGGATATGGCTGCTCGTTTGGGAAAACCTGTCATCTTGATGCATATGCAGGGTGAACCGGGGACGATGCAGCAGGCACCTTCCTATATGTGTTCTGCCTTGGATGTTTTTGATGCGTTGGAAGAACGCATTCAGGCCTGCCGCAGGGCCGGTATTGACCAACGGAATATTTGCGTGGACCCTGGTATAGGCTTTGGCAAGCTGGCATCCCACAATGCAGATATCTTGGGGCATCTTGGCCTGTATTGCGGGTTGGGTTGCCCTGTTGCCCTGGGTGTGTCACGTAAGAGTTTCATTGGTCAGGTTGCGGGTGTTGCTGATCCTCTTCAGCGGCTTCCTGGTTCATTGGCTCTTGCGACCCTTGGGTGGGAGCAGGGTATTAATATTGTGCGTGCGCATGATGTGGCTGCAACAGTGCAAGCGCGTAATGTATGGCAAGCTGTGCGCTCTGCCGCACAATAGAGAGACCGAGGCAGTTTATGGGAACAAGAAAGTACTTTGGTACAGACGGTATACGTGGGACAGCCAATGTAGAACCCATGACGGCTGAAACCGCGTTACGGGTCGGAATGGCTGCCGGGCGTATTTTTACCCGTGGTCCTCATCGACATGCCGTTGTCATTGGCAAGGATACCCGGTTGTCAGGCTATATGCTTGAACCCGCCCTGACCGCTGGCTTTATCTCTGTGGGGATGGATGTCTTGTTGGTAGGGCCAATGCCAACGCCGGCGGTTGCCATGCTGACCCGGTCGCTGCGCGCTGATCTGGGCGTGATGATTTCTGCGTCCCATAACCCTTACCAAGATAATGGTATCAAGCTGTTCGGGCCCGATGGTTACAAACTGTCTGACGAGGTTGAAGCTTCGATTGAGACCCTGATGCAGGAGCTGGATGCACCGGAGCATCAGGCGGTAACCTTGTCCTCGCCAACAGGCTTGGGCCGGGCTAGGCGTCTGGATGATGCGGGTGGCCGGTATATTGAGTCCGTCAAGCAGACATTTCCCCGGGGGCTCCGTCTTGACGGGTTGAAGGTTGTTGTGGACTGTGCAAACGGAGCAGCCTATCGCACAGCGCCCTCTGTTCTGTGGGAACTGGGGGCAGAGGTGATTTCTCTGGGCGTTGACCCGAACGGAGTCAACATCAATGATCGGTGCGGCTCTCAGCATCCGGATGCCATGCAGGCTGCCGTTATCAGTCACGGGGCTGATATCGGTATTGCTCTTGATGGTGATGCCGATCGCCTAGTTTTGTGCGATGAGCACGGACACTTGGTTGATGGCGACCAGATTCTGGGCCTGATTGCTCGTGCTCTTCGGAATAGGGATGAATTGCCGGGTGACACCGTTGTTGCGACTGTGATGTCCAACTTGGGGCTGGAGGCTTTTCTGCGGTCAGAACGTATCCAGTTGCTTCGGACCGCAGTTGGGGATCGCTATGTGATGGAACAAATGCGTGCCAGCGGTCTTGCGCTTGGCGGTGAGCAGTCTGGTCACATCATTCTGGGAGACCATGCAACAACGGGTGATGGGCTTGTCGCAGCTCTACAGGTTTTGGCAGAGCTTGTGCAGTCCGGTCGTAGTGCGAGTGAGCTGCTGCGTGTTTTCCAACCGTATCCCCAAGTTTTGCGGAATGTGCGTGTTGCTGGTCGCCGTCAGGCAGACCATGCTCTGGCTTCCGATACAGTAAAAGGATGTGTCGGTCATTGGGAAAAACGACTGGGTGTGACAGGACGTGTTCTTTTACGGAAATCCGGTACAGAGCCCTTGATCCGCGTTATGGTGGAGGCAGAGGATGCCGGCTTGGTCGAAGATGTCGCGCTGGATTTATGCCGGGCTATTGAGTCCAGTGCGGATGGAGGCGTGTCATGATGGTCTCTTTATCCCGTGGGCGTGTGTTGATTATTGCCGGCTCTGATTCTGGTGGTGGCGCCGGTATTCAGGCTGATATCAAGACCGTGACGTGTCTGGGTGGTTTTGCCACAACGGCGGTTACGGCCTTGACGGCCCAGAATACAAAGGGTGTATTTGGTATACACCCTGTTCCAGAGTCTTTTGTACGCGATCAGATTGCAGTGGTCATGGAAGATATTGGTGCTGACTGCATCAAGATCGGGATGTTGGCAACAACCGGCATCATTCGTGCTGTCTCGCAGGCGCTTGATGATTTCGCAGCAGATGTGCCGGTTGTTCTTGACCCGGTCATGTACGCAAAAGGGGGGCATGCCCTGCTTGAACCTGACGCGGTTCAGGCCATGAAAGAGATGCTCATCCCGAAATCATTCCTGATCACGCCCAATCTTCCCGAAGCAGGGGCCTTGGTTGGTCAAGATATTCTCGATGAATCTTCCATGGTTCACGCTATGGATGCCCTGCGTGAGCTTGGTTCTTCGGCTGTTCTGTTGAAGGGTGGGCATCTGGATGGTGACCTGCTGGTCGACTTGCTGATTCATGCCGATGGGGTGGATCGTTTCCAGGGAGAGAGAATGTTTACCCGTCACACGCATGGGACAGGATGTACGCTGGCTTCTGCTGTTGCCACTGGTCTTGCTCAAGGGCTTTCGCCTCTGGCTTCTGTGACGCGTGCCCGCGATTATGTGCGTGTTGCCATTGAAACAGCACCTGGATTTGGGCATGGGCATGGGCCTCTCAATCATAATCATACCCTTCAGGTTCATCGGGCAGCACACTAAGGCCGATGTTTTTCTGAGCGAGGCCTGTGTACGGGAGCTCAGGGCGTGATCCCTCTTGGGAATATTGTTGTTTCATAGGGGGCTTACATGGTTGGCTAGGCCCCTATTGGTTGCTTTTATTAATACAAACCACCTGCGCTTGAATATTGGAGGCAGGCAAGCTACCCTTCGTGCGCCTTTGCTTCCAGCAACTTGTGTAGGGGGTGGTCAATGACTCGCAGGGTGGAACAAGACAGTTTCTTAGGAAACCGCGCTGTCTTCCGTGTTTCCGAGTGCTTCTTTCCAACAAAGAGCCTTGTTGCCGGTGATAGCGCACGTGCGCTTCCTTCTGAAGCCCCAACGCATCGCTTTGGAAGCTCCGGAGATGATACGATCCGTGCCGAACCTGGGCCAGAATTGATTGATGGCCTGGATGGAACAGATCTTGTTGATTATTCAGAGCATGAATCGTCCCAACTGGTTCAGCTTCCCTCTGTTGTCCCCACAATAGAGACAGATGTGCAGACCCCTGATCAAGAAGAGTCTTTGGTCGCTGATCGTTCTGGCAACAGCGAGGCCAACCTTTTTATAGATGCGCCTGCACATGAAGTGATTGATGGGCATGGCGGGGTCGATGTGGTCGATTATTCCAGATCATCTGCGGGTATACGCGTTACGCTTGCCGGAGAAAACGATGCATACGTCTATGTTGACGGTATCTGTCAGGATGTTTTGCGCAATATCGAGGGCGTTGTCGGTACGTCCCTAGCCGATGAGTTGCGTGGTGATGACGGTGTTAATGTCTTGATCGGGAATGGTGGTAACGATCTTATTGAAGGTGCCGGCCAAGGTGATTTGCTAATGGGGGGAGCTGGGGCCGATATCTTTGTTTATCGTCACCTCTCTGATTCCAGTCCGCAGTATCAGGATTTTATCGCAGACCTGAACAGCCTGTCGGGAGACAGAATTGATCTTTCAGATTTTGATGGGAACGTGATGCGCGAGGGCTTCCAGCCTCTTGTGTTCTCGGGCGATGTCCCGCGGGTTCATTCTATCTGGTATCAGGATGATATGGATGCGGGGTGGGGAGCAGGAAAAGTTGTTGCAGATGTTAATGGTGACCTAGAACCGGATATTACGATTGGAGTATGGGAAATGTCAGCTCGGCAGGGAAAAATTAATGTGGTGCTAAGGCATGAAGTTCTTGGCACGGATAACGATGATATTCTTGCGGCAACGCCTGAGCGTGATCTTGTTGATGGTCTTGCGGGGTTTGATTTTCTTGATCTTTCGGAGAGCAAAAAGTCTCTGTACATAGCGCTATCCGGATCACAGGACAGTATAGTTTTTGCAGATGGCCTCTCGGATGACCTTGTTCGTAATATTGAGGGAATCAAGTCAGGATCAGGGAATGACGTCATAAAGGGGGACTCCCTTAACAATGTCATCGTTGGTGGGGCTGGTGACGATATTCTTTTTGGTGGAGAGGGTCAGGATATCCTAACCGGAGGGTCAGGTTCTGATCGTTTCGTTTATAATGCTTCGCTTGATAGTGGGGATACAATTCTTGATTTTAGTGTTGCTGAAGGCGACGCCTTGGATTTTGGTCTGACACCGGCAGCGTCTCTTCTCCATTTTTCTACAGATGGTCCGAAAGCACATGCTGTGTGGTGTGTGCCGGGTAGCCCGGGGAAACCGGCTCTTGTTCTTGCGGATATCAATGGGGATGGTGCCCCTGATTTTACGGTTACGCTCTTGGGATTATTCTCTGAAGAAGCGCCCAAGGTTTTGCTCCCGGGGTCTTCTGATGCCACTGCCGCTCTTGCTCCACCTGTGTACAAGCCACGTGAGGCGGGCAAGAACTCTGTTGAGGAGTCTACGTTGCCTGTCAGTGCCTATGATCCTGTCGGAGAGCCGGATCACGTGGAAGACTTTGTTGCCGGTTTTGCTCCATTAGATGTTGTTGGAGTGGGTCTTTCTGAGGGGCATATCAGCTCTGATGTGGAGCTCTTTTCTTAATATTTTCTGGCAGCATCATGTATTGCTTGGAAGAGAGAATTTATGATGTTGCGTAGCAATAATAATTATGAGGAATTCGCCCCCATGTATTAGCGTGAGGGCTGAATAGTACTATATAGCAAATGCAAGGATAATTTTATGCTACTATTTATGTGAAATATAAAATTAATAAAGTAGGAGGTCTTGATCATGAAGCCATACGACATGGACCCAAAGCAGTCGATCGTCGGGACAGATCAGAATGATCTTTTCATAGGAAATGATGAAGGTAATATTTTTCGTGGAATGGGTGGTCGCGATATCCTAGATGGCTCTGGTTGTCAGGATACAGCGGATTATTCTGACAAGGTTGATCCTGTTGTTGTTACCTTGAAGCAATCCTCGCCTACGAATGTTTTTGTTGGCGGTGTAGCCGAGGATATTCTCATTAATATTGAAAATATCATTGGGGGGGCTGGGGATGACAGGTTGATTGGTGATGATAGCATGAATGTATTCCGGGGAGGGCCGGGGAAAGACTATATTGATGGCGGTGGCAGTCCGGATTGCGCAGATTATCTGGACAAGGATCTGCCGGTTCACGTTACCCTCAACGGGAAGCACGAAGTCACGGTTTACGTTGGGGGAGAGCCGGAAGACACGATAAGGAATATCGAGCAGATCATTGGTGGTTCCGGTGATGATCGTCTAATCGGAGACAACGAGGGTAACGTCTTTCATGGTGCTGGTGGACGCGATTACATTGATGGCGGTGCCGGTATGGATACGGTCGACTTCCTTGACAAGACGCAGCCGGTACATCTGACCTTGGCTGAAGGTGGGGCTGAAAGCATAGCCTTTGTCGGCGGCGTTCCTGAAGATACGCTTAAGAATATAGAGGTTGTGATTGGGGGGGCTGGTGATGATCACTTGATTGGAAACAGCTCTCTCAATTGGCTGTCCGGTGGTGATGGTAATGATACGCTGCAAGGCAATATTGGCCGGGATCTTCTGATCGGAGATAAGGGTGCTGATACGTTTGTCTATGTTTCTTTTGAGGATTCGCTGGTAGATACGCCCGACTACATTGTTGACTTCAACAGTGCAGAGGGGGACCGCGTTGACCTTTCCGCCATTGATGGAGACCGTTCTACGGATGGCTTCCAACCGTTGCGTTTTGGCGGAACGCTTCCTCGCCCCAATGGGGTCTGGTACGAAGAGTGTGGAGAGATCAATCAGTTAGGGGGTTTGATTGCAGGGCGCAACATCAAAATTCATGTTGATGTAGATGGCGATGCCTTGGCGGATATGATGATAAACCTTTGCGAAGGAGCACCCGAAGGTGCGCCTAATCTTGTATTGTCCGATCCACTCTACCTGCTGTCCTAGTGATTTCGCGAACCGGAGGCAGGGGTGTTGTCCCTGCCTCCTTTCTTTATGTCATAGCAGGAAGCGTGTTCGTATTGTGCCGGGAATTGTTTCCAGCGCCGTCCTGATGGCGTCCATATCTCCCTCCCGGGTATCCACATCAACAACGACATAGCCAATATTGGATGATGTTTGCAGATATTGGCCTGTAATATTGACGGTGTGTGCCGAGAGAACCTCGTTGATTTTGGCCAGAACCCCCGGGACATTCTTGTGTATATGCATAAAGCGTGATCCGCCCAGATGCATTGGGAGCTGCACTTCGGGGAAGTTGACAGCGCCCAAAGTTGAACCGTTATCAGAGTATTTAACCAGCTTCTCTGCAACTTCGGTGCCGATGTTGACCTGTGCTTCCAAGGTGGAACCTCCGATGTGGGGGGTCAGGATAACGTTGTGCAGACCGCGAAGGGGACTGATGAACTCTTCCTTTGAGTCGGCAGGTTCCTGTGGAAACACATCAATGGCTGCGCCGGAAAGATGTTTTTTTCTCAGGGCATTGGCCAAGGCATCAATGTCTATAACCTGACCCCGGGCTGCATTGATCAGTGCTGCGCCAGACTTCATCAAGGCCAGCTGTTCCGTGCCAATCATGTTTTTGGTTTCGGGGGTTGATGGAACATGCAGGCTGACGAAATCGGATGCGGCCAGCAATTCATCCAGGCTGGCGCACGAGCAGGCATTGCCAAGCGCTAGCTTTTCAACAATGTCATAGAACAGGACCCGCAGCCCAATGTTCTCAGCCAGGATAGACAGCTGGGTGCCAATATGGCCATAACCGACGATGCCGAGGGTCTTTCCCCTGACCTCACAGGCCCCGTCTGTGCTTTTCAGCCAGCTTCCGCCATGGGTGTTCCAGTTCTTTTCCGGGATACGCCGTGCCAGCATGATGATTTCCCCCAGAACCAGCTCGGCAACAGAGCGTGTATTGGAGTAGGGCGCGTTGAAAACCGGTATCCCCATGGTCCGCGCTGCATCCAGATTGACCTGATTGGTCCCGATGCAGAAGCACCCGACGGCAATAAGTTTGTTGGCTGAAGTCAGAATATCAGATGTCAGTTTTGTACGTGAGCGAATGCCGACGATGTGGGCATCGGCGATGGCTTGTTGAAGCTCGGCTCCGTCCAAGGCACCCCCATGACATTCCACCGTTGTATAGCCCTGGGCGGTAAGGTAGGTAACAGCACTGCTGTGGATATTCTCCAGAAGCACAATTTTTATTTTGTCTTTCGGAAGAGAGAGCTTGCTCACAGATATCCCCTTGAATCTGGATAGGAACAACAGGCGTAGCGCTGGTTCCCTTTTGGATTGCCGAATACGTGGCCAGGGTTTATCACACACGCACGTCTTTGGGCATCCCCGTATTGTGTGTAGAACGGGAATTGATTCGTAATAATCTTCCTTGGGTGATGCTTGTTCTGTTGCAAGAATTCAGGAGCATTTGTGATGCAAAATGGTCGTATTGATGCGTGTCTGGAGAAGCTTGGGCTTGTTCTGCCCCCCGCTGTGGCCCCTGTTGCCAATTATGTGCCGTGGGTTGTGCTTGGGACGCAGGTTGTGATTTCCGGACAGCTGCCCATGCGTGATGGAAGCCTGATGACAACCGGTCTTCTGGGGCGCGAAGTCAGCGTGGAAGACGGTGCTGCTGCAGCACGTCAGTGTGCCCTTAATCTGCTGACGCAGTTGAAGGCAGCGTGTGGTGGTAATCTTGACCGGGTTCAGCGCGTGGTTCGCTTGGGTGGTTTTGTTGCGTGCACACCCGATTTTATTGACCATCCCAAGGTGATTAATGGGGCTTCTGATTTGATGGTCCAGGTATTTGGTGATGCGGGACGTCATGCCCGGGCTGCCGTTGGGTGTCCATCTCTGCCGCTGGGTGCTGCTGTGGAAGTTGACGGGGTCTTTGAAATCGCCCCCTGATATCCATCAGGGATTGGTCTAGAACCGGGCGACAGGCATTTCGGTGTTGCTGCTGTTCCGTCGCCCGGCTCCATAATGAGCAAAAAACAGATCCCGGAATCCCCCGTGTTCCTCGTCAAGGAGAGGTTCCCGGCGTGGTGCGAGAAAGAACGATTTGACCTGTTCCATCGCCAAGGGGCTGAGTGAGTCGGGCCGAACAAGGGTCGACATGCGGGGTGCCAAGCATTCGGCAACCTGCTGGCATCCAGCCATTTGTGGTGACAGGGGCAGATGGGTGCGTGAGAGAGCTTCCATCGCCTGTATCAGACTTTCTTCACTCGATGGGGATGCTTTTCCATAGGTGCTCTGGTCCATTTCGTTGATGTGATGAACAACTTGCTCCAGAAACTCCGTCATTGTTCTGGCTATGCTTCCACAGCTTGCGGCGGATGTTTTAAGCGGTGAAAAGACCCGGTTGTCCCACCATTGAGTCAGTGCCGTATGGGCACGGCAGTGCTGACGCACAACGGATGGATCGGCTATGCCCTTCATCAGAGCCCCGGCCATGTCTTCCTCTTCCATCAGGCAGTGAACAAGCCAATAGATGGTGATGGTATCAACGAAGTAGTGCGTTAGTTTCTCGTTTTCATGGCTGGCTGCATGGGCCCCGCGGGTCAGCAGGATCAGGAACATGCCGTGGTGGATGTCACAGTACCAGTGCCCTGTTCTCAAATGGTCCGGTAGAAGAGGAGATTGGACCACGGGAGCAATATCTGACTCTTGGAAAATGGTTTGGTCCTGTGCGGTAGCCAGCTGCATGACAGTGTTCCCGTAAGAGAATCGCCCGTATATCGTCATGCTGTTGCCCTGCAGCGTCAATCGGGCTGCAGGGGGTTGTGGCCAAGGCTATATGTGCAAAAACTACCTTCAGTTTGTTTCTTGGTCGGAAACCAAGAACGGCAGGTTTGCCGTATCAGCTTTCCCGGATGGATCCCGTACCGTAATGAAAAGGCGATAAGCCCCGGGCGGTGGACTGATAAACGTTAATTGCTGTACGCTGTTGTGCCGGACATGCACAGGTATCTGTTCCGGAATCGATTCAATATCTCCGCCTTTTTTCAGGTCCGTTGATTCCTTTCTTACAATCCATTCCGTGGTAAGGGCATGTCCTTCCGGGTCAATGGCATCAACGTGGGCAATGATATCGTCACCGGAATGGTGTTTATCGGCATTGATGCGGGTATGGCGTATTTCTGGAGCCTTGTTCATCACGGCCTGTCCCCAGGATTCAAGCAGGGCGTCGGTCATGGGGGTCAAGCTGCCATCTTTGAGCAGAAGGCCGTGCCATGTTTCGGTTTGTTCCTGTTTGGCTCCCCACACGAAGGCAAATCCACCGATAAGTTGCGGGCTTTCCTTTATGAAGGCCATTGCATCCCGGAAAAATTTGGCTTTTTGGCTTCCTGTCAGCTCCAGCGGAGCGCCCCACGCCTTCTTGGCTGCGTCCCACTGTCCCAAGGGCCCAAATTCGGTAATGGCAACGGGCTTGTGGATGCCTGCTTTTTGCAAACGATCCGGAAGTCCGTACAGTCCGTCGCCATAGGTGTTGATGCCAATAATATCGGCATGTTGGTTATGATCAGCCAAGATTTTCAGATGCTCATCCCCCATATTGGCCACAATCATGATGGTGGGATGTTCAGGATCTATGGCCTTGACCATGGCTGCCGTGTTGTTCACAAGCCGCCATGCGGGTCTGGGATCGCTTTGAAGAAGCTCGACCTCATTGCCAATGCCCCATGCCAGAAGGGCTGGGTGGTTGCGGTATTGGGTTACAAAGTCGCGGATCCGGGCGTTTTGCTCTTCCACAGCTTTTGGGTCGTCAAGATTGAATCCCCGGCGTGGATGCTCAAGCCATACCCCCATAACCACTTTCAGTCCCAGTTTGGCGGCTTCATCCAGGACCCATGCATCTTCCTCACCGTAAAGGCGAATGATTTTCCCGCCATTCTTGGCAAAGGCTTCCAGATTGCTTTTGTCGCCTGAAAACGCAGCACCAAGCCACGGAGTTCCTTCAAGAGGTTGAGCGCAATGGGCTTGAGGGGACATCATTGATAGCAGTATAGCTGCAGTCAGGGGCGCAATGTAACCGCGTGTCATGGCGTATCCTGTCCAACCTAAATATGTGTAATCCTGACCCTATAGGTCTTTTTCTTGTGTCGGCAAGGTAAACTTGCTCTTGAAACAGGACCTTTTTAGTCTTATTAAAGAAGGGACTGAAAGGGTCCTGTATCTATGGCCGATGGTAGGCAAATGTCAGGGGTGTTTGTATGCTTCGCATTAACAAGTTGACCGACTATGCCGTTGTTTTGTTGGTATACATGGTAAAAGCTGGTGGGCGGCACTCTGCTCAACAGGTTGCCGGCGAGACCGGTATTCCCATGCCGACAGTCGCCAAGATTTTAAAGACCCTGACACGGGAAGGGCTGGTTGTCTCGACCCGGGGTGTGTCCGGTGGCTATGGTCTGGGGCGTGGAGCCGAGCAGATCACGGTTGCCGATATCGTGCAGGCTGTTGAGGGTCCTATTGCCCTGACATCATGTGTAGACGAATCGCCGGATGGATGCGGGATCGGGAACCTGTGTCCAATGAACGGTCATTGGAATCGGGTGAATGGCGCTGTATACCGTGCGCTTTCAGACGTGACCTTGGCCGATATGGCATCAGATCCGCTGCCGTTTGTGCCCCGGACCGTGACCGTGGCCTGAGCAGCGTAGAGTTTCAAAGGGAGCAGGACGGAGCATGGCGGCAACAGACAGCACAGCCAGAACCGTAAAGGAACTGGAACATTACCGATACGGTTTTGAAACCGATATTGAAAGCGATCGGGCTCCCAAAGGCTTGAACGAAGATATTGTGCGGTTCATTTCCGCAAAGAAGGGGGAGCCGGACTGGCTTCTGGAATGGCGCCTGAAGGCCTATCGCTTGTGGCTGACGATGGAGGAGCCTGACTGGGCAAACTTGAAGTATCCAACCCCGGATTTCCAAGATGCCTATTATTATGCGGCGCCGCGTCAGAAAGCGGGTCCAGCCAGTCTGGATGAAGTGGACCCAGAACTTCTGAAGACATACGAAAAGCTCGGCATTCCGCTGAAAGAGCAGGAAGTCTTGGCTGGTGTTGCCGTTGATGCCGTATTTGACTCGGTATCCGTTGCAACAACCTATAAAAAGCGCTTGGAGGACATGGGCGTTATTTTCTGCTCCATTTCCGAGGCGGTCCAACGGTTCCCCGATCTGGTGCGGCAGTATCTTGGATCTGTTGTGCCGGTAGCTGACAACTTCTATGCCTGTCTGAACTCGGCGGTCTTTACGGATGGCTCATTTGTATACATTCCAAAGGGACTGCGTTGCCCGATGGAGCTGTCAACCTATTTCCGTATCAACGAAAAGAATACCGGGCAGTTCGAGAGGACCCTGATTATCGCTGATGAGGGGGCGTACGTTTCCTATCTGGAGGGCTGTACGGCCCCGCAGCGTGACGAGAACCAGCTGCACGCTGCGGTGGTTGAGCTTGTTATCCTAGATGATGCCGAGATCAAGTATTCCACGGTCCAGAACTGGTACCCCGGTGATGCCGAGGGACGGGGCGGGATCTACAACTTTGTGACCAAGCGTGCAGCCTGTCGCGGGCGGAATGCCAAGGTCATGTGGACCCAAGTTGAAACCGGATCGGCCGTAACGTGGAAGTACCCCTCCTGCATTCTCCAAGGCGACAATTCGTCAGGGGAGTTTTATTCGGTTGCCATCACCAACAATTTTCAGCAGGCCGATACGGGCACAAAGATGATCCATATTGGCCGTAATACGACGTCCAAGATCATCGCCAAGGGTATTGCTGCTGGTAAGTCGGATCAGACCTATCGTGGACTGGTACGCATTATGCCGGGTGCAGAAGGGGCGCGGAATTTTACACAGTGTGACAGTCTTCTGATCGGTGATCAGTGTGGTGCGCACACCATTCCCTATATTGAGAACCGCAATCCCTCGGCCCGGACTGAACATGAAGCAACGGCAAGCCGTATCTCGGAAGAGCAAATGTTTTACTGTCTGCAGCGTGGGCTTAATCCGGAAGAAGCGGTTGGTCTGATCGTCAACGGGTTTTGCAAGGAAGTTTTGCAGACTCTGCCGATGGAATTTGCCGTTGAGGCCCAGAAGCTGGTCTCCATTTCGCTTGAAGGCAGCGTTGGTTGAGCCTGCGACAGAAGGAATAACAAGATGTCATTGATTGAAATTCGCAATCTTCATGCCTCTGTTGACGGGCGAGAAATTTTGAAGGGTGTCGATCTGGTTATTGAGCCGGGCACGGTTCATGCCCTGATGGGGCCCAATGGAACCGGCAAGTCCACCCTGTCCAACATTATTGCCGGGCGTGATGGATACGATGTTACGCAAGGCGAGGTGTTGTTCGATGGTCAGAACATTCTGGAACTTTCGGCAGACGAGCGCGCCCGTGCCGGGGTGTTCCTGTCGTTCCAGTATCCGGTAGAAATTCCGGGTGTGGCCATGTCAACTTTTCTCAAGGCGGCGCTGAATGCCTGTCGCAAGGCACGCGGAGAACCCGAGATCGACCCCGTGGCGTTTTTGAAGCTGGTCAAAGGCAAGGCGCGCGAACTTGGTGTCAGCGATGACATGCTCAAGCGTCCTGTTAACGTCGGTTTCTCTGGCGGTGAGAAGAAGCGGGCCGAGATCCTGCAAATGTCGGTGCTTGATCCCCGGTTTGCAATTCTGGATGAAACAGATTCCGGATTGGATATCGATGCGCTGAAGATCGTGTCCGAAGGGATCAATGCCCTGCGGGGGAACCAGCGTTCTTTTCTGGTGATTACCCACTATCAACGGCTCCTGCGCTATATCGTGCCTGATGTGGTTCATGTCTTTGTTGGCGGGAAAATCGTTCGTACCGGTGGCCCGGAGCTGGCGGAGGATCTGGAGGCAAATGGCTATGCCGGATATCGTGATGCTGCGGCCTGAACGGAAGGTTCTGTCATGATGAAGAATGCCGCACTGCCTTTGTTCGGGTGTGACCATGACGCGGATGTGCCGGGTCAGGCTGCTTGGCTGTCCGACTTGCGTCGTCTTGGTATGGAGGCTTATGAGAAACAGGGGCTTCCCGGGCGCCGGAGTGAACGGTGGAAGTACACGCAGGTTCGTGACCTGACCCGTCTTGACTGGGCCTTAATACGGGGTGGGGCTGTTGAGGGCGTGGATTCTGTTATCACGAACCATGCCTTGGTTCTTGAAAAAGCCTGGACCATTGTTCTGGTGAATGGCTGCTACGATGAAGCCCTGACCCGCTCGGTCAATCTTTCGTCAGCATGTGAGCGCCCTGATGGGATCGACCTGCGTCCCCTGGGGCAGGTTATGGCACAGCAGCCAGCCGCTCTGGAGGGGCTTCTGGGACAGCTTTTGCCCTATCACGAACATCCCTTTGCAGC
Organism: Haematospirillum jordaniae; assembly: GCF_001611975.1. Taxonomy (GTDB): domain Bacteria; phylum Pseudomonadota; class Alphaproteobacteria; order Rhodospirillales; family Rhodospirillaceae; genus Haematospirillum; species Haematospirillum jordaniae. Next base: position 1,619,957 of record NZ_CP014525.1, read on the forward strand.
ACTGAATACCAGTGTGTTGGCCGATGGTCTGTTTGTCAGGGTGCCGGACAACGTCGTTATTGATGTTCCTGTTCATGTGGTGGCTATTTACGCTGGTGAAGGGCAGGCACGCAGCGTGCAGCCTCGTCTTGTGCTGGATCTTGGACGGAATGCCCGCCTTGTTATGGCAGAGAGCCATGTTTCTGCGGATGAACACCCTGTCTTTGCCAACTGGGTTCGTGAAACACGGATGGCCGAAGGCTCTTCTCTGGATCATGTGGTGCTCCAGAACATGAACGGTGCCAGCACATGGTTTATGGCCGGACAGTCTACCTTGGCTGACTCAGCCTCCCTTGACAGCTTCTCTGTTCTGACTGGAGCACGTCTGTCACGCTCCGATTTGTGTGTTGAGCTTGCAGGCCAAGGTGCCAGTGCCTTGGTCAACGGTGTTTATGCTGTGGGGCATGAGCAGCACGTTGATACAACAACTTTCATGGATCACGTGGTGGCCGGCTGTACCTCGAACCAGGTCTGGAAGGGTGTCCTAGACAGCAATGGGCGTGGTGTCTTTCAAGGGCGTGTCCTTGTTCGCCGTGATGCACAGCAGACCGATGGCCAGCAGTTGCACAAGGCCTTGATGTTGTCGCGTGGCGCTGAAGTGGATACCAAGCCGGAACTGATGATTTACGCCGATGATGTGAAATGCAGCCATGGTGCGGCAGCAGGCGCACTGGACGAAGACGCACTCTTTTATCTGCGTGCCCGGGGTATCCCGGATGATGTGGCGCGTTCGCTTCTGATCGAGGGCTTCTTGGACGAGGCTGCTGTTATGGTTCGTCACCCAGCACTGCAGGCAGCCATTCTGAAGCATATTCATGCGTGGTTGGGGGCACGAAGCCAATGACTGTGGCTGTAACCTCAACAAGTGCAATTGTACGGCCTTTTGATGTTGAGGCTATCAGGGCTGACTTTCCTATTTTGTCCCGTACGGTGCATGGCAAGCCCCTTGCCTATCTGGATACGGGGGCTTCTGCCCAGAAGCCTGCCGTGGTTCTCGATGTCATGCGGCGGGCTTATGAGGAAGAGTATGCCAATGTCCACCGTGGCGCCTATTGGCTGTCCGAACGTTCTACGCTGGCTTATGAGGCCGCGCGGCGCAAGGTTCAGGAGTTTCTGAATGCGGCCTCAGAGCGAGAGATTATCCTGACCCGTGGTGCGACAGAGGCGATCAACCTGGTTGCCAACAGCTATGGTCGTGCCTTTCTGAAACCCGGAGACGAGATTGTTCTGACCGAGCTGGAACACCACTCCAATATTGTACCGTGGCAGATGCTGCGTGATCAGCTGGGACTGGTTCTGAAGGTGGCACCTGTCTGTGACGACGGTTCCCTGGATCTTGATGCCTTCTCGGATCTTCTGACCCCTCGTACCCGTTTGGTTGCTATTGCCCATGTGTCCAATGTGCTGGGGACGGTCCTGCCTGTCCGCGACATATGCAGCCGGGCCCATGCGGTTGGTGCCGTTGTGCTGGTCGATGGATGCCAGGGTGTGGTGCATCAGGGTGTCGACGTTCAGGAGCTTGGCTGCGATTTCTACGTCTTCTCTGCGCATAAGCTATACGGGCCGACCGGTGTCGGGGTTTTGTGGGGGCGGGAGACGCTTCTTGACAGAATGCCGCCATGGATGGGCGGGGGAGACATGATTTCCTCGGTGACGTTTGAGAAAAGTGAGTGGGCATCCCTGCCTGCCAAGTTTGAGGCTGGAACACCGCCCATTGTTCAGGCCATTGGTCTTGGTGCCGCGATTGATTATGTTGCAGGAATAGACAGAGGGGCTGTCCTTGATCACGAAACGGATCTTCTGTCCTTTACGATGGAAGCCCTGTCTGATCTGGGGGGGCTGACTGTCCATGGCACCACGGCAGGAAAAGCCGGTCTTGTGGCTTTTTCGACCACATGGGCTCATCCCCATGATCTGGCAACCGTTCTGGATCGGCAGGGCGTATGCGTGCGCGCTGGGCATCACTGTGCCCAGCCCTTGATGGCGCGCCTTGGTGTTTCATCCACAACGCGAGCCAGTTTTGGACTTTACACAAACCGTGCCGATATTGATGCCTTTATCAAGGCATTGTGTTTGGCACGCGATCTTTTTGAATAGGGCGCCTGCCATGACCATGAGACCGCCTATGTATGCGTATGATCCTCCACCTCCGGCTGAAGATGGGGAAGCCATCGAGATTGGAACACCTCTGGAGCCGGGAACACCGGTTGCCAGCGAGGACGAGATTATTGCCGCGCTGAGAACGGTTCACGACCCGGAAATCCCCGTGAATATCTACGATCTGGGTTTGATCTATACCCTTGAGATTGGAGATACCGGAGATACACGGATTGTCATGACATTGACGGCTCCGGCTTGTCCTGTCGCCGGGGAGATGCCCGAGGAGGTCGCTCATGCGGTTGCACGGGTAGAGGGCGTTGGTCGCGTATCTGTGTCGCTGACATGGGATCCTCCTTGGACTCCCGACCGGATGACCGAAGTAGCCCGTGTTGCCCTGGATATGTTCTGAAGCCTGCTTGTGTGGAGAAACAGACGATGTTTGCTGAACCCGGCAAGAAGGTCCTGCAGTTGACAGATGCGGCTGCGCAGAGGGTGCGGGACCTTGTAGCCCGTTCCGAGAAGCCTATGATCGGTCTGCGGGTTGGGATCAAGACCCGTGGCTGTTCCGGCATGTCTTATGTTGTTGAGTATGCCGAAGAGAAGAAGCCTTTTGAAGAGGTGATCGAGGACAAGGGGGTAACCATTCTGGTGGATCCCATGGCCTTGATGTTTGTTCTTGGCGCCACGATGGATTATCGCGTCGACAAGTTTTCATCGGGGTTTGTTTTTGACAACCCTAACGAAACAGGTCGTTGCGGTTGTGGTGAAAGTTTCAGTGTTGATAAATCAGTTGCGACAGATTAGCGCATTTGCTGTTGTGTCGGTTTTGTTTGGCCCAGATCTGCTCCGCAGTCTGGGCTTATGTTTGTGTTCACTCTTTTTCTTGTTTCAATCACGGCATTCACAGCTATATGTTGGCCGCCAGCTGCGGGTCTGCGCCGGCTTTTCCGGCCTGTGTTTTGACTTCACAAGGCTTCCTGTTTCGGGGCATTGTGATTGCCCTGCGGTGCGCCGTTGCTGGTCTGTTTTTGATGTGAGGAAGAGCTGATGAAAATTGCCATACCGAAGGAGCGGCGTGACGGAGAACTCCGGGTGGCGGCTACTCCGGAAACTGTGAAAAAGCTGATCGGTCTTGGATACAGGGTTTCTGTTGAAACGGGCGCTGGGCTCCATTCTTCTGTTGCAGATGCCCAGTATGCCGAGGCTGGTGCTGAAATTGGTGCCGATGCGGCCTCCACGCTTTCTGACGCTGATATTGTCTTGAAAGTCTCGCGCCCGATGATGGCTGGTGATGGGTTTGACGAGATTGCTCTTCTGCCAAGGGGTAGCCGCCTGTTTTGTCATCTGAATGCCCTGTCAGAGCCGGCTTTGGTCAAGGCGTTGGCTGAGCGTGGCGTTGATGCATTTGCAATGGAACTGATGCCCCGTATCACACGGGCGCAATCGATGGACATTCTGTCATCGCAAAACAATCTGGCTGGCTATCGGGCCGTGATTGACGCTGCGGCTGAATATGGCCGTGCTTTCCCGATGATGATGACGGCGGCAGGTACTGTGGCTCCGGCCCGTGTTCTGGTTTTTGGTGCTGGTGTCGCCGGTCTTCAGGCTGTTGCAACGGCGAAACGGCTTGGGGCAATTGTCCATGCTACCGATGTACGCCCAGCCACGCGTGAGCAGGTTGAGTCTTTGGGTGGCAAGTTCGTTGTCGTTGATGAAGCAATGGAAAAAGAAGCGGAGACAGCCGGAGGCTATGCCAAGGAAATGCCGCCGGAATATTTTGAGCGCCAGAAGAAAGTTGTCGGCGATTTCCTGCGCAAGGCGGACATTGCGATTACTACTGCCTTGGTTCCCGGGCGCAAGGCACCTGTTCTCATCTCTGCGGATCAGGTAAGAGACATGAAGCCGGGTTCGGTCATTGTTGATCTGGCTGCGGAGCAGGGGGGTAACTGTGCTCTGACGGTGCCGGGTCAGACTGTTCTTCATAACGGGGTCAAGATTGTTGGCAATCGTGACGTTTCCAGTCGGCTCGCGGGTGATAGTTCTGCCCTTTTCTCGCGCAATCTGTTCAACTTCATTCAGTTTCTGACCGACCGCGAGGCGAAGAAACTGGAAATCAATCCGGATGAGGCCTTGGTCAAGGGGACATGTGTCACCCGCAACGGTGCTGTGGTGCACCCGCAGATGACCGCTGTTTGACAAAAGGAAGGGAGACAATGGATACCCAATCTATTCAGGAAGCAGCCAAGGCCTTATCCTCTTCGGCCGCTGATTTGGCTGAAAAAGCATCCCTGCTTGCTGCTCAGGCTTCTTCAGCTGCCCATTCGGCTGCAGCAGGGCAGGGTCATGATTTCTGGTACCTGATGATCATTTTTGTTCTGGCCTGTTTTGTTGGATTTTACGTGGTCTGGTCTGTGACGCCGGCCCTGCATTCTCCTTTGATGGGCGTTACCAATGCCATCAGTTCCGTCATTATCGTCGGGGCGTTGATTGCTGCGGGCCCTCTGGATATGTCTGCATCGGGTGTTCTGGGCTTCTTTGCGGTGATGCTGGCTGCTGTAAATATTTTTGGTGGGTTCATCGTGACGCAGAGAATGCTTCAGATGTTCCGTAAAAAGGATAAATAGGGAGCGCCACGCCATGATGAATGTGACAGGTTTGACCATGATGGCCTATGGGGTGGCGGCTATCTGCTTTATTTTGGCTTTGCGTGGGCTCTCCAGCCCGGTCAGTGCCCGGCAGGGAAATCAGCTGGGTATGGCCGGCATGGCGATTGCCGTGCTGACAACACTGATTTCTCCTGCAGTTCATAGTTATGGGCTGATTGTTCTAGCTATCGTCATTGGTGGTGCTGTAGGAACAGTAGTTGCCCTGAAAGTCAAGATGACGGCCTTGCCGCAGCTGGTTGCTGCCTTCCATTCCTTGGTTGGTATGGCAGCCGTTCTGGTTGCCACGGCGGCGCTCTTGTCGCCGGAGAGCTATGGGATCGGTACGGTTGGTCATATCCAGGCAGGATCACTGATCGAGATGAGCCTAGGGGTTGTGATCGGGGCTATAACGTTCTCCGGTTCTGTTATTGCCTTTGGCAAGCTTCAGGGGCTGATTGCCGGGAAGCCCCTACAGTTTCCGATGCAGCACAAGCTGAACGCTTTGCTGGGCGGAGCGCTTGTTTTCCTGATTATTGTGTTTGCCTTGTCTGAGAGCCACAGCATTTTTTTTCTGCTTATGATCATGGCTTTTGTCTTGGGCTTTTTGTTGATCCTGCCTATTGGTGGGGCTGATATGCCCGTTGTTATCTCTATGCTGAACTCCTACTCTGGGTGGGCTGCCTGTGGGATCGGATTTACCCTTGGCAATGCCTTGCTGATTATTGCCGGGGCTTTGGTGGGGGCTTCGGGGGCTATTCTGTCCTATATCATGTGCAAGGGCATGAACCGCTCTATCTTCAATGTTATCTTGGGTGGTTTTGGTGGTGAGGCTGCGCAAGGGGCTGCTGCCGGTTCCGGCACAGATCGTGCCGTCAAGGCGGGTTCGGCAGATGATGCGGCGTTTATCATGAAAAATGCTTCCAAGGTTATCATCGTTCCGGGCTATGGAATGGCGGTTGCCCAAGCCCAGCATGCCCTGCGTGAAATGGCCGATGCCTTGAAGGCAGAGGGGGTTGAGGTCAAGTATGCCATTCATCCTGTTGCGGGTCGTATGCCAGGGCATATGAATGTGCTGCTGGCCGAAGCCAATGTCCCCTACGATGAAGTATTTGAGCTGGAGACCATTAATAATGATTTCCAGACAGCCGATGTTGCCTATGTGATTGGTGCTAATGATGTTACCAATCCAGCGGCGCATACGGATCCATCCAGCCCGATCTATGGCATGCCTATTCTAGATGTGGAGAAAGCGCGGACCGTTCTGTTCGTCAAGCGCTCCATGGCTTCGGGTTATGCCGGGGTCGAGAACGATCTCTTCTTCCGCGATAACACGATGATGCTTTTTGGTGATGCCAAAAAGGTAACAGAAGAGGTTGTCAGCGCGCTGAACTAATGTACGTCATGCATGCATGAGGGCTGAAGGCCGGGTGTGTGGAGTCCGGCCTTTTTCTTTCAGTGCTGTGTAGGCCTTCGATCAATAATGCGCCTTGTCTTCCCGGATGAGCGCTCGATCGTGTTCTCGTGGGCAATCGTAACTTTAGCGGTTACTCTCCCAGAGTGCGCTTTATGCAATGGGCCAAATCAGTTTTAGTCGCTGTTTCCATATTCTTAATCATGAAGGCTAGGGCGTAACTCTGTCTTTATTTTCAGAGAATCTTTGTGCCCTTTGTGACGTACAACAAGCTGATAAATAGGGGCTAATCGCGGGTCGAGCAGAATAATCGTCTCAACTTTCGCGGGAAGCACTTTGACCCCCTATATTGTGATTGTGGTATCGGAGCGGCCAGCTGTGCGATCCATACGCCTCAAGCCTCGACCAGTTCCGGCAAGAAGACGGGTGGGCTCATGTCTGTCCATAGTGTGTGTCATGATCCTACTAGGGTGTCTGCTCTGTGACAACGCCGCCTATACACCGCACGTGTCCCCGAAGAAGCGCAATCACAGCACCGTCACTCCGCCGGGAGACTGTCACATCGACCATACCGTTCCGTTCCTTTGTCCAGATTTCCTGTCCTTCAGCAATCAGCTCGTCACCTAGTTGTCCTGGCGCCGTGTAGGTTATTGTGCACGAATGCGTTACAGCGCGGATATTCCTAGAGTGACATGCATGGGCAAGGCATGTGTCAGCCAGCGTAAAGCAAAGGCCCCCGTGGAGGATGCCGTGGCCATTGACCATGTCCTGCCGTACGGTCATGCTCAACCGTGCAGATCCCGGGCTTACGGCCTCAACAACAATACCGAGCATATGGGATGTATGATCCCGGCTATAGAGTGCGGCGCTTACCGCTTCAGCTATATGCTGAGTATTTTCTTCTGAGTTCTTGATCATAATGTCAGATACCAAGCTCCCTTTTTGCCGTAAGGCAAGGACAAAAGGGTATACCCATCCTTCTACTCTCATAGTGCAAAGAGGGATCATTATGCTACGGCTGATCTGTTTTTGCAGGTTCTATTTATTTAGTCTTTATTTTTAAATTGGCATCTAAGCTTTTTAAGTACACGTCTTTGTTTATATTATTCATATTTATATGACATAATATAGTCTGGGGTGGTTCTTGGGCATGATTTGCCTTAGCGCACCCATCTCAGGCGGAAAACTGCAATCAGGACAAAGGGAAGCAAGCAGGTCAGGAACAAAACCCTGATCGGCTCGATCAGGGGCCTTCCCAATCCGACATCAATTGCAGCAAGTGTAACTGCGAGAAGACCGGGCAGGAAAAGAGCGTTCCAGCTCTTTGTTTCATGACGCAAGACAAGCAGAGACAGAAGAAAGAGAGCAAAACCCAGCAGGATGCAGTCTGCTTCTGATGAGAACGGCAGGCTTGAGAACACGTACTGGCGTATAGTTTCAGGTGTGGTCATGACAACTGCAATCGATCGTAATGCTATGCGGAAAATGCGAGGCCTCCCACGGGTTCCCGTTTCAGGAAATGTGGCGTGGTGGCTAAAGGCCAGAGTGAAGGAAGCCTAAAATAGCTAGGCCAAGAACAATGCGATACCAAGCAAACGGGGAGAAGCCGTGCCGGCCGATCAGCGCCAGTGCTGCCCTGATAACGAGGAGAGCTGTAACAAAGGCTGCAGCCGTTGCGATTATGAGTAGTTCCAGAGAAGCTATTTCAAGAAGGTTCCAGTTTTTGTAAAGGCTATATGTTGTAGCGCCCATCATGGTTGGAATGGCAAGGAAGAAAGAAAACTCCGCAGCTATGCGGCGTTCAACACCAACAAGCAAAGCGCCCATGATCGTTGCCCCGGAACGAGACACACCGGGTATCATGGCGATGCATTGGAAGATCCCTATACGTAGCGCTGTGCCAGCTTGCATGCTTTCAATAGCAGTAAGTGTTGGTGTGATGCTGCGTCGTTCAATGGCTAGCATGGCGATGCCGCCTGCTACAAGCATGCAGGCAATGACTGTGGGACTGTCCAGTGCTTGTCTGATCAGAGGGTAGGCCATGGCCCCAACCAGCATGGCGGGTAAGAATGCAATTACCAAATTACGTACGAACGCCTGTTCCGTAGCGTCTTGCGTCAAGCCCCTGACAGCCCGCCACAGGCGAGCACGGTACGCAACGCAGACTGCCATGATGGCCCCGATCTGGATGGCGACCTCGAACGTTTTGCCCGGGGGCGCGGCAAAGCCAAGCATATCCACCAGCAACACCAGATGCCCGGTTGATGAAATGGGTAGAAACTCTGTCAGGCCCTCAACAATACCAAGAAGGGCCGCCAGGACCAGAATGTCCATGGGGTGCATGATCTCCCGAGAGTCAACGAATCGCGCCCCATGATGATATCTGTGTTTTTCGTATGCAAGCATATACGGGCCGAAGATTGAACAAATCAGGCCTTTCTGTTACATCCCACAGACCTGTACCGAATCGGGTACTGGCGTTAAATGTATTTATTCTTTGTATCAGGATGATACCGCGTGGCGCTTCCCCCCCTTCTTTCCCTTCGAAATGTCCGGCTTGGGTTCGGTGGCCTTCCCCTGTTTGATGGCGTTGACATGGCCGTTGGGCGTGGTGACCGTATCTGCTTGGTTGGGCGGAATGGGTCCGGAAAGTCGACGCTGCTGAAGATTATTGCCGGTCAGGTTGACCCTGAAAATGGCGATGTTTTTGTGCAGCCTGGTATCCGGCTGTCTTGGTTGCCTCAAGAGCCGGATGTGTCGGGGTTCCGTTCTGTATACGATTATGTTGCAGGTGGCTTTGAGGGGGATCAGGACCATGCCCTGCATCGGGTCACGCCTCTTCTAGATGAGCTTGGTCTGTACCCTGATGCTGACCCGTGCCTGCTCTCCGGTGGGGAGAAGCGTCGGGCTGCCATTGCCCGTCTTCTGGTTTGTGATCCAGACATTATGCTGTTGGATGAGCCCACCAACCATCTGGATCTCCCCACCATTCAATGGCTGGAAACGAAGCTGCGCTCCTGTCGCAGTGGCTTCATTGTCATTTCGCATGATCGCGCTTTTCTGAATAATCTGACAAATGTTACGCTATGGCTTGATCGTGGTGTTGTTCGGCGACTGGACAGGGGTTTTTCTGCGTTTGAGGAATGGGCCGAAACCATTCTGGAGCAGGAAACCGTTGAGAGGGCTAAGTTTGACAAGCTGATTGCCAAGGAAACGGAGTGGCTGCGCCAAGGCGTTAAAGCCAGAAGAACGCGGAATATGGGGCGTGTGCAGCGTCTTTACGATATGCGTCAGGAACGCGCCGGTATGCTTGACCAAGCTGGGCGTGTGGCGATGGGAATTGAGAGCGGTGCTCTCTCTGGGAAGTTGGTGATCGAGGCTGTTGATATAGCAAAGACCTTCTCGGGGCGGTGCGTCATCAAGCCGCTTTCGGTGCGTGTCTTGCGTGGGGACCGGATTGGTATTATCGGGCCGAACGGGGCCGGAAAGTCGACCCTGTTGAAAATACTTCTCGGCGAGCTTGCTCCGGATTCCGGCTCTGTCCGGTTAGGGACCGCTTTGTCTCCGGTTTTCCTTGATCAAACACGAAGCCTACTCGACCCTGAAAAGACGGTGTGGGATACGTTGGCGGATACCGGTGGTGATTCTATCAATGTTCGTGGAACCATGCGTCATGTTGTCGGCTATATGCGCGATTTTCTGTTCAGTGAGAGCCAGGCACGCAGTCCGGTTGGCAGCTTGTCAGGGGGGGAGCGTAACAGGCTGATTCTGGCCAAGGCACTGGCGGCTCCGTCCAACTTGCTGGTTCTTGACGAGCCAACAAATGACTTGGATATGGATACACTGGATCTGCTGCAGGATGCGCTGTCATCCTATGACGGAACGCTGTTGTTGGTCAGCCATGACCGTGACTTTCTCGATCGTATTGTAACGTCCAGTCTTGTCTTCGAGGGGGAGGGTGTTATCCGTGAATACCCTGGCGGATACTCTGACTACGAACGCCAGAGAAAACGGGTTGATGATACGGTACCGGTTACACCTACGAAAAAGAATGTAAGCCCCGAGCGTTTAGAGGTACCGCGTATGCTGACAAAGTTGTCATACGCCCAAGCCCGGCTTTTGAAAGAGCTTCCAAAGACTATAGAACAAGCACGGAAAGAGATTGCGGCGCTGGAGGCAAAGCTGTCTTGCCCCAATTTCTATGCTGTCGATCCATCAGCCTTTTCAGAAACGGTCGAGCGTCTTGAGGCAAAGAAAGCATTTCTTGAACAAGCAGAGGAACAGTGGCTTGAGCTGGAAATTTTGAGGGAAGATCTGGAAAGCCGCGGGCGCAGGGGGGCCTGAGCTGCGATTCCCTATGACATAGGTTCATTCCAGTAAGAGTTTGTCATTATCCAATTCTTCACCGCGAACTTTGGCAAACATGTCGAGAAGATCATGAATTGTCATGCTGTGCCGTTCATCCCCAGCTATATCCAGAACAATGCGTCCTTCATGTAGCATAATGGTGCGTGTTCCATAGTCCAGTGCGTAACGCATGGAGTGTGTAACCATTAGTGCCGTCAGATTATGTTCACGGATGACACGATCCGATAATGCCATGACCATGGAAGCCGTTTTGGGATCCAAGGCTGCTGTATGCTCATCCAGCAACAGAATTTTTGACGGACGCAAGGTGGCCATCAACAAACTGACAGATTGACGCTGTCCACCGGATAGTGATTCCATTGGGATTGTAAGTCTGTTTTCAAGTCCTAGGCCAAGGCGACACAGCGATTCTCGGAAACGATCCCTGAGGCCTTGGTCCAAGGCCTGGCTGAATGTTCCTGAAACACCGCGACCGTTGGCAATCGCTAGGTTCTCTTCCAGTGTCATGTCTCCACAGGTTCCGGCGACTGGATCTTGGAAGACTCTTGCCACAAGGCTGGCGCGTTTATGTGTAGGCCACGTTGTGACATCGTGCTCATCAATAGTTATGTGGCCATGATCAGGAAGATGATCTCCGGCCAATGTATTCAGAAGGGTCGATTTTCCGGCGCCATTTGATCCAATGACAGTGACAAACTCTCCTTCAGGGATATCGAGTGATAAGTGATCTAAGGCCTTTTTCTGATTTGGAAGACCGTGGTTAAATGTCAGGCACAGGTTGTGACAGCGTATCATGCCTTGTTCCCCTTACAGCGAAGCGCCCGGAGCTGATGACGTTTGCTGCATCCTTGCTCTTCGTGCAGCAGACTCTCTTCTCAGCCGGGGAAGAATTAACGCTAGGCCAACCAATATAGCAGTAATCAGGTTAAGATCTGATGCTGTAAGGCCAATGAAGTCAGCATGCAGGGCAATCCCGATTGAAATACGGTAGAGTACGGATCCAACTAGGCAAGCGAGAGCTGATGCAAGAATGACTCTGGATGGAAAAAGGTTCTCCCCAATAATAACGGCGGCAAGGCCAATAATAATGGTTCCAAGCCCCATTGTTGAATCGGCAAAGCCATTCATTTGGGCAAACAGTGCGCCAGCCATTGCCACCAATCCATTGGACATGGCCATTCCCATGTATATTTTGCGAGAGCATGAAATACCATTTGCCCGCGCCATGCGTTCGTTGCTACCGACTGCGCGCACGGCAATGCCAATTCGGCTGTTCAGGAAGCGCGCAAGGCATACCGCGGCTCCTATGGCCACGCTACCTGCGGCCATAACTTTTATCCAATGCGGAGCAATCCTGAGATTCTCGAGGGGATCAAGGACGGTTGGCTCCATAATTAATGCAATATTCGGGCGTCCCATAATTCTCAAGTTGATAGTATACAATGCAGTCATGACCAGAATGCTGGCCAGAAGGTGCAGGATACCGAAGCGAATATTAAGAAAGGCGGTTGCGCTGCCAGCCAAGGCGCCTGCAGAAATAGCAAAAAGGCACGAAAGGTAGGGATCAACTTCCTGAACAATCAGGGCCGCAGAAACAGCAGCGCCCAGCGTGAAGCTTCCATCAACCGTCAGATCAGGAAAGTTAAGAACCCTGAATGACAAGTAGACGCCGAGTGCAACCAGGCCATATACAAGTCCGATCTCAACGGATCCAAGAAATGATATCAAGGACATATAATCTAGTATTCCATCCTATGTTGTAAATGATTAGCCGCATTGATGATACTTTCGATTTATTGCAATAAATATATTCATATATCTGTTCATTTCGACGTGCATCATCTCTCTTTTAGATGATTATCGCTCTGTATAAGAAATGATAGATAGTCGTCTAACGTACGACATGGGCGGCCTGCTTCAGGACATCCTGAGGGATATTAACGCCCATTTGTTCAGCTGCTCTTGCGTTGACATAGAGCTGCACCAGTCTGGGCATTGCAACCGGAATGTCCGAAACCCTTGCCCCTTTAAGGATTTTATCAACAATGTCAGCCGTTTGAAGGCCGATGTCATACTGATCGTACCCCAGTGCTGCAACTGATCCACGTTCGACAGAGTGGGTATCGGTTGCAAAAACAGGTATGCGATTGTCAATTCCGACTTTCAGAACACTCTCCAAGGCAGAGACAACAGTATTGTCGAGGGGTATGTAAATTGCGTCCACCTTCCCAACAAGGGCCTGTGCGGCTGCTTGCACATCAGAGGAGCGGTGTGCTGTCGTAGCTATAATCTTGATTCCTGTGATGTTTGCTGCAGCCCTTATTCTTGCAAGTGCATCAACAGCATTGGGCTCGCCTGGATTATGGGGTATGCCGATTGTCTGCGCAGAAGGAACGATGGCCTTGACCATCGCCAAGCTTTTCCCAAAATCTGGGATATCAGCAATACCTGTTACAGTGGCGCTGGGTTTATCAAGATCTTGGACAAGGTTGGCACCCACAGGGTCCGATATGGCTGAGAATACAACAGGAATATGGTTGGAGGAGGCAACAACAGCCTGTGCTGATGGCGTAGTAATAGGGACAATAACATCAGGCCCTGCACCGGCAAGCTTGCGTGCAATTTGGGCCGCAGTAGCCGGACTTCCCTGTGCGCTTTCGAACGTAAATTTCAGTGTGCTGTCATCATAGCCCTTGTTGCGAAGCCCATCTCTTAGACCGTCACGTATGGCATTCAAGGCAGGGTGTTCAACAATGGCTGTGCTTGCAACGTATTTGATCTCTGATGCCCACCCGTCGTTGGTCAAACACAAGGCAATGGCAGAGAAGATCATACAAGCTGATAAAGTGCGTCCCACGTTTTTCCCCTGATGTTTGCTTCATATAAAAAGAAACACATGACGCATAATTCGCCCTTAGGTTTTTTTATGTCAAGAGGTTTCGAGGTTTTGCCGCTTGTTTTGGTTCTCTTCTTTGTAGTGCGGTTTGCTTGCTGATATTTCTTTCTCGACAATCTTCCGGAAGCCTTCGGCGCATTGCCGAAGAACCCTGGGTGACGTGTCGCGCTCCAGCATGGAAAGGAGCGTCAGTCCTTGTAACTCTATAGCCCTGTTGATTTTTTGGTATTCGCAGGCTGCTTGGTATGACTGATGCCCCAGTGCGCTTCCTTCTTCCCGCATGTGTGAAATCAGTCGGTCAACAATAGATTCCGACAGACGGGTAAAGCGTGCTGTATCAGAACGGCCAAGTGCATCATCCAACTGGAATACAAGGTTGAGCAGATCGCCATGATCTGTTTCCGGACTCCACCCCTCATGTGGACAGCTTTGTTTTTCATTACTGGAAAACATTGTTTCACCCAGTCCGTGGTGTGTTGGAGCCGTCTGTCTCTGTCAGTTCCGGCTCTTCGATTGCATCTGTCGAAGCCTGAGCTTTCTTCTTATTGATCAAGCCACGCAGAAATGAATAAACGCCAAAGACAAGAGCAACCGCTGCCACACCGATCAGAACCTTCATCTGGTGTTCCCCAAAGAACCGTTCAAGAGCCTTGCTGGAGAAATAACCAATCGACGTGAAGGCCATGGCCCATATCGATGCGGCAATGAAGTTCAGGCACATGAAGCGGATGCGCGGGACACCGGCCATGGCAATCACAAACGGACTGACATTTCTGACGCCATAGATGAAACGAAAGCTGAGAATGAAAAGAGTTTCATGTTTGCGTACAAGCCGGAAAGCCCATTCTGTCTTGCCCCGCAGTGATGGTCGCCGGTCCAAGAGTGGCGTGCCGTAATAACGGCCTATCGTATAGTAGAACTGATCTCCGAGGAAACTACCGCACAAGGCGGTCAGTGCAACCAGCTCCGCATTCATGATTCCTTGTTGGGCTGCTGCACCGGCAAGAATAACAATGCTCTCACCTTCCAGAAAGGTCACAACAAGAATGGCCAGATACCCCCATTCCCTCAGTAACTCCTCTATCACAACCGGTTTCCCCCTTGCGGGGCGATGCGTCCAGACCAGGTTGTTGCGGGCACGTTCTCATCCTTCCAGAAAATTGATGTGTCCCATCTTGCGACCGGGACGTGGCGACGCCTTTCCATAAAGGTGGAGGCGGGCGAGGGGGTTTTCAAGAATCATCGGCCAGTTGGTCACATCGTGGCCAAGCACATTCTTCATCGTAACGGCGCAGCGTCTGCGCGTATCTCCCAAGGGGAGACCGCATACGGCACGTATGGCCTGCTCAAACTGGTCCGTGTAGCTGCCGTCCATAGTCCAGTGTCCGGAGTTATGGGGGCGGGGCGCCATTTCATTGACCAGAATTCTGTCGTCATGGGTTACAAAAAACTCAAGAGCCAGTAAGCCTGTTAGATCCAATCTCTTTGCGGCTTCATGTGCAATGCGCAGGGCTTCGGCGGTAACGATCTCAGACACGGGCGCGGGTACCGAAGACGTATCGAGAATGTGGTTGCGGTGCTCGTTCCAAGCAAGATCCCAAGAGGCAGTTTCCCCATTCCTTCCCCGTGCAATCAGGATGGATGCCTCTCCCCTGAATGCAACAAAGCCTTCAAGAATGGCACAGTCTGTTTTCAAGGTATCCCAAGCTTTGGCAAGCTCAGCCTGCGTTTCGACCCGAATCTGTCCTTTGCCATCGTAACCAAGGCGGTTGGTTTTAAGGATAGCCGGGGTTCCCGTGACCTCAGCGGCATGCATCAGATCATTGTCAGAAAAGACAGGTGCCCACGGCGCGGTTTGGGCAAAAGCGGAGAAGAATGTCTTCTCCTTTATTCTGTCCTGTGCCGTTTCCAAGACAGGGCGGCTAGGATGGACCCGTGTGCGCTGCGACAAAAAGTCAAGGCAATCAAGGGGTATATTTTCAAACTCTAGGGTAATGACATCAACTTGGTCCGCAAATGCGGCCAAGTGATCCCGGCTGTCCCACGGAGCAACCGTGGTCTTAGCACTGACCGTCGAAGCCGGGCTGTCATGATCCGGTGTATAGATATGGCACGCATACCCCATACGGGCCGCTGCCAGAGACAGCATACGCCCCAATTGACCACCTCCAAGAATACCAATGACAGAGCCGGGAGGAACGGGAGGGGTGTTATCTCTTTCTCTTGCCGTGGTCGATGGTGTGAGGGGCATGTCAGCTTTCCTGGTTGACCGGATACTCTTGTACACCGGAGCTTTGACGCTCCCGGAATGTGTCTAGCGCGTTTGCTATGGTCGGATCATTGAGGGCAAGGACAGATGCGGCCAGAAGAGCTGCGTTGATGGCACCTGCCTTCCCGATAGCCAATGTCCCGACCGGAATGCCGGCCGGCATTTGTACAATCGACAGCAGGCTGTCCATTCCCTTGAGATTTTTGCTTTCAATGGGGACCCCGAAAACAGGAAGCGGGGTCAATGCAGCGCACATACCGGGAAGATGGGCGGCTCCACCTGCTCCCGCAATAATCACACGCAGGCCACGGTGCCGGGCCGACGTTGCGTAATGATAGAGCCTGTCTGGTGTCCGGTGGGCTGATACAATCCGCGTTTCTGCGGCAATGCCAAGATCCTGCAACAGGTCAGCTGCATGGCGCATGGTTTCCCAGTCGGACTGGCTTCCCATGATAATCCCTGCAACCGGATTCGAGAGAGGAGTACCCTGTGTGCCGTTCATCATGGCCTCTTTGCATTTATGCGGGGCTTTCAGCCGGGAAGAGGCGGCATTATAGGGAGCTAACAGGAGCTTGCAAGCGAATGCAGCAGGATAAATTCCGTTGGTATTGTCGAGAAAGCGTGCCGGTGCTGAACTAACGGCTTTTTACTGATAGAATGGGAATATCTTCGGTATGGTGCGGGGGCGTATATGGCTGGAGTTAAAGGGACGGGATCCGTCGATCCTTCGCATTGGAGGAAAGGGGCAGGCGGTGGTCGTCATTTCCGGCACGGGAAGAATCCCCTTCTGGCCTACGAAGAGGGGGGGGTGCCCCATCCACCGGTTATAGACCCCGTTGATGTTTTGGGCATTGATCTTGTCCATATCCATCCTTCTGCCCGTGATGCTCTGGAGCGTGCTGTCGCGGAAATCGCCGTTCTGCGTGGAGACCTCGAGAAAGGGCGCAGACGTCAGGAGTGGCTGGAGACAAGGATCTTCCAAGATCCGTGGACAGGTATTGACAACATGCGGGCCTTGCACAGGGCTATGGAGCATATCTTGTCATTGCCACCTGAGAGTCATGTCGGTGGGATTTTTGCGCTTTTCTGGCTTGAGAACCATGACTGGATTCATGAGAACTATGGGCTGGATGGTTTGCACCTAGCGATGGAGACCATGGCCCAATCAGTATCCGATCTTGTTCAGGAAACAGATGTGGTGACGACAGTCGGTGGGGCTGGGCTTGGGCTGCTTTCCTTTCCAGCTCGTGAGCCGGAAGCATCACGGGCCATTGCCGCCATTGAAGCAAGGCTTGATGGGATGGATGTTCCGCGCGGGGGCAGCCATTTTCCCTTGCGGGTTTGCTCGGGCATGCATCCTGTCTTTCCGGGTGATGAGCCGGAGACAATCCTGCGGGAGACAGACTCAGGGCTGAGAGTGCGTATGGCGCTGCGTGGCACCAAGAAGGCATAAAAGTTTCTGCTCAAGCGATGATGTCGGGTACCAAGGTACTTTCCACCCTAGATATCTCATCCTTGAGAAGAAGTTTCCGTTTCTTCAGGCGAACAATCTGAAGCTGATTGCTCTGGCCATCATCGCCAAGTCGACTTATAATTTCGTCAAGATCGCGATGCTCAACCCGGAGCTCGGCGAGGCGGGACAGAACCTGTTCCCTCTCTTCATCATCAATCATCGTCGGCAGGACACCATAAAATGTTGGATTGATTTGATACTAGCAGAAAATTTGTGGAAGGGGTATGGCTGCTTTTGTGCAGTATACCGATAGAGTTAAGGGGTAGGTGTATTATGTCTGTCAATCGTGCAATCGGCATTATGACAAGCGGCGGTGATTGTGCCGGTCTCAACGCTGTGGTGCGTGCCGTTGCCTGCGCAGCGCATGAACAGTACGGCTGGAAGGTATATGGTATTCTCGATGGAACTTCGGGTCTGATTACGCGTCCTTTGCGGTATGTCGAGCTTGGCGGCAGCGCCATGGATTCATCCTGCCTGAGGTCTGGCGGTACCTTTCTGGGCACTACCAGCAAAGGAGATCCTCTGCAGTTTCCTATGCCAGATGGATCATACCGTGATTTCTCGCCAGAGTTCGCCGAGGGTGCCAAAATGCTCGGCCTAGATGCCGTTGTTGTGGTGGGTGGTGATGGATCCATGCGCATTACGTCCGAGCTCTGTCGTCGTGCCGGACTGGGGATGGTCGGAATCCCGAAAACAATCGATAACGATGTGCACGGTACAGACTATGCTGTTGGCTTTGCCACAGCTGTAGATGTTGCCACGGAAGCATTGGACCGGCTGCATTCCACAGCAGCATCCCATCACCGGGCCATGATTCTGGAGGTTATGGGGCGTGACGCCGGCTATATAGCCATGACGGCAGGGATCGCCGGTGGTGCTGATATTATCTTGGTACCTGAGTTGCCTTATACCTTGGAAGAGGTATCGCACAAGATCCGTGCTGTTCTGGACACCGGGAGAAGCCACGTTGTTATCGTTGTAGCCGAGGGTGTGCGGCGTGAAGACGGTCAGAGTGCTGTTATAACTTATTCCGGCGGTGAAAAGCGTTATGGCGGCATAGGACATTATCTTGCTGACCGGATTGCCGGTATGGCAGGCATTGAAACCCGTCCCATCGTTCTGGGCCATTTGCAGCGTGGCGGTATCCCCTCTGCCCGTGATCGCCTTATTGCTTCTGCTTTCGGCACCGCGGCGGTCGATCTTGTCGCGGAGGGGGCTTGGGGGCGTATGGTGGCATGG
Source organism: Haematospirillum jordaniae (assembly GCF_001611975.1). Taxonomy (GTDB): domain Bacteria; phylum Pseudomonadota; class Alphaproteobacteria; order Rhodospirillales; family Rhodospirillaceae; genus Haematospirillum; species Haematospirillum jordaniae. The sequence continues at coordinate 1,638,437 of NZ_CP014525.1, forward strand.
AAGAGCGGGACTGTTACATCCGTTCCATTGGAAGATGTGACAACTGGGGCGCGGTTACTTGCTGCCGATGATGTCCTTGTGTGTACTGCAAAAGCATTGGGAATATATACGGGCGGATCCGCGCCTTTTCTCAAGGTGTCGTCTGCCGCATCGTAGGGCGCGGTTCCGGTCCTACATCTTTCCCCCAGCGTGGGACTGTTGGTATTTCAATGTCAAAAAGATCTAGGACACGACCTACGCCCTGTTCCACCATGTCTTCCAGACTCTGCGGTCTTGTATAGAAAGCTGGTGCGGGGGGCGCGATAATTCCCCCCATCTCGGTTACAGTAGCCATGTTACGGATGTGCCCAAGGTGCAGGGGGGTTTCCCGGAGCATCAGAACTAGGCGCCGCCGTTCCTTGAGGGTGACATCCGCTGCCCTTGTCAGCAGGTTGTTTCCGGCGCACGTGGCGATTTCTGCCAGGCAACGGGCAGAACAGGGCGCCACAATCATTCCCATGGTTCGGAAGGAACCTGAGGATACAGCAGCTGCTAGGTCATCAATTCGGTAGTGTACGGTTGCCAGACTCTGAACGTCCGTGATCTTTAGGTTCGATTCGTATGCCAGTGTAATTTCGGCCGCCCGGCTCATGACCAGATGGGTCTCTATGCCGACAGTTTCCAACATACGCAGTAGCTTGACGCCGTATATGACCCCGGTAGCACCACTGATGCCAACCACCATGCGAGGTTTGTCCGTCATTTTAATCTCCGGGAGTCTGTTGAATGGGCAGTTCAAGAGAAAGTGATGAAAACTTTTGGTGTAACAAGGCGTTGTGAATTTCTATGGCCTTTGTGGCCGGGCAGGCGTAAAATCTAGCGTGTTTCTTACCAGCAGGAAAAGGGAGAAGCTACGATGAGTGTCGATGCCCGGGTTGAGTCCCTCCGGATGAAGCATGCGGAACTTGAAGCTGTCCTGCAGGTGGAGAGCCGAAGGCCGGTCCCGGATCCTGAATTTGTCAGTGATATCAAGCGCAGGAAGTTGCGTCTGAAAGATGAGATCGCGCGAATGGCCGCTCACTTACATTAATCGCGTATTGTGGCTTCAGCTTTCTGTCTTATGTGAGATGGTAAAGTCTATCGTTCGTAGCCCTGCCGGATCCTCCGGTGGGGCTTTTTTTGTTGTCAAGATGTTTTTCTGAATTTGGGTTCAAGATTGAGGTCCCGTTGCCCCCTTGTCTTGACATGTGCTTGGATGTGTTGTCTCTTCCCCTTCTTGCAATAGAGAGGTCTTGAGTCATATGAGTACATCTGTTCGCGCTTCCCATATTCTGTTAATGCACGCAGATGCCCCGGATACGGCCTCAAAAAGATCAAAAGCTGCTGCTCTAGAAGCAGTAATCCGTTTGCGTGACAAGATCCGTAGCGGAGATGTGCAGTTCGCTGAGGCTGCTAGGATTGTGTCAGAGTGCCCTTCGTCGGAAGAGGGCGGTGATCTTGGCTCCTTCTCTCCCGGTATGATGGTTCCAGAATTTGACAAGGCTGTCTTTGCGTTGTCCGTTGGTGACATGTCCGACGTAGTCGAGACAGCGTTTGGATATCATCTGATTTTACGTACGGCTTGATGGACAGGGATGTTCGCCTGCGGACCCGTATACGGGTCCAAGCCTTGCTACGTCAATGCCAGTCCCGGGGCGTTTTTGCTGCGGTTGTCGTATCCGGTGATCCGGATGCCGGTGCTGTTCTTGTAAAGGTGAACACGTTGGGGAATGGGTGCTGGGTTCTGTCCCAGATCCGTCTTCCTGACGGTCGTCCCGCTTGGATGCGTGGTACGGGTGAGCAAGCTGTTACCGAGCAGGAGGCCGATGCCTATATCGCACGTCAACGGGGCTATGACGATGATCTGTGGGTTGTTGAGGTGGAAGACCGTAAAGGATGGCATCCCTTGATTGATGAAGTGCTTTTATAATTATGATTCCGGGGTGGATTGATTCCCATCATTTCCAGAGCCCGCCTTCCGTCGATTGACCAAGGCTTCAATTGCTGGCTTGAATTTCTGATCATCACCCAAGATATGGCGTATAAGCCAATCAGACAAAAAGTCAGATAGTTTGAGAGCTGAACGACGATCTGCTTTGCCTTCTAGGGTTGTTTGCAGTTCAGAGAGACGCTCGCGCCACTTGTTGTGAGCTTCTATGTGTTCATCCAGCCCTTCATAGCGGGCCATACGCAGCACTCTTTCTTCAGCGGCGAAATGGTAATCTGTGTAGGCGGCCAGCTCGACCATAATGTCCCGAATTGTTTCTGCCGGGCTCCCCGCTTTCAGAGCTGTATTCAGTTCTTTCAGCATGCTTATGAGGCGCTTGTGGTCTTCATCCAGAGCCTCGGAGCCTACGCTCATTTTTTCAGTCCACTCAAGCACGTCGCGGAATTCCATTTATGTTAGAGCCAAGAAAATTTTGCCATGTAAGGCTTTCTTCGTCAGCTGCGAGCAGGGAAGGGGCCGAAAATTGGAATATTTCAGACATATTAGTTTCTGTGGGTTTGGCCCTTGTTCTTTTGGTTGCTCTGTATTGATAATTATTCTCCTTTTCATGTTGCGTTTTGCTCTTTGGATTCGCTCTCATGTAGTGTTTGTCGGGAATTAAAAACCTTATGATGGTACTGATAATTACAGGATCATCTAAGTTCGTGTTTCTTTATGTCTTTCTTTCTGTGTTCGGATTTTTTCGACTTTACATGAAACGCTTGGCATGAGATGTATCCGCGATGCAACATGGCGTGTCCCTCCTTTTTGTGAGGCTATGTTGTCTTTCTTGGACGTTTCCTCCCTAAACTTGGGCCGTACTTCGTGTGCGGCCTTTTTTTCGGGATTATCTGGCCTTCATTTGCTGCTACAATAAGAGCCTCAGCTGTTGTTCAAAGAAGTGACAGCTGCTTGTCATCGGTTATGTGGGAGCAAGGGGTATATGGTCTGGACTGATGAACGGATCGAGGAGCTGAAGGCTCTTTGGGCTGAGGGTCTGACAACGGGGGAAATTGGCAAGCGGTTGGGCGTGTCCAAGAACGCCGTTGTCGGTAAGGCGCACCGGTTGGGTTTGCAGGGTCGACCCTCCCCTATCAAGAGAGAGCAGAAACCGCGTCAAGATGCTCCTGCTTCCAGAAAAAAAGAGACGGATTCCAAAATTCGCTCGGTTGTTGATCTATCTGTTCATACGTGTCGGTGGCCTATTGGTGATCCCCGCGAGCCTGGTTTCCATTTCTGTGGGGCACCATCTCTTCCGAACAAGCCTTACTGCGCTGAGCATGCCTCTGTTGCCTATGTTAGCTCGGGTGGGAAGTCCTCGCCGTCTAGGGATGAGAGTGCTGCCTGATTGTAATAGGTATAGAAATAAAAAAGCCCCCGATACGGGGGCTTTTCGTTGGGTAATTTTCTCAGGCAGCCTCTTCCCTAAACTCTTGTTTCTTCTGCTTCACGGTTTCTGGCTGATGCCGTGTGAAGGCGAGAAATGCTGCCGAAACAAGCGCGAAGACCGACAAGCCAGCCATTGCAAAGTAAGCCCATCCCTCCAAGAGTTCATAGAGTCGTCCGGCAACAATCATAAGAATTCCGGATCCCAGTCCAACGGCAACGGCCGAGTACACGGTTTGTGCGCGAGCAATCAATCCTGATCGCGTGTTTGCGGTAATATAGTGCATTGCTGCCAAGTGCGCGGCACCAAAGGTAAAGGCATGGAGTACTTGCAGCAGGACGAGAACAGGCAGAGCTGTCGTAACGGCCATCAGTGGCCAGCGAATAACTCCTGCAATACCAGCAGAGACCATCAGAATGGCAGGGTCCATCCGGCGTACAAAGCGTGCAGATGCAGCAAACAGGACAATCTCGGCCAGTACGCCCACGGCCCACAGCCCACCGATCACACCGCTTTCCACGCCTTGGCTTGTCCAGTGCAGTGTGCCAAAAGCATAGTAAACAGCATGGCTTCCCTGTGCGCACGCAGCGAAAACAAGGAAGACAAGGAAGCGGTGGTCTTTCAGAAGGCCGCTCCAAGGCTCCCGCTCTGTATTGCTGTCGGTGCTGGGCGAGTCGGGGGAGAACCACGTTGCGGCAAGGGTAATGCCAAGACCCCCTAGGAACAGCCAGAGGATAATTTCGTTATTGGGAGTGTAATCCAGTATCTTTCCAACCAGATAGGCTGCAACCATAAAGCTAATCGATCCCCAGAGGCGAACGCGGCCATAGTCGATCTTGCCGCGTGTGGCGTGCCCCATGCTGATCGTTTCTGCAACCGGCGTAATCCCAGAAAACAGGGATCCGCCCAGTATGCCAATGACCAAAAGTCCCCAGAAGCCATCGAAGCCTAGGTAGAAAAGCGAGATAATCAAGGATGCGGCAGCCAAGAACCGCATCATGCCGATACGATTACCGCGTGTATCTATGATTGTGCCGATTGTTGGATTGGTAACAGCCTTGGCCCAGTAGAGGGCACCGGAGAGAATGCCGATTTCCCATGGCCCCATGCCCCGGCTCTCAAGCCAGACGGGCCAAAAGGGCAGCTGAATGCCATTAACGATAAAAATGGCCCCATACAGGCACGCAAGGCGAATAAATTCAGGAGAGATGCGGGTCATGACCTTGTCTCAGAAGGGCGTGGAGGTGCGCGGATCCTGCCGGGCCTGCTGCAAAATGGCAACAGAAAACACCAATGGTTATGGCAAGTTTATTGCGAACAAACGCTTCTTCTCATGTGTTCTTTTTCTATAACAAGGCCTTAAAGAAAGGGTTGCAGGGCTCTTTGGGTGTGATCTGCTGGGTGTTTTGCCTGATATTCAGGAACCTGTGCGTGCTTCTGTCCCGTCCCGCGTATGGGTTTTGAGTTATGACGTTAAAAGTCTTCCTTTTGTGCAGAACGCCATTGGAAAAAGTACATACCCCTGTCATAAAGTCAGCCACATGACCTCGTTTACCTTCTTGTCCTCAGGAATTCTCCGCTTATGCGCCTGTCTCGCTATTTTCTTCCTGTCCTCAAGGAAACGCCCGCTGAAGCCCAGATTGTTTCCCATCGTTTAATGTTGCGCGCTGGGTTGGTTCGTCAGCACGCTGCTGGGATATATAACTGGCTTCCTCTGGGGCATCGCGTTTTGCGGAAAGTGGAACAGATTGTCCGCGAGGAACAGGATCGTGCGGGTGCGATCGAGATGTTGATGCCGACCGTACAGACGGCGGATGTGTGGCGGGAATCTGGTCGCTATGACGACTATGGTCGCGAAATGCTGCGCATTGTTGATCGCCATGATCGGGAAATGCTGTATGGTCCAACGCATGAGGAAGTGATCACGGATGTTTTCCGCTCCATGGTCCGTTCCTACAAGGATTTGCCGAAGACCCTGTATCAAATCCAGTGGAAGTTTCGTGATGAGGTTCGCCCGCGTTTTGGCGTCATGCGCGGCCGTGAATTCTTGATGAAAGATGCCTATTCTTTTGATCTTGATGAAGCGGCAGCCCGCCGTGCCTATAACCGCATGTTCGTTGCCTATCTCAGGACCTTCGATCGGCTGGGTGTTCGCGCCATACCCATGCGGGCCGCGACGGGGCCAATTGGCGGTAACCTCAGTCATGAATTCCTGATTTTGGCCGATACAGGCGAAAGCGGTGTTTTCGTGCACAGGGATCTCTTGAACATGCAAATCCCGGATGCTGTTGACTTTGATGGTGATCTCCAGCCTTTGGTCGACAGCTGGACTGGTCCTTATGCTGCAACAGATGAAATGCATGCCCCGGCGCTGGAAGCCAGCTTGGGTGAGAACTTGGTTTCGGCACGCGGGATAGAGGTCGGGCATATCTTCTACTTTGGCACCAAGTATTCTGCCCCTATGGGATGCCGCGTTGCCGGGCCGGATGGGCAGGATATTGTCCTGCACATGGGGTCCTATGGTATCGGTGTTTCCCGCCTTGTCGGTGCCATCATTGAATCCAGCCATGATGAAAATGGCATCATCTGGCCAGAGAGCGTTGCGCCTTTCCGTGTTGCTCTGATTAATATCAAGCCCGGTGATCCTTCTGTTGATGCGGTGGCCGATGCTCTATACGCTGACTTGCGGAATGCTGGGGTCGATGTGTTGTATGATGATCGGGCTGATGAACGTGCTGGTGCCAAGTTTGCGACGGCTGATCTGATCGGCTTGCCGTGGCACGTGACCGTTGGTCCCAAAGGTGTTGCCGCTGGTTATGTCGAGCTGAAATGCCGCCGTACCGGCGAAAAGAGGGATGTGTCCGTAGAGTCCGTGCTGTCACATTTGACGTCTGTCTGAAGCGCAGCCGCTGTCTGTTGTGATGCCATGCAGGGGATAGGTTTGCAGCATGATCTTTGATGCCTTCGAGCGAATGGTTGCCCTGCGTTACCTGAGAGCGCGGCGGAAGGAGGGGTTCGTCTCTGTCATTGCCGGCTTCTCCCTGCTTGGTATTGCCCTTGGCGTTGCAACCTTGATTATCGTCATGGCCGTCATGAATGGCTTCCGGCACGAGTTGCTGGGGCGTATTCTTGGTTTGAATGGCCATGTTGTTATCTCGTCCTCACGCGGGAATCTGGATGCATACGGTCCGTATGTAGAGCGTTTGCGCACTATTCCCGGCGTGACTTCGGCCAGCCCGGTTGTAGAGGGGCAGGTTATGGTCAGCGCCAAGGGGGCGAGCAGGGGGGGCATGGTGCGCGGCATGATGGAGGCTGATCTCGGCAAGCGACCAGTTCTGTCTGGAAGCCTGATTGATGGGAACCTTGATCACTTTGATGAGTCTAGCTCTATCCTGATCGGGTCACGTATGGCGCGCCATTTCGGTGTGGAGGTTGGTGATAGTCTGACCCTTGTTTCTCCCAAGGGTGCTGTCACGGCGTTCGGGACAGTACCGCGTATGCGTGCCTATCGTATTGCAGCTATCTTTGATGTTGGCATGCACGAATATGACAGTGCATTCATTTATATGCCAATGGCGGCCGCGCAGGCTTATTTCCAGATGTCGGGACAGGTTAGTCAGATCGAGATTATGACGGGTGATCCGGATAATCTGGATACGATTATTGATGAAGCCTATCAGATCCTTGGGCGTGGTTACTATGTCGCCGACTGGACCCGCAGCAATGCAAGCCTTTTTAACGCCTTGCAGGTAGAGAGAAACGTAATGTTTCTTATTCTAACCCTTATTATCATTGTTGCGGCCTTCAACATTATTTCTGGTCTGATCATGCTGGTCAAAGACAAGGGGCGCGATATTGCGATATTGCGAACGATGGGCGCGACGCGTGGTTCAGTCATGAGAATATTTTTTCTGGCGGGGGCCAGTGTTGGCGTGTGCGGTACGGTATCTGGATTGGTGCTTGGGGTTTTGTTCTGTGAAAACATAGAATTAATTCGTCAGGGGCTGCAATCTTTGACAGGGACAGACCTTTTCTCTGCTGAAGTTTACTTCCTTTCAAAAATGCCGGCAAAGATGGAGTGGTCGGAAGTTATCCGTGTTACGGCCATGGCGATTGCCTTGTCTCTTGGCGCGACTCTCTATCCCAGTTGGCGGGCTGCCCGCCTGGATCCTGTAGAGGCTCTGCGCTATGAGTGAGAATCTGGACAAGCAGAAGCCAGCACTTGCGCTGTCTGGGGTGTCGCGCTGTTTTGTGCAGGGCGGGGAGCGTCTGGACGTGCTGTCCGATATCAATCTTGAGGTTGAGGCGGGTGAGATCGTTGCCTTGGTCGGACCATCAGGTGCAGGAAAGTCGACGCTGTTGCAGATCGCCGGTCTTCTGGAGCGCCCCGATCAAGGCATCGTTTCTATTGGTGGCCAGAATACTGATGGGCTTGATGATGACAGGCGAACGGCGTTAAGGCGTCGACACTTGGGGTTTGTGTATCAGTATCATCACCTTCTTCCGGAATTTTCAGCTGTCGAGAATATTATTATTCCCCAGATGATAGCAGGCGTGTCGCGTCAACAAGCTCGTGTTCGGGCCATGGATCTGTTGACGTCCATGGGGCTGCAAGCCCGTGCCCAGCATCGACCAGGGCAGCTATCAGGTGGTGAGCAGCAGCGTGTTGCGATTTGCAGGGCGTTGGCTAACGCTCCGGCATTGCTTCTGGCTGATGAGCCAACGGGGAACCTTGATCCGGAAACCGCAGAGAAGGTTTTTTCCCAGCTATTGACGTTGGTACGTGAAGAGAGGCTTTCAGCCTTGATTGCCACACATAACATTGATCTGGCCGCGCGTATGGACCGGACTATCACAGTGCGCAGCCGGATGCTTGCCTGCTCCCCGACATGATCTTGAATTGCTAGATTTCCATTAATCTTCTATTTGAGATGGATCTTTGTGTCAGATTGTATTTCTGTGAGGATCCATAATGCGTTGTGTATCGTCAGTGTCATTCTTGGTTTTTTGTTTGTGGTGTGTCTTTTCCTGTCAGTCTGTGGCTGCTTCTTCAGGTGTTTTGATAGCATCCGGTCCATGTGAGGCCTATTCCAGCAAGAAGACCCTGTCCAATCCTGATAATGTGCGCTTGGTTCCTTCCCGTGAGTATCCTGCCCGTTCTTATGAGCGTGGTGAGGATGCATGGGTCCGGGTCCGGGTTGATGGGGCATCGCCCAAAGACCGTTGGGTTCGTGCTGATTGCGGCCAAGTGCGCATAGCGGCTTTTGGGCGGTCTGAGTTTCAGCCATTCTTTGATGAGCAGACTGCTTCTATTGATGATCCTGTTCCCTTGGCACCAGAGCTTGATGCCTTTGACCGTGGGGTTCTGGCTTTGTGTGGCAACTGGGGTTCCCAACCAAGAGCGGAGGACTTTGCGGTTACCCTTCTTTCGGTTTTTCCTGAGGAAGCCAATGCCTTGTATACCGCGCTGGATGGTACAATTCTGACCCGCCATGCTGACGTAGCTGGATTTGTCAATGAACTGACAGACGTATGGTTCCGTCAGAATGGTTTCACTCATGTTTTTTGTGGTGAACCGCGTTCCCGTACGTTGGGTGGTATGCATTTTGAAGGGCGTTATCTTCAGGCTCAAAGAGCGGGCTGGGCTGGTCTTGCTGACGGAGTAACCCAGTGTTCCAAGCAAGAGATAGAGCCGCCTGTTTATACGGTTGGTGTCTCTTATGCTCGCCCTGATGGCACTGTGGGGCGTGCGTGCCCCAAAGGCTATGGGCTTGGGCAGCGGGCGCGGGATATTCTGAGGGAAGGAACCGTGGCGTTGAAGCAGATTCTCCCCCGTACGCAGAACAGAAAAGACAACATTGCCTGCTTGACAGATAACGGGGGGAAAGCATTCCGTCAGGTGTTTGTTGCACGCGGTCAGTCTGTTGTCACTTTGTATCCTGATGCTTCTCCAGATCCCGGCATGGTATCCTGTTCCCAAGATCCGTGAGGTGGTGAGACTTTAGAGTGTAAGAGAAGCCACGATCCACCCCGCAACGGTTGCCCCCCATACACCGATCAGTCCCGGCATCATGAAACTGTGATTGAGAAGATACTTTCCAATACGAGTGGTGCCGGTTCGATCCATGTTGATGGCTGCCAAGTCACTGGGATAGAACGCAAAAAAGAAATAAGCGTAACATGCGGGTATGACACCAACAAGGACAGGCATGGGCACGCCCAAGGTCAGACCAAAGGGAATCATGATCGCCAGTGTTGCGGCTTGGCTTTTTACAAATATCGAAACGGCAAACAAGGCAAAGGCAAAGGTCAAGGGGGCATACTCTACCATTTGGCGGACTGTGTTGATGAGTAGCTCTTCGTTGTCACTTACAAAAGTGTCGCTCATCCACGCAATGCCAAATATGGACACGACGGCAATCATTCCTGCATTAAAGACCCCGCTTCGGGCGATATCGGTAGCCTTGACGTTACTGTAAAGCATGATCAAGGCACCGTAAGCCAGCATGACAATCTGTACGATGGTTGTCATGGGTACCGCTTTGCCGTTGGTCATGGGAAGCCATTGCGGATTTAAGGCCAGCATGACGATGGTCAAGATCCCGCTAAAGAAGAGGGTAACAGAGATTTTAGCGGAAGCTGGCAGCGTTTTGTCGAGGGTTGTTATGCTGGTTCCAAGGCGTTCCCTGAATTCAGGGTCGTCCAGCCGTGCTTGATAATCCGGATCCTTATCTAGGTCCAAGCCACGATTGAGGCTCCACAGGCAGGCCAATCCAAGGCCGAACAGTCCTGCGGGGACGGTCACGATCAGCAGATCAACAAGTCCTATGGCCCCGGGTGTGTCATGGGTAATCGCAAGAAAAGTGGTTACAGCTGCGGCAACCGGACTGGCGGTAATGCCCATTTGCGATGCAACGCTGGAGATCGCCATGGGCCGTTCCGGCCTTACCCCGGTTCTCAGAGATACGTCAGCAATAACGGGCAGCAGTGAATAGATGGCATGTCCACTGCCAACACAGACCGTCAGGGTAAACGAGCAAAAAGGGGCAATAAGCGTGACATGCTTCGGGTGAGCCCTGAGAAGTCGTTCTGCCTGTTGGACCAGCCAGTCCAGTCCACCAGCAGCTTGTAGGGTTGCGGATGCTGTAACAACGGCAAGAATGATCAGCATGACGGTCACAGGTGGTTTGGCTGGAACAGCACCAAATCCGAAGCATAGAACGGCAACACCCAAGCCGCCGATCAAACCTAGGGAGACTCCCCCCCGCCGGATACCGATCAGGATTGCCCCCAGAACCAGAGCAAATTCCATCCAGAAAACAAGCATATATGCCTCGCAAGCCCTATCAGGCATTTTATCATCATGTCGAGAAAGAATGAATGTACGCTAATACCATCATTCTTTTTCCGCAATTTATTTATGGGAAATTGTGTATGTGGCCTCGTCTCTGCCTATCCTTTCGTCAGGTCTGGCGATTCCTGCCGTGTTCTGGCATCTTGGGCGGACTATGCAGAATGCCTTTGTTCATCTCCGCCTTCACACGCCCTATTCCATGTCCGAAGGGGCGATACCGATCAAAACGCTTGGCAAAACATGTCGCGAACGCGGCATGCCGGCCGTTGCCATTACTGATACCCGCAACCTGTTCGGTGGGCTGGAGTTTTCGGTAACCTTGGCTGCCGATGGCGTGCAACCGATTGTCGGATGCCAGGTTGCCGTGGAACGTGCTGGGGATGCTGAATCCCAGCGGGGCCGGCGGGATATGGTGCCCGACCAATTTGATGATCTTGTTCTGTTATGTCAGGATGCTCTTGGTTACAGCAATCTTATCGCGCTGATTTCTCATGCATTCATGGCCGCAGAGAGTGGTGAGGTGCCAAAGATACGTCGCGCGGATCTGGAAGCCCGAAGCAAAGGATTGTTGTGTCTGACAGGAGGGGTTGCCGGGCCGGTTGGCTATCGGGTCCTTAATGGTGGGCCACAAGCTGCTGAGACTGAGTTGCAGTGGCTTGCGTCGGTTTTCCCCGGGCGGCTCTATATGGAAATACAGCGCCATGATACCCCTGAAGAAAACAGAACCGAGCCTGTCTTTATTGATCTTGCCTATAAGCACGGGATTCCTCTTGTCGCCACGAACGATTGTTATTTCCCGGATCGTGAGTTATTCGAGGCTCATGATGTCTTGATTTGTATGTCGCAGAAGCTGACGGTTTCTGCGACCGAGCGGCGGCGGTTGACACCAGAGCATTACCTGAAATCGGCTGCCGAAATGCGGGAACTTTTTCAGGATCTGCCAGAGGCCATTGACAATACCCTGACGATTGCCCGCCGCTGTGCGGTGATGGTGGAGAAGCGCAAGCCAATCCTGCCGCGTTCGACGCGTGCTGTGGATAGTTCAGAAGAAGATGTGTTGCGCCAGATGGCCCGTGAAGGGTTGGAAAAGCGCCTGCCTGTTCATGTTTACACGCCGGGCATGACAGAGGACGAAAAAGCGAAGGTTGCTGCGCCCTACTATCAGAGGCTTGCGTTCGAGCTGGATGTGATTATCCAGATGGGATTCCCCGGCTATTTTATCATTGTTGCTGATTTCATCCAGTGGGCGAAAGATAACGATGTACCCGTTGGTCCGGGGCGTGGTTCCGGTGCTGGTTCCTTGGTCGCATGGGCGCTTACCATCACGGACCTTGACCCCCTCCGCTTCCAGCTTCTCTTTGAACGCTTCCTGAATCCGGAACGCATTTCAATGCCGGACTTCGATATCGATTTTTGTCAGGAGCGGCGTGGGGAGGTCATTGAATATGTTCAGAAAGCATACGGACGTGACCGCGTTGCACAAATTATAACTTTTGGAAAGCTGCAGGCTAGGGCTGTGTTGCGGTCTGTTGGTCGTGTTCTGGAAATGCCCTTGGGTTACGTTGACCGTATCTGCAAGCTGGTGCCCAACAACCCGGCTAATCCTGTTAGCTTGCAGGAAGCCATTGTTCAGGAACCGCAGCTGCAGGCCCTGCGTGACAGTGACCCCCAAGTTGCCCAGTTGCTGTCTATTGGTCAGCGTCTGGAGGGACTTTATTCACACGCATCAACCCATGCGGCCGGTGTGGTGATTGGTGATCGTCCTCTCGACCAGTTAGTGCCGATGTACCGAGACCCCGGGTCGGACATGCCGGTAACCCAGTTCAATATGAAGTGGGTTGAATCGGCAGGGCTTGTAAAGTTTGACTTTCTTGGCCTGAAAACGCTGACCGTACTGCAGAAGGCAGTCAACCTGTTGCGTGAGAGGGGGATACAGATCGATCTATCCTCACTGCCTCTGGATGATCAGAAAACCTATGACATGCTTGGCCGTGGAGAAGCCGCAGGTGTGTTTCAGCTGGAATCCCAAGGAATGCGAGACGTCCTGACACGGATGAAACCCGACTGCCTAGAAGATATTATCGCGGTTGTTGCCCTGTATCGGCCGGGTCCGATGGATAATATTCCTTCCTACATTGCCCGCAAGCAGGGTACCGAGCCGATTGACTATATGCACCCAAGCTTGGAGTCGATCCTGAAGGAAACATACGGGATCATGATCTACCAAGAGCAGGTCATGCAGGCAGCCCAGGTTCTGGCCGGCTATTCTCTTGGCAGTGCTGACCTTCTGCGTCGGGCCATGGGGAAAAAGATCAAGGAGGAAATGGACCAGCAGCGCGCCATGTTTGTGCAGGGGTGTGCGGAGAATGGCATTGCCTCCGGTCAGGCTTCCGGGATTTTTGATACTATCGCCAAATTTGCCGGTTATGGGTTCAATAAGTCCCACGCCGCAGCCTATGCGTATGTAGCCTATCAGACAGCGTACATGAAAGCCAACTACCCGGTTGAATTCATGGCCGCAATCATGACGTATGATATGCATAATACAGATAAGCTGGCCTCTTTCAGGGGGGAGCTCCAACGTTTGGGTATTCCGCTTCTACCGCCTGATATCAATGCCTCTGATGTTCAGTTCAGTGTCGAATTTGGCGATCCCAACCCACAGGGGGCGGTACGTTATGCGCTGGCTGCGGTCCGCAATGTGGGCGAGGCTGCCATGCAGGGGTTGGTGACGGAACGCAGAAGTCGCGGTGCTTTTCGTTCCGTACAGGATTTTGCCGGGCGTATGGACAGCCGCGCTATCAACAAGAGGTTGCTTGAGAGTTTGGTCAGGGCAGGGGCTTTTGATTGCCTAGAGCCGTCCCGTGCACGTCTTTTTGCCGGTATAGAGCTTCTTTTGCGTCATGCTCAAGTCGCTGCAGAGGCTCGTGCCTCATCCCAAGTCAGCCTGTTTGGTCCTGCGGATACAGTTCCGCGCTTTGATTTGCCTGCAGGGCAAGAGTGGTCCAGGACAGATATTCTGAATGAAGAACGAGCTGCCATTGGCTTTTTCCTATCGGCGCATCCTCTAGATGCCTACAAGACAACCTTAGAGCGGCTTGATGCTGTTCCTTCTTCTGACCTTGTGATGTATTTGCGGAATGGAGGGCAAACGCCGGTACGTATGGCCGCCATTGTCGGAGGGCGTAAGGAAAAAACCGGGCGTAATGGTTCCCGCTATGCCTTTGTCAGCCTGTCGGATGCGGGTGGCGGGTACGAAGCCATGTTTTTTTCTGAGATTCTGTCATCCAGTAGAGATCTTCTGGACTCCGGCAAGCCGCTTCTCCTGAGTGTGGATGCCCGGCTGGATGGCGATCAGGTCAGGTTGTCCGTCCAGCACGTTGAAAGCTTAGATAATGCCGTTTCTAGGGCAACCAAGAAAATCATGGTTGTTTTTGATGTTCCATCCTGCCTTGGCAAGGTGCGCCAGATTGTTGATGCTGACGCCAAGGGGCATGGCCGGGTTGTTTTGGTGGCCAGAACGCGATCTCAGGAGGTTGAGATGCCCCTCCGCCAAGGATTTGCTTTGTCTGGCCATACCATTGGTGCCCTGAAGGATATTCCTGGGGTCCTAGAGGTGCGGGAAATCTAGGCTTGGACCGCCAAGCCATGATATCCAAGCTTGCAATTCATGGCCCGGCACGATAAACAACCAGCCTTGTGAAAAACTACACACACGGGTGCACGGGCCCAAGGTCCCCCTGCTGAGGGGCTTCTGGTCCATCCGGTGCCGTTTATCGGCCACTTGCCCTGTGGAGGTATCAACCGGAAAAGAGGAAAAAATGGCTCTTCCGACATTTACACTGCGTCAGCTGGTCGAAGCTGGCTGCCACTTTGGTCACAACACCCGTCGCTGGAACCCCCGCATGAAGCCCTACCTGTACGGGGTTCGTGATGGAGTTCACATCATTGATCTCCAGCAGACCGTTCCGCTGTTGCAGCGCGCTATGGAAAAAGTGCGTGAAGTCACGTCTTCAGGTGGTCGCGTGCTGTTCGTTGGCACCAAACGTCAGGCTCAGGATATCGTTGCTGAAACAGCGCGTCGCTGCGGACAGTACTACGTCAATCACCGCTGGCTTGGCGGGATGCTGACCAACTGGAAGACAATATCAAACTCCATCAATCGTCTGCGTGAGCTGGAAGGGATGTTCGAGAGCGGTGCTGTCAACAGCTTTACCAAGCGTGAGCAGCTCAGCCTGACCCGCGAGATGGAGAAGCTTGATCGTGCCTTGGGTGGGATCAAGGATATGGGCGGCCTGCCCAGCATTCTCTTTATTGTCGACGTGACAAAGGAAGATCTGGCTGTTGCTGAGGCCCGCAAGCTTGGTATTCCCGTGGTTGCCATCGTTGACTCCAACGCCAGCCCAGAAGGTGTTGATTTCCCCGTTCCAGGTAATGATGATGCCATTCGTGCCATCACCACGTACTGTGATCTGATTGCGGGATCTGTTCTTTCGGGTATCCAGGCAGAGATGACGGCTGCTGGTGTTGATATTGGCGCATCGGAAGCGGCTCCTGTTGAGCCGGTCCTTGTCGCCGAGAATGACAGCGCCCAGGCAGAGGCCTGAGGCGTTCGCGGTTGAGGCGGTGCGGCGGCGACAGCAGTTGCCGCCGTTTTCCTGAGTGGCCCACTGCGCGTGAGGCTCTTCGAGATAACTGGATCATCGAGCTTACCAGCTATTTTGTGTGTTGTTGGTTGGTTTCGGTGCCCTGAAGAAGAAGGTGTTACCCTAATGGCTGAAATTACTGCTGCACTCGTAAAAGAACTGCGTGAAACATCTGGCGCCGGCATGATGGATTGCAAAAAAGCGCTGTCTGAGACTGGTGGGGATCTTGAAGCTGCGGTTGATTGGCTGAGAAAGAAGGGGCTTGCGGCTGCTGCCAAGAAAGCAGGGCGTGTTGCTGCCGAGGGGCTGGTCGCTGTTGCTGCCACCGGCACACGTGCTGCAGTCGTAGAGCTTAATGCTGAAACAGACTTTGTGGCCCGCAATGATCAGTTCCAGTCCCTTGCGCAGGGCATTGCCCAGGTGGCCCTTGGTGTGGATGGTGATGTTGATGCTTTGAAAGCTGCCGCTTTCCCGGGCTCTGGCCGCACTGTTGTTGATGAAGTGACTGCAGCGATTGCCTCCATTGGTGAAAATATGAACCTGCGACGTTACCAGGCGCTATCGGTGTCTTCTGGTATTGTTGCTTCTTATGTCCATACGGCAGTCAAGCCTGGCCTTGGTAAGATCGGTGTTCTTGTTGCGCTGGAATCCGAAGGTGATGTGGCTCGTCTTGAGGAAGTGGGCAAGCAGATCGCCATGCACGTTGCGGCTGCTAATCCGCAGTACCTTAATAAGGATCTGGTGGATACAGCTGCTTTGGACCGGGAGCGTGATGTGTTGGCCGATCAGGCCCGTGCATCCGGAAAGTCCGAGGACATCATTTCCAAGATGGTTGATGGTAGGCTGCGGAAGTTTTACGAAGAAGTGTGCTTGGTCGAGCAGATTTTTGTCATCGATGGTGAAACAAGAATTTCTGCCGTCATTGCCAATCTAGCCAAAGAACTTGGGAAGCCTGTGGAGCTGAAAGGCTTTGTGCGGTTTGCCTTGGGTGAGGGAGTAGAGAAGCAAGAATCCGACTTTGCTGCCGAGGTTGCTGCAGCTGCGGGACATGCTTGATCCTTTGTTGGATCTGCATTTCTTGTATTGATGTGGTAGGTGGCAACGCTGTGCAATTTAGCGAGTGTTGCCCCTTCCGCTTGCGTCTTGATGTCTTCGTGTCATTCTTTCATCCACTGTGCCTTTTGGAGTTCTGATCATGTTTGTCCTGTCAGCCTGTCGCCGCGTTATGCTCAAGCTATCTGGCGAAGGATTGATGGGGGATCGTGAATACGGTATGGACCGTGCTGTCATTGAGGCGATTGCCCGTGATGTGCGGTCTGTTGTGCAGGGCGGTGTGCAGGTTTGCTTGGTGATCGGCGGCGGCAATATATTCCGCGGTGTTTCTGGTGCTGCACAAGGGATGGACCGTGCCAGTGCCGACTATATGGGAATGCTGGCTACGGTTATGAATGCGCTTGCCGTGCAGAATGCGCTGGAGCAGATGGGTGTTGATACCCGGGTCCAGTCTGCTATTCCCATGTCTGCTGTTTGCGAGCCTTATATTCGGCGCAAGGCTGTGCGTCACATGGAGAAGGGGCGTGTCGTCATTTTTGCAGCAGGTACAGGTAACCCGTTTTTCACAACAGATACAGGCGCGGCCTTGCGTGCTGTTGAGGTTAATTGTGACGCCTTGCTGAAGGCTACCCAAGTTGACGGCGTCTATTCTGCTGATCCAAGAAAAGATTGTAATGCCAAGCGGTATGAAACGCTGAGCTATACAGAGGTTCTGACAAAGGATTTGCGTGTCATGGATGCCTCAGCTATTGCGTTGGCACGTGAAAATCGCTTGCCTGTTGTTGTTTTTAACATGCATGGAAATGGTGCTTTTGCCGCTGTTATGCGTGGTGAGGGGCGCTATACTGTTATTTCCGAGGAGAATTGATCGTGGCTGGTGACTATGCCTCGCTGAAGAAAGATATCCGGCACCGTATGGAGCAGGCCGTTGAGGTGATGAGAAAAGAGTTTGCCGGTTTGCGCACAGGACGTGCGCACATCAGCCTCCTTGATCCTGTGCAGGTTGAGGCTTATGGTCAGAGCATGCCATTGAACCAAGTGGGTACTGTTGGTTCTCCTGAGCCTAGGATGTTGACGGTCAGCGTTTGGGACAAGGGAATGGTCAAGGCAGCTGAGAAGGCTATTCGTGATGCCGGCCTTGGACTTAACCCCATGGCGGATGGCCAGACCATTCGCATTCCGGTCCCTCCCTTGACAGAGGAACGGCGCCAGGAATTGACGAAAGTTGCGGCCAAGTATGCAGAGACAACACGGATTGCCGTGCGTAATGTACGTCGTGACGGGAATGACAACCTGAAGAAAATGGAAAAAGATGGACTGATCTCACAGGATGAGCTTCATACTTATACCGCTGAAATACAGAAGATGACCGATGAGACGATCAAGTCCTTGGATGAGGTTCTTGATCATAAGCAGAAAGAGATCATGCAGGTATAGTGTTGTCGTGTAGCTTCTGTTTTAGCAGGTTTCTAACAAGCTGAAGGGTTTATAGCCTTGCATGTGGCAATCATCATGGATGGTAACGGTCGCTGGGCGCAGAAAAGAGGACTGCCCCGGGTGGCCGGTCACAAGCGTGGTGCTGACGCTGTAAAGGCTGTGGTTGAGGCTGCTCCCTCGCTTGGTATTGATCAGCTGACCTTGTTTGGCTTCTCGTCTGAGAACTGGAAGCGACCGCAGTCCGAGGTGTCTGCTTTGATGGGGTTGCTTCGTCTTTATCTAAAGTCTGAAATATCACGTCTGGATGCTGAGGGTGTGCGCCTGAGGTTTATGGGTGATCGCTGCGGATTGGCAGATGATATTGCTGCTCTGATGGCAGATGCAGAAGAAAGAACAGCTGGTAACGGTTTGCTCGATCTTGTGATCGCCATTAATTATGGCAGTCGGGCTGAGATTGTTTCAGCGGTTCAGAAGTTAGCCGGGATGGTCCGGGATGGGTTACTGGATGCAGGTTCAATTTCCGAGGATCTATTCTCATCTTCTTTGATGATTCCCGGTTTGCCCGATCCTGATCTTTTGATTCGGACCAGTGGTGAGCAAAGAATCAGTAATTTTCTCCTGTGGCAGTGTGCTTATACAGAGTTTGTTTTTACAGATGTCTTGTGGCCTGACTTCAATAAGGCTGAACTTGCAAAGTGTTTACAGGCTTTTGCAGGGCGGGACCGACGCTTTGGCGCCCTGACGGGCTGACTGTCATTATCGTGTATGGGGGTATCCGTGTTAGGAGCCAGAGTCTGTTCGGCGTTGTTTCTTGCTCCTGTTGTTCTTTTGGCAGTCTGGTTTGGTGATATTGCCTTTTCATCTGTCGTTGCTCTTGCGTCTGCCTTGATGATCTGGGAGTGGGACAGAATGTGCAGGGGGCGTTTTGGTGGTTGCGGGATGCTTGCTGCCGGAACTACGTTTGTGTCTGCCCTGTTGGCACCTCATTCCCCCTTTATTTCCTTGGGGCTTGTATGGGTCGGAACGCTGGTTGTTGCGGCATTCAGCCGCTCAGGCTGGCTTGCCATGGGTGTGCTTTATATTGGCCTTCCGTGCCTTGCTCTTTCTTGGCTGCGTGGTGAGACTGATGTCTGGACTCTCATGTGGCTTTTATTTGTTGTATGGGCAACGGATACTGGGGCTTACGTTTTTGGGCGCTCTATCGGTGGCCCTAAACTTGCTCCACGGATCAGCCCCAATAAGACATGGGCTGGTTTGCTGGGTGGCGCGGTGTGTGCTGCTCTAACGGGTGCTGCGTTGCCATTTATTTTGGATATGCCGGGTTGGCTGCTTGCGTTGGTTCTTGCCGCACTTCTTGCTGTTGTGGCCCAAGTTGGCGATCTTTTTGAGTCTTCTGTGAAAAGACGCTTCAGGGTCAAGGACAGTAGTGGGATTATACCGGGACACGGTGGTATTTTGGATCGTCTTGATGGCCTTGTTGCTGCAGCGCCTGTTGTTGTTTTGGTTGTTCTTGCCTTGGGTGGAGGCTTGGGGTCTTGGTGATGCAACGCCTACTTCACCGTGCAGAGCCTGTTGATTCCCGTCGTGTATCTGTTCTTGGCTCGACGGGTTCGGTTGGTACAAGCACTCTTGATCTTCTGTCTGCCAACCCGGAGAGATGGCATCTCGTTGCCTTGGTTGGTAATCGTAACATTGACCTTTTGGCGCGGCAGGCTCGCGCCTTTCACCCTGAAATTGTTGTGACTGCGGATCCAGCTCTTTATTCTGACCTGAAGATGGCGGTGGCCGGTACAGGTGTCGAGGTTGCTGCAGGGGGGGATGCCGTTATTGATGCAGCCTCTAGGCCGGCTGACTGGATCATGTCGTCTGTTGTGGGGGCTGCTGGTCTTGCTCCGACCTTGGCCGCTGTTCGGCAAGGAACTGTTGTTGCTTTGGCAAACAAGGAATCGCTTGTTTGCGCAGGTCGCCTTGTTATGTCTGAGGTGGCGCGTTGCGGTGCAACTCTTTTGCCGGTCGATTCAGAGCATTCCGCCATTTTCCAGGCTCTTGACCAGTCTGTGGCGGATCAGGTTGAAAAATTGACGCTGACGGCTTCTGGTGGTCCTTTCCGCCAATTCTCTGTGGAGCAGATGCGCGATGTAACCCCGGATGAGGCTGTTTCTCACCCTGTTTGGTCTATGGGTGCGAAGATTTCGGTTGATTCTGCAACGATGATGAACAAGGGGCTGGAGCTGATTGAAGCCAGTCACCTGTTTGGTGTCAATGAAGACTGTATCGATATTGTTGTTCATCCGCAGTCCGTTATTCATTCCATGGTGTCTTACAAGGATGGATCTATCCTTGCGCAGATGGGTGCGCCGGATATGCGAATTCCGATTGCCTTTGCTCTTGGGTGGCCTGGCCGGATGGAGGCCCGTACGGATAGGCTGGACTGGCATGCCTTGGGGGCCTTGACGTTCGAGCCTCCTGACGAAAACCGTTTTCCCGCTCTTCGTCTTGCTCGTCTTGCCCTGCGTCAGGGTGGTGGTGCCCCGACTGTTCTTAATGCAGCCAATGAGATTGCTGTTGCTCGTTTTCTTGATGGTTCCTTGCGCTTTACCGATATTGCCGCTGTGGTCGAGGAAACGCTGGCCCGTCTTTCGGGCTGCCCGGAACCTGAGCATCTTTCCGATGTTCTGGAAGTTGACCGTCAGGCCCGCGAGATTGCGGTACAGATGTGTCAGGCCCGATTATCCGGAGTAGCTTCTGGTCGCGGTTGATGGTGTTATTGCGGTCTCCATAAATTCCTGAAGGATACGGATACGTTGCGTCATGGATGTTTTTTCATTTTTCTCCACCTATCTCGTTCCGTTCCTTCTGACGCTGACTGTCGTGGTTTTTGTCCATGAGTTGGG
This sequence comes from Haematospirillum jordaniae, assembly GCF_001611975.1. GTDB lineage: Bacteria > Pseudomonadota > Alphaproteobacteria > Rhodospirillales > Rhodospirillaceae > Haematospirillum > Haematospirillum jordaniae. Next base: position 1,659,213 of record NZ_CP014525.1, read on the forward strand.
GCATTTTCTTGTAGCGCGCTGGAATGGTGTGCATGTGGAGGTCTTTTCCATTGGCTTTGGCCCCGAAATTGTCGGCTTTGATGATGCGCGTGGAACACGTTGGAAAATATCGCTGATTCCTTTGGGGGGCTATGTCCGGTTTCTGGGCGATGCCGATGCCTCCAGTTCGGTGGCTGCCGATGTGGCTTCTGAAGATCGTGAGCGTGCTTTTGCAGCCAAGCGGGTATGGCAAAGGGCAGCCATTGTTTTTGCGGGGCCTGCTGCGAATTTCTTGTTTGCCCTTGTTGTGTTCTCTCTTGTTTTTATGTTTGTCGGCAAACCGTTTACGCCGGCTGTCGTTGATCGTGTCAGCGAAGGAAGTCCTGCTGCTACGGCTGGTATTCAGCCCGGAGACGAAATTATTGCCATAGAGGGGCGGGCTGTTCGTCAGTTCGAAGATCTTCGTATGTTGGTACCTGTTTACGGCGCGGCTCCCATGCGTGTAACGGTTCTGCGCGATGGGCAGGAGCTGGTTCTCCATACGGTCCCAGAATGGCGGGAGATGCCTGATGGGTTTGGGAAAACACAGAAAATCCCTGTCTTGGGTGTGTCCTCCTCTGGTTCAGCGTTCCGTATTGAACGTCTGGGCCCGCTTGATTCCATTGTTGAGGCCGTGAACCGGACATGGTCTGTGAGTGTCAGTACACTGACAGCCCTTGGTCAGATTGTTGTCGGAACTAGGGGCGTAGAGGATCTTGGTGGCCCTATACGTATCGCTGAGTATTCCGGCAATGCGGCGCAGCTCGGCTTTCTCAGCATGATTATGTTTGTCGCTATCTTGTCCGTTAACTTGGGCCTGATTAACCTGTTTCCTGTTCCTGCCCTAGATGGGGGGCACCTTGTTCTTTACGCGTGGGAGGCTGTTTGTGGCCGCCCCTTGGGCGAGAAAGCCCAAGAGATTGGTTTGAGGATTGGACTTATCCTTCTCTTCGGGCTAATGATCTTCACGACTTGGAATGATATTCTGCGATTGATCGCAGGGTAGCACTCCGGCTAGTTTTGTTCTGTCCTGCTTTTGTCATTCTCCTGTGCGGGGGTTTCCTTGTCTGGTCGTTCTTATCCCGCCCTTGTGGCTCCTGTGCTGACGCTGACAGCTGTCGGGGCACTTGCTTTCGCTTTTTCTCCCGGTTTGGTCCTGTCCGAGGCCCAAGCGCGTCCCGTTTCGACTCAGGATTCTGCGGTTGTTGCCCTTTCTGAGATCCGGGTCGAGGGTAACCAGAGAATTGAGGCTGAAACAGTCAAAGCCTACATGACGCTTCGTCCCGGTGACAAACTGGGGCCTGACAGTGTTGATGGGTCTCTGAAGAGTTTGTTTGCAACCGGTCTTTTTGCCGATGTTTCGATCACCCGCAGCGGTTCTGCTCTTCTTGTGAAGGTCGTGGAAAATCCGATCATTAATCGCGTTGTTTTTGAAGGGAACAGACGGATTGATGAGAAGAAGCTTCAGACAGAGTTGCAGCTGCGGCCCCGTCATGTTTATACCAGAACCAAGGTTCAGGAAGATGTGAAGCGCGTTCTGGATGTCTATCGGCGCAGTGGGCGGTTTGCTGTTACGGTCGAACCCAAAATCATAGAGCTTGAGCAAAATCGCGTTGACTTGGTTTTTGAGGTCAATGAAGGGCCGTCTACGTATGTTCAGAGGATTAATTTCGTCGGAAACAAGAAATACTCCGATGATCTTCTCAAAGAGATGATTGCGACCAAGGAAGAGCGTTGGTATCGCTTCCTGTCTTCTTCCGATACATACGATCCTGATCGTATGAACTATGACCGGGAGCTGCTGCGTCGGTTCTATTTGCGTCAAGGCTACTCCGATTTTCGGGTTATTTCTTCAGTTGCGGAGTTAACCCCCGATCGTTCCGGTTTTTTCATGACCTTCACGGTCGATGAAGGTGAGCGCTATACGTTCGGAGAGCAAAAGATAGAGATTGCGCTTCCGGATATGGATGCTGTTGATCTGTCTTCTGTCATCGTCGGGCAGAAAGGCGATTGGTATAATGCGGATTATGTTGAGGAAACCGTTCAGGCATTGACTGATGCTGTCGGTGCCTTGGGGTATGCCTTTGTTGATGTGCGCCCACGTGTGAAACGTGACCGCAAATCCCGTATTATCGATATTGTTTACGAGATTCAGGAAGGTCCGCGGGTTTACGTTGATCGTATCGATATATCGGGCAATATGCGGACTCTTGACAGTGTTCTGCGTCGTGAGATGCAGCTTGTTGAAGGCGACGCCTTTAATTCAGCGCGTTTGCGGCGTTCCCGCGATAAGATCCGTAATCTTGGTTTTTTCGAAAAAGTTGAAGTGACCAACGTTCCCTCCGAGACTGCGCCGGATCAAACAACGGTCAAGGTTGACGTACGTGAACGTTCAACTGGAAGCTTGATGTTTGGCGTCGGATGGTCCAGTAGCGATGGTGCTCTGTTCAATACATCTCTGAGTGAGCGTAACCTGCTCGGTAAGGGACAGGACGTCAGGCTTTCGTTAACGGCTGCCGAGCGCAAGCAGGAAGTTGAACTTGGTTTTACAGAGCCTTACTTCCTTGATCGTCCCTTGGCTGCTGGTTTTGATGTCTTTGCTCGTGAGCGTGACCGGCAGCGGGAGTCATCTTACGACATCAAGGAAATGGGCGTTGGTTTGCGCTTGGGCTTTGACTATGACGAGCATTGGCGCCAAGGGCTTCGCTACACGATCAGCGAAACCGAGATTACCAAGGTCAAGGCTACGGCTTCGCGTTATTTGCGCGGGGCTCGCCAATCTGGATCTGCCAGCCGGATCAATGAAGGCAAGAGCGTTTTGTCCATGGTCGGGCAGACCCTTTCCTATGACCGTCGCGATAATGTGATAGAGCCAAAGGAAGGCTATATCGTGCGTCTGAGTACGGATGTTGCCGGTGCTGGAGGTAGCGAAAAGTTTGTCAGGGGCGCACTCGACGCGCAGCAGTATATTTCGGTTACTGACGATGCTGTTCTGATGCAACAGGGTATGATTGGTGCTGTTGAAGGGCTTGGGCAGGATGTTCGTTTTGTAAGAAACTACTACTTAGGCGGTGATAACCTGCGTGGCTTCAAGTACGGCGGTGCGGGCCCCCGAGATAAGTTGACGGGTGACTCCTTTGGTGCCAAGTGGATTGCCGCCGGTACGACAGAGCTTCGTTTTCCTCTTGGCTTGCCTGAAGAGTTGGGCATATCTGCCAAGTCATTCGTAGACTATGGTATTTCAGGTGAACCGGACGGTGTGCTTGCATCTGAGGTTAACAAGTCTAGCAAGGCGCGCGTTTCTGCTGGTGTGGGATTGGTTTGGAAGTCTCCGATGGGGCCTGTCAGCATTGATCTTGCCCAAGCGCTGGTAAAAGAAAACTATGACAAGACCGAGTTCTTCCGCTTTAACTTCGGAACGCGTTTCTGATGTATTTGCGGTACGTTGCTAGGGTTTGTATTTCCTGCCTTGTCTTGCTGCTTCAGATCTCTTTGGCGCATGCAGGGAGAGAGGAGTATGCTTTCGGTGTTCTAGATCAGCAAAAGATCATGGCTGAGTCCTCGGCGGCTCGTATGGTTTTTGCTGACCGGGACAGGTACCAAGAGGTTTACCAAGGCGAAACTGCAAAGCAGGAGAAGAAGCTGAGGGCTGAGGATGAGTCTCTCTTGAAACTTCGTGCTACGCTTTCTCAGGAGGAGCTTGCCCGCCGTCAACAGGCATTCCAAGGGCGGGTGACGCGTTTCCAGAAGCAGATTCAAGCCAAGCGCGCTGCCTTGGAGCATTCATTTGCAAAGGCTATGGCTGAGGTGCAGTCTGCCTTGATAAAGATTGTGCATGGCGTGGCGCAGGAAAAGGGCATGAGCGTCATTTTTTACCGGTCCCAAGTTTTTCTTTTCGACCCCCGGGTTGATATCACAGATGAAGTTCTGGAGCGTCTGAACAGAGATCTTCCCCATCTTTCCATGTTGGATCCGTCATTGTTGGCGGATCCAGATGAAACGGGTGGAGTTCTGGAAGGAGAGAGGTAAGTTCGTTGGCTGACCCACGTTTCTTCAACAAGGCTGGTCCTTTTCGTCTGGTTGATCTTGCTGCGGCCGCAGATGCAGCGATCCCTGACCAAGGCAAGGATCTGGTGATACATGACGTTGCCCCTCTGTCAACGGCCGGGGCTGGTCATCTTTCTTTTTTGGATAACCGGGCTTATTTGCCTCAGTTTCGCTCTACCAAGGCGGCTGCTTGCGTTGTACATCCATCGCACCGTGATGCGGCGCCTCCGGGTGTTGCCTTGTTGTTCAGCGATGATCCGTATCGAGCTTACGCTAGGATAGCTGCACTTTTCTACCCTGGTTCGCACCTAGGGCCGAGTATCCACCCGTCAGCTGTCCTTGATTCTTCGGCCAGCCTCGGCGACGGAGTTGTTATTGAGGCCGGCGCTGTTGTTGGTGCTCGTGTTTCTATTGGAGCCGGGACAGTCGTCGGGCCCAATGCTGTTATTGGTACTGGGGTTGTTCTGGGCAGGGGATGTGTGGTTGGTGCCAATGCGTCCGTTACGCACACGGTTGCAGGGGACAAGGTTATTATATATCCAGGCTGCCGTATTGGTCAGGATGGTTTTGGCTTTGCCATGGGTGCTGCTGGGCATTTGAAGGTTCCCCAGCTGGGTCGTGTTGTTATTGGGGACGATGTGGAAATTGGTGCGAATGCAACAATTGACCGTGGCTCTGGCCCAGATACGGTTATTGGATCTGGTTGCCGGATTGATAATCTTGTCCAGATTGCCCATAACGTTGAGGTAGGGGCTGGTTCTGTCATCGTTTCCCAGGTTGGGATATCGGGCAGCACAAAGCTTGGAAAAGGTGTTGTTATTGGTGGTCAGGGTGGTATTGCCGGTCATCTTGTGATTGGTGATGGTGCCCAGATTGCGGCGCAGTCTGGCGTGATGCGTGATGTTGATGCGCGCGCGGTGGTGATGGGATATCCCGCCAAGCCGATTAAGGAGTTCTGGCGCGAGGTTGCTGCCTTGGGCAAGCTGATTTCCCGTCGGTCCTCCTAGCACCATGTTTTTGAGATAGATGGACAGATAGAGATGACAAATAATTTAGCCAAAGAGATGCCATCGTCGTCCGTTGATTTTGAGCGGATCGATGTGGAACGGATTATGGAGATGATCCCACATCGTTACCCCATGTTGATGGTGGATTGTCTTGAGAATGTATGTCTTGGGCTTTCTGCTGTTGGTGTAAAGAATGTCTCTGTTAACGAACCGTTCTTTCAAGGGCATTTTCCCGGGCGTCCCGTTATGCCCGGTGTGCTGATTGTTGAAGCCATGGCCCAGACATCGGCTGTTCTTGTTGTTGCTACTTTGGGCGAGGCCGCAGAGGGCAAGCTGGTGTACTTCATGAGTGTGGAGAGCGCAAAGTTCCGCCGACCTGTTGTTCCCGGTGATCGTCTGGAGCTACATGTCTTTAAGGAGCATGCCCGCAAGAATGTGTGGAAGTTCCGGGCAGAGGGACGTGTGGGCAATACCGTTGTTGCCGAGGCAACATATGCGGCCATGATCATGGATAGTTGATGCCACTATGCCCTTGATACACCCCACCGCAATCATTGATCCAGCTGCCCGCCTGGCAGAAGGCGTTTCTGTTGGAGCGTTCTCTGTTATAGGTCCCGATGTTGAACTGGGGGAGGATGTTACTGTCTCCTCGCATGTTGTTATTGATGGCAGAACCTGCATTGGGTCCGGTACCCGTATTTTTCCCTTTGCCTCAATAGGGCTGGCTCCCCAGGATCTCAAGTACAAGGGCGAACCATCCCGGCTTGAGATTGGGCGCGACTGCCTTATTCGTGAACATGTAACCGTGAACATTGGTACAGAAGGCGGGGGAATGCTGACTTCTGTTGGTGATCAGGTCATGTTGGCCGTGGGATGCCACGTGGCTCACGATTGCCGGATTGGTCGTGGTGTTCTGGTTATGAATCATGTTCTGTTGGGTGGGCATGTCGAGATTGATGATTTTGCCGTTATTGGTGGTGGCGCTGCCGTTCATCAGTTTGTCCGCATAGGGTGCCATGCCATGGTTGGTGGGTTATCAGGTGTGGAAGGTGATATTATTCCCTATGGTACGGTCATGGGGAATCGTGCCCGTTTGGAAGGCCTGAATCTTGTCGGTCTCAAGCGTCGGGGTTTTGGGCGAGCTGACATTCATAGCCTGAGAAGCGCATTCAAGATACTGTTCCAAGCTGGTGATAGCGCATCAGTCTTGTCTGAACGCATAGAAGATGTTCGGTCCCGTTGGCCTGACTGCGAGCCTGTTCAAGCCGTTGTCCGCTTCTTGGATACAGATTCCTCCCGGTCGTTTTGTCGGCCGATGGACAATGGGTGAGCATACCGTGGTTCTGGGGATTGTAGCAGGAAGCGGCGATCTTCCTGCCCAAGCGGCTGATGCGTGCCGTCAGGGTGGTCGTCCTTATTTCGTGCTGGCTCTTAAGGGTTATGCCGAGCCATCTTGGGTTGGCGCCCATCCCCATGTGTGGGTTCGCTTGGGGGCCGCCGCAGAGGGTTTTGCGGCACTAAAAAAGGCTGGCGTTACAGATGTTGTGATGATTGGTGCCGTTCGTCGTCCGGGATTCCTGGACTTGTGTCCGGATTGGCGTGCTGCCCGGCTTTTTGCCCGGATTGGTCTGCGGGCACTGGGCGACGATGGTTTGCTTCGGGCTGTGATTGCCGAGTTTGAGGCAGAGGGATTCAGGGTTATCGGCATTGATGATGTGTTGCGTGATGTTGTGATGCCTCGCGGGGTTCTGGGTCGTCATGCTCCGGATAACCAAGCTCGGCAGGATATCATAAGGGGAGCCGAGGTAGCACGGAGTCTTGGTCTTCTTGATGTCGGACAGGGTGTCGTGGTTCAGCAAGGCATTGTGTTGGCCGTCGAGGCGGTCGAAGGGACAGATGCAATGCTGTCCCGTTGCTTGGATTTGCGCAGGGATGGGAATGGAGGCGTTCTTGTCAAAATGCGTAAACCCGCCCAGGAACAGCGTACAGATCTCCCTACAATTGGCCCGGAAACTGTGCGGGCTGCTTTTGCGGCCGGTTTGCGCGGTGTGGCTATTCAGAGCGGAGCAGGCCTGTTTGTTCATCGTAGTGAAGCTGTTTCTGAAGCAGATCGGCTGGGATTATTTGTTGTTGGGGTTGATGAAGCAGGGCACGTGCCGGCATGACATCTGATATTCCCCTGTTCTTTATTGTCACCGGCGAACCTTCGGGCGATGTTCTGGGGGCGCGCCTGATGGCTGCGCTAAAGCGGGCGACGGGGGGACGTATCCGTTTCATGGGAGTTGGCGGTGAAAGTATGGCCGCCGAGGGCCTAGAGAGTCTACTTGATCAGTCTGAGCTGGCTGTTATGGGGCTGGTCGAGGTTATTCCCCGTATTCCACGTGTTCTTGCTATCATTCGTAGTCTTACAGATCGCATTGTGCAGGAATCACCTGTTGCGTTGATCACGGTTGATTCATGGGGGTTTACGGGCCGTTTGCAGCGTTCGGTTGCTAAGGCATCTCCATCTGTGCGGCGTATTCATTATGTTGCTCCCATGGTATGGGCGTGGAAAGAAACCCGTGCAAAAACAGTTGCTCGCACGGTACAAGCGCTTTTGTGTCTTCTTCCCAACGAGCCTTCTTGGTTCCGCCCTTATGGCTTGGAGTGTTGTCACGTTGGGCATCCTGTCGTTGGAAGCGGGGCTGACAGGGGAGATGGGGCGCTTTTCCGCGCACAGCACAATATAGCCCCTGATAGTCCCGTTCTTTGTGTTCTTCCTGGCAGCCGCCATAGCGAAACGTCGCGTCTGTTGCCTGTTTTGAAGGATGTTGTAACGTCCTTGGTGGCCAAAAGCCCCGATCTGGTTGTTGTTGTACCAACGGTAGCAACCGTTTCAGCAATGGTTGCAGAAACTGTAAAGGGTTGGCCGGCCAGAGTTGTGCTTGTCCGGGGGGAGCAGGATCGCTATGCCGCATTTGCCGCTTCAACAGCGGCTGTTGCTGCCTCGGGTACGGTTACACTGGAGCTGGCAATGGCCAACGTTCCGCATTGCATTATCTATCGCGTTGCTCCTCTGACAGCGTGGATCTTCCGGCGCCTGACCAGGCTTCGCTTTGTGAATTTGATCAATATTGTACGTGATTGTGAGATTGTGCCCGAACTTCTGCAGGAGAAGTGTGTGTCAGAGCGTATTGCGCCTGTTGTTCAGGCTCTTTTGTATGATCCGTCGCAAAGAGAAGCGCAGCGCCTTGAATTTGCCCAATCCTTGCGCTACTTGGCCGGTGGAGATGGTGATCCTGCGGACCGTGCTGCTGCCGCCGTCCTAGAATTTTCCGGGGTTGGGAATCCTGTTCCGTAGTTTTTCAAGGGGAGACAGAGTGTGACGTTTCAATTTCTGCATACCATGATCCGTGTCCTGAATCTGGAAGCGTCGGTTGATTTTTATACTCGCCACCTTGGTATGCAGATGTTGCGTCGCCGTGATTATCCTGAAGGACGCTTTACGCTGGTGTTTGTGGGCTATGGCGAAGAAAATGACCATACGGTCCTAGAGTTAACCCATAATTGGGATCAAGCTGCCCCGTATGAGATTGGGACGGGGTTTGGCCACCTTGCCTTGGGTGTCCAAGATATTTATGCAACTTGCGAGTCTCTGAGGGCCGAGGGTGTGCGTATCACGCGTGAACCAGGCCCCATGAAGCACGGCAAGACGTTGATCGCATTCATTGAAGATCCTGATGGGTATAAAATAGAGTTGATTCAGAAGGCATAGCATCAACCGTATCTATGCTGTTCTGTGTCTACCCAAGAAACCAACGGCGTAATTTATCATTCTTTATATGTTTAGATGCTACAATTTGAGCCGGGTCTCAGATCCTTCTCTTTTCCAATGATTTGGGGATGAATTTGTTTAAGCTGGAATCGGTTGCGCGCAAGCCTGTCTTGATCACGATTGGGGTAGGTTTGGTCTTGGCGTTGGTTATAGGGCTTGGCCTTTTTCGGGAGGTGGCGATTGCCAGATTTCTGGCAAACCTACCGGAACCGGAACATGCCGTGGCTGTAATCGTTGCCGCTGAAGACCATTGGGAGCAAACCATTCCGGCCATTGGTACCTTGGAGGCAGAGCAGGGTGTTCTGGTTTCCAGTGCGGTTGGCGGGCTTGTGAAGGCTATCCGGGTGTCTTCAGGGGCGTCAGTCAAGGCCGATGATACCTTGGTTGAGCTGGATGCAGACGTTGAGAGAGCCAATCTGCGATCGGCAGAAGCCAAGGTTACGCTACAGCGGCTTACTGTTCAGCGTTTGCGTAGTCTGCGTAAAGTGGATGCAGCCTCTCAAGCCAATCTTGATGAGGCGGAGGCCAATCTCAATTCCGTTACGGCAAATGCTGAGTCCCTGCGAGCCACAATTGAGCGCAAGGTTATACGTGCCCCCTTTGATGGCGATCTCGGGCTTGTGCGTCCAGATCTTGGGCAGTATGTCCAGCCCGGTGATGCCCTTGTAAATCTACAGAATCTTTCAGCAATGCGTCTGAATGCAGGTGTGGAACAAGATATTCTGCCCTTGTTGAAGATTGGTCAGGCCGTGCATGCATCAGTTGTCGCTTATCCAGGTCAAGTATTTGAGGGAATACTCAGCGCCATGGAGCCATCTGTTGATGGAAGTGGCTTGGTTCGCATACAGGCAAGTTTTTCCAATATTGACAGGAAGCTGCGCCCGGGCATGTTTGCAAGAATTGAGATATCCCGTGGTCAGAGCGAGGCAGTGGTTACGTTGCCGGTTACAGCCGTGACGTACTCTCTGTACGGAGAAACAGTCTATAAAGTTGAAGATGATGGAAGCGGGGTTCTTCGCTCTGTTCCAACCGTTGTGCGTATAGGGGAGCGTCGTGACGGCCGCGTCCGGATTCTGGAAGGGATCAAGGCCGGTGACCGTGTTGTTGCCGTCGGTGGGTTCAAACTTTCTCGTGGGGCGCGGATCAAGATTGTTGATGATGGCCGGCTGTCATCTCCGCCCGTTCTGGGCTTGGACTGATTGGAGGCCACGATGCGGTTCACCGATATTTTTCTTCGCAGGCCTGTTTTATCAATCGTCGTCAGCTTCATCATTCTTCTTCTTGGTATTCGTTCCCTGGACAGTATGCAGGTACGGCAATATCCGGAGTTGTCCAACACGGTTATCGAGGTCACAACAGCATACCCGGGTGCAGATGCGCGTCTGATGCAAGGTTTCATCGGTGATCCCATTCAGGCGGCCCTAGCTCGTGTTGATGGTGTTGATTATATCACATCAAGCAGTTATGCCGGTTCTAGCCTTGTAACAGCGTATATCCGCCTGAATCATGACCCGAATGCGGCTATGACCGAAGCCATGGCCCAAGTCTCGGCAGCGCGTTCTGAGCTTCCTTCTGAAGCGGAGGAGCCCGTTGTCAGGAAGAAGGCAGGCTCCGGTGTGTCCAGCCTGTATATGGCATTTTCTAGCACGGTCCTGAATCGGGCCCAGATTACCGATTATGTCAGCCGTGTTGTCAGGCCTCAGTTGTCTATTATTCCTGGCGTCGCATCGGTTACCTTGCTGGGGGCCCAGAAGATATCGGTCCGGATTTGGTTGAATCCTCAGCTGATGGCGCTGAACCAACTGACGGCCGAGCAAATTTATGATGTTTTGAAGCGCAATAACCTGCAGGTCGCGGCCGGTTCCCTGCGTGGATATACAGATTCGATGACCATCCGCGCCGAAACCAGTGTCAGCGACGTGAATGCTGTCGAAAACCTGGTTATCAAAACAACAGAGAATGGCGTTGTGCGTCTGGCAGACCTTGCCAAGGTTACGATTGGCCCGGAACAGTCAGACGTGACGGTTCTGTCCAATGGCCAAAAAGCGCTGTTTGTATCAATTGATGCCACGCCGGACGCCAATCCGTTGACCGTTGTCCGGGATGTCCGTGCGGCCTTGCCGCGTATACGGGAGAATCTTCCCGCCTCGATTCACCTTGATGTAAATTACGATTCAACAATTTTTATACAAGAGTCCATTCGAGAGGTTCTGAAAACCCTGATTGAGGCTGTGATCATTGTCATCTGTGTTATCTTTGTGTTTATGGGATCTCCGCGCTCGGTTGTCATACCGATTGTGACCATTCCACTGTCTCTGATCGGTGTCTGTACGCTGATGTTGGCAATGGGCTTTTCCATCAACCTGATGACCCTTCTGGCATTTGTTCTGGCTATTGGGCTGGTTGTGGATGACGCCATTGTTGTGGTGGAGAACGTGCATCGGCACATAGAAGAGGGCAAGTCGCCCTTTCATGCTGCCATTGTCGGTGCCCGTGAGATTGCGGTGCCCGTTATTTCCATGACGATTACGCTGGCAGCGGTTTACGCGCCAATGGCATTTCTGGGGGGATTGACGGGTGCGCTGTTCAAGGAGTTCGCGTTGACATTGGCAGGGTCTGTCCTGGTGTCCGGTGTTATTGCGCTGACATTGTCGCCAATGATGTGCGCTCATTTGCTGAAGGCCCATGATGACAGCCGGATTGCACAGCTGATTGATGCTTGGTTTTCCCGTCTTTCAGCGCGTTATGAGCACTTGCTGTCTGAGTCTATCCGTCATTGGCGTTATGTCTTGATTGTGGCGACGGTTGTTCTTCTCAGCCTTCCTCTTTTGTTTAAGCTGGCAAGTTCGGAGCTTGCCCCGCCTGAGGATCAGGGTATTGCCTTGGTCGAGCTGACGGGCCCTACGGATGCCAATCCGGAGTATATGGATGTCTATGCTGAACAAGTTGGTGGGATTTTTGATTCTGTTCGCGAGAAAGATACCTATTTCTTCATTGTTGGTGCGGAGGCTGTGTCCGATGGTTTTGCTGGCGTTATACTCAAGCCTTGGGGTGAGCGTCAGCGTTCCGAGAAGCAGGTTGTTGAGGAGGTTGGCCGGAATCTGAAGCAGGTTGTTGGCTTGAGAGGATCTGCATTTTCCTTGCCACCTTTGCCCGGGTTTGGGGGAATGCCGGTGCAGTTTGTCATATCGACCACGGCAGACTACGATTCACTGATGGGTGTGTTGCAGGAGTTCGGCGATGCAGCCCGGAAAAGTGGTTATTTCATCTTCCATAAATTTGATCTGCAGTACGACAGGCCAGAGGTCAAGGTAACGGTGGATCGTGATCGGGCGGGGCTCTATGGCGTATCTATGCAGGATATTGGTATGGCCTTGGGCGGTGTTTATGGTGGTAACCATGTCAACCGCATCGATATAGAGGGCAAGGCCTATAAAGTCATTCCCAAGTCAGAGCGACAGTTCCGCTTAGATCCTGCTGCGATTGGAACAGTGTACGTACGTGGTACATCTGAGCAGCTGATCCCGCTATCCAGCCTTGTGCGTACAGAGATCGTGACGGAGCCCAATGTGCTCAGGCAGTTCAATCAGTTGAATTCTGCCACTTTCCAAGCCGTGCCCATGCCCGGTGTGGCGATGGGTGATATTGTCCACTTTCTTCGTGATACAGCCCAGCGCCTGTTACCTACCGGTTATACTTTTGACTATGCGGGCCCGACGCGCCAGTTTGTGACCGAGGGTAGCGCTCTTATGCTGACCTTCGCATTTGCGCTGGTCATTATTTACCTTGTTCTTGCTGCCCAATATGAAAGCTTCCGTGATCCCCTAGTTATCATGGTGACGGTTCCGCTGGCCATGGTTGGGGCTATGGCGCCTTTAGCTATTGGACTGGTCTCACTGAATATTTACACTCAGGTTGGTCTGATTACGCTGATCGGCCTCATTACAAAGCACGGTATTCTTATTTGCGAAGTTGCTCGTGAAGAGCAGATTTATGGGGGAAAAGACCGTACGGAGGCTGTTGCACATGCTGCATCTTTACGATTGCGTCCTATTCTGATGACTACAGCGGCCATGGTTGCAGGCGCTTTTCCTCTGACGCTTGCTTCCGGTGCCGGTGCAGGAAGCCGGCATTCTATTGGTGTTGTGATTGTTTCTGGTCTCTTGATCGGGACTCTCTTTACGCTTTTTGTTCTTCCTGTCGTCTATAGCTTCTTGGGTGATGATCACCGCGAGAAGCATAAGCACGCTTCCGAGAGAGATCGTGCGGCGGGACTTGAAGCAGCTGTTCCTAGCAATGATTCATAGTTCGTTTGGGGTAACAAAAAAGCCCCCCAACGATGGGGGGCTTGGGGTGTTTCATATGAGATAATTTTACTTGAGGCTTTCCAGATACAAGATAACAGCAGCCCGCTCATCGGCCTTGGGCAGCTTGAAGGTCATCTTGGAGCGAACCTTAGCATCCCCGGTTTTTTGTTCCAGAAATTTGGAAGGATCCGTGAGATAGGTGTCGAGCTCGGTCTTGTCCCAGGCAAAACCTTTTGCTGCGGCATCGGTCAGGCCTGTTGAATAGGCGTAGCCCGTAGCCTTGGCTGGCCCCCGGGTTGTTATTCCAAACAGGTTGGGACCAACCTTGTGTGCGCCGCCCTTGTCAAAGCTGTGGCAGGCTGCACAGCGGCTTTTGGCGATTTTCTCGCCAGCGGCAAGATCTTGGGCCATGACTGACCCGGACACAAAAAGAAGACCAGCTACAAGGCTGGTTACAGATACTCGGAATATCATTGCGCTCTCCTTGGCACCCCTGATGTATCCTGCAGCACAGATAAGCCTACGCTCTCTCTCCGCGTGTAAGCCATTTGCGCAGGATGACCGCATTGTAGCTGCAAGGCGCTTATAAATCTACCCCACCTTGTTTCTTCCATATATAGGGTCGAGAGGGGTTTGCATCTTGCTTTTCAGGTATGGAAAACCCCGCCTAGACACTGTCTTGGCGGGGTTTCAGGTACTCAAGGAGGCCGTTTGGGACAAACGGATCGACCTTGGGCTTAGAAGCCGTCGCGCTCGAGGCGCTTACGCTCCAGCTTCCGCGTACGGCGGATGGCCTCAGCCTTCTCGCGGGCCTTCCTCTCGGAACGCTTCTCAAAACTGCGCCGGAGCTTCATTTCACGGAAAACTCCTTCGCGCTGCATCTTTTTCTTCAGAGCCTTGAGAGCCTGATCGACGTTGTTGTCACGAACTAGAACCTGCACTTGACGTCACCTCCTTCCGCAGGAAATCGTGTGTTTTGCCCTGTAGAACAGGGCAAAAGAAACAGGAACACTTGCTTGTGACAAGGTGTTCCTGCACGGTGTTCTAGCACGCTATTGTGCGCGGGAAAACAAAATAATAGGGCAGAATCCTGCGGTATCCCACTACACGCCATGATATGGTGTATGCCTTGGTAAGAATCCGCGACGGTCAAAGGGTAGGGCATGCCAATACTGAAAATAGCCCGCATGGGTCACCCTGTCTTGCAGAAACCCGCGCGTGCCGTTGAAGACCCAAAGAGCGAAGAGGTCGCGCGGATTGTTGAATCCATGATTGAGACCATGGAGGATGCCGGTGGTGTAGGGCTGGCAGCTCCCCAGGTTCATATTCCCTTGAGAATTATTGTATTTCATGTCCCGGAAAAGCGTTCGGGTAGCGCAGGGATTCCATTGACCGTGCTGATCAACCCCGAGCTTGAACCGGTCGGCAGCGAACGTGTCGAGGGTGTGGAAGCTTGCCTGTCACTTCCCGGACTTGCCGGAACAGTGCCTCGTTGGAAGAGCGTCCGGTACCGGGGATTTGACCTTTCCGGTAACAGGTTAGATGAACTGGCCGAAGGTTTTCATGCCAGGGTTGTTCAGCATGAAATTGACCATCTGGATGGGATTCTTTATCCCATGAGGATGGAAAACATGGCAGCCTTTGGCTTTGTGGAAGAGCTTAGGAAAGTATCTGTTCCTGATGAATGAGAATGTATCAATGGTCTTGACCGAGGGGTTGTGATGGCAGGGCATGCTGGTAAAGCCGGGGCAAATCCGCAGGAAGAAAGTGCTGGGGCTGAGAGGCGATCCCGGCAGGACAGGCTTGTTCTTGCAGCCTTGGCCCATGTTCCGTTTGATGGATGGAGTGATCTTGCCCTAGAACGGGCGGCGCGCGATTGCGGTTTGCCGCCTGACGCGCCGGGGTATTTATTTCCGCGGGGCGTTATCGATGCCGTTGATCATTTTGCGTCCCTAGCGGACCGTCTCATGATTGAGGACATGCAGGGGGTATCTGATGAGGAGAAGTCCCGGGTTCAGGACAAACTTCATCGTGCTATCCGCATCCGTCTTGAGCGATGGAGTAGTTTCCGGGAGGCTGTGCGTAGGGGCTTGCTGCTTTATGCCTTGCCTTCCAATGTGCCGCGTGCAGTGGCTGCAACAGCGCGTACGGCAGATGCTGTCTGGCGTGCTGCAGGCGATTCCTCCCATGATTTCAACTGGTATACCAAGCGTGCTTCCATATCGGGTATTTATACAGCCACACTTCTGTATTGGCTTGATGACCCAAGTGATGGGTGCGAAAAAACATGGGACTTCCTGCACCGTAGCCTTGATGCTATGGGGCGTGCCATAAAGGCTAGGGCATCTTTGCAGAAGCGTTGTTCGGCGATAATGCCTGACTTTCCTAGCTTCTTATCTTCATTTGGATATCAAGCGGCAAGGCGTGGTTCGCGTCGTATGTAACGGGTGGGTTCTTTTGTACGGGGAACAGGCATGTCCATTGATGATGTTGAAGAGCGTGTTGGTTCCCTGCTTGGGGCAATCGGTACGTTGGGGGCAGTTGTCAAATTCGAGCTGAAGGATGAGGGGGTCTTGCGTATTGACGCGACATCTTCGCCTGCTGTTGTCAGCAGGGAGGATGGTCCAGCCGATACATCCATACGGATTTCATCAGATAACCTGTTGAAGCTCATGGATGGAAACATGGATCCTATGGTCGCGTTTGCCATGGGCAAGATCAAGGTAGAGGGATCCAAGGGGCTGGCCATGAAGCTGACCTCTCTTCTGAAGTAAAAATCCTGCGGCTGTTCCATGTGGCCTGTGTCAAGAAGCTCTGGAATATCAGTGGCTTTAGTTGTCCCTGTGGAATTGTGGCGGTTGTCCGTGTTCCTGATTTGCCGGGTTCCTGTTATTTTTGCTACCGTTGGTCTTGGGGCTGGACAGGAAAAAACCGTGAATTATCAGGCTGGCATTGGCAGTCTGTCTGCTGAAAGAGATAGAAAATCTATCTCGGGAGAGGCGCGGTGAAGCGGGAACTGCCATCGTTGAATGCGTTGCGGGCCTTTGAAGCGGCTGCTCGGCATTCCAGCTTTGTCGGTGCCGCCGAGGAGCTTGCTGTTACGCCCGCCGCTGTCAGTCATCAGATCCGTAGTCTTGAGGATCATTTCGGAGCATCGCTGTTCCAGCGTCATCACAGGGCAGTTGAATTGACCCCGGTTGGACGTCGGCTTTTACCAGGGCTGACCGATGCATTTGATCGCCTTACGATGGCTGTCAATGATGCGCGCCCCCGACCTGATAGCCCTGTGACCGTTTCTGTTGCGTCACCGTTCGCCGCTAAGTGGCTTGCGCCAAGGTTGGAGGGGTTCTTCTCCTGTCATCCGGACATTCCTGTTCAGGTTCAGCCCGATATGAAGGGGGAGCCTAGCGAAAGTACCAATGCTGATCTTGCTGTATTCTTGGCAGATCCGGATGGCCAAGGTGTTGGCCGATTGTTTGAGGACCAGCTCTTTCCCGTGTGCGCTCCCGTTCTGCGTATGTCTCTGAAGGCTCCGGCCAATCTGTCGATGCAGACGATCCTGCATGACAGCTCTGCCCGTGAGCTTGATGCGGCGGGTTGGAGTTCTTGGTTGCGTGCCGTTGGGATGCATGGTTTTTGCGGGGCAAGGGAGCAATACATGGACCATGGGGCACTTGTGATGGACGCAGCCCTGCATGGCCTTGGTGTGGCTTTGGCCAGGGGTGCCTTTGTAGCCTCCGAGCTGCGAACGGGTACGCTAGTGCGTCCGTTCGATGTCTCTGTCAGCAGTGGCCGCCCGTGGTGCTTGCTTTCAAACCCGGATACGGCATCGGCCCCGGGGGTTATGGCATTCCGGAACTGGTTGCTGGCAGAAGCGAGCACCTTTCGGTCGGCAAACCCACGGCTTGTGCACTGAAAGATTCAGTGTGTCAGATGGCTTCTGACACAGCCTTTTCCGTTGATGTGCGTATAATGTCTATGGAACGTTCCCAGACATCCAGCCCTGCATCACGGCTTGATGTATTCTCGCTCAGATAGCGGCGCCAGGTGCGCGCACCGTGCATGCCATGAAAGAGCCCCAGAACGTGCCGGGTCATGTGGTGGAGCGGAACGCCGCGTGCTAGGTGTTCCTTGATGTGAGGGGTGAACCGCTCCAACACCTGTATGCGATCAGGTCTTTGTAAGGCGGCGTCGCCAGTCAAAAGCGAATCTGCCTCTGACAGGATCCATGGCGTTTGGTAGGCGGCACGGCCTATCATACAGCCATCCAGAATGCCCAGATGGGGGCGGCATTCATCGATAGATCCCAGCCCACCGTTCAACACAATCTGGAGTTCAGGAAACTCTTTCTTGATACGATGCACGACGTCATGTCGCAGGGGAGGTACTTCCCGGTTTTGTTTTGGCGAAAGGCCATTCAGCCATGCTTTTCTGGCATGAATGATAAACGTACGACATGTGCCGCCGGCAACCGTTTCAATGAAACGGCACAGTTCGTCATAGCTGTCGGTCTGGTCAATTCCGATGCGGTGTTTGACCGTAACAGGCTTGTCCGTTTCCTCTTGCATGGCATTCAGGCAATCCCGAACCAGCAGGGGGGTTGCCATCAGGCAAGCCCCGAAGCGCCCGGATGAAACCCGATCCGAGGGGCAACCGACATTCAAGTTGATCTCGTCATACCCCCATTGATCGGCAATTTTTGTACACCGAGCCAGATCAGCGGGATCAGAGCCGCCAAGCTGAAGGGCCAAGGGGTGTTCTTGCGGATCAAAGTCCAAGAACCTGTGTTTGTCCCCATACAAAACGGCCCCTGTCACGACCATTTCCGTGTAAAGGCGTGTGTACTTCGTAATCCCGCGCAAGAAGACCCGGTCGTGACGATCCGTCCAGTCCATCATCGGGGCGACAGACAGCCTGAGATCAGGCCATGTATGTTGTTTGCTCATGTTCCGGTTTAAAGCAGAAAAATGACATTCCGACAACCATGCTTGCCAAGGCTTGACGGGCAGGTCTGTTATGTGCAGATTTATGAGAACAAAAAGAGAACACGGTGTCAGGAATGCGATTTCAGCACTACGCAGCAGACTTTATTGGATTGGCCGCCCTTTTTGCCATGATCTACCTTTGGTCACTCTTTGCCTCTGTTCTTTATGTCCCATTCTGATGGTCAGTCGCAAATAACGGTATCTAAGTGACGCGCCTTGATAGAGAATTTGACAGATTATTTGTTTGATGTAGAATGATTATAGAACATAGCGTGTACAGGGCGTGCCGATTCCCCTGTGCTTCGGCTGCTTCTTCCGCATGTTTTTTGGCTTTTGATTTGCTTCCTCCCGGTGGGGCGGGGGCATTTCGTGCAGAACGTAAGGATCTCTCTGGTATGGTCGCCAAAGTTGGACAAGGGCAACAAGCTCTTCCGGTCTCGTCTTCGTCGAGGCTTGCCGGTGGCTACCCTGTGTCTTCGGCGCAAAGCTTCAGCCAAGTTGCCAGTCTGCAGCAAGGCCGGGGTGTCGGTCCAGAGGATGAGTCCCTTCATTTTGCCGACACGTGGGACGATCTACAGGGGCGCCAGCCTGCGCAGCAAGAGTCTGATGGGGCCGGGCGCTGGTCCGGTGTTCATTTTGGTGGTGTTCTGACGACGTCTGCGGTATCGGGTTTCCTTGTTTCTTGGCGTTCCCGTAATGATGTACAGATGCAGAATGTTTCGACCAAAGATGGAGCCTTTTTCTACGACGCAGTTGTGAAGGTCCTGTCATCGGGGGGCGTTCAGCGGCAGGTTGGAGCCAATTACAGCCGCCTTTTCTAGGGCTGAAGGCTGGTCCCTTTTCCCCATACCGCAATGTTCATGGTCATGCATATGATGTGGTGCGCCAGCGTACTGGCTTAGCGTTGTCTTTGGGGGTTGGCCTATGTCGGACATCAGCAGTATCGCGGCATCGGGAATGAAAGCGGCCAGCATCAAGGCTGCGGTTGAGGCGACCAATATTGCCAATATCCGCAGTGGTGCAGCAATGCCCGAGCCCGGGAAAAGCTACGATGGTTATGTTGCCCAGGAAGCTGTTTTTACCAGCCAGCCTGGATCTGGTGTTGTTGCTGGTGTACGCCCTGTGACGCCGGCTTTTGTTGCAACCCCGGGAGCTGGAGGGGTTGCGCAGGCGGCCCCTAACGTTGACCTAGCCTCCAGCATTCTTTCTCTGAAGACTGCCGAAACGGCCTATAAGGCAAGTGCGTCGTTGTTGGATTCTGAGAGGGAACAGGATCGCACCCTTCTTGATACGGTTGCGTGATGTTCGCCTTATCAGCTACCTTGTTTCATTGTGATGTTGTTTTTGTTACGGCGCGGGTACCGGATATTTTGTGTTGTGGATGTAACATTCACGATGCCGTGAGTGTAGCGGATGTGACGTTCCCGGGTCGTTCCCTGAGTGCTTAAACGGGGTCTTATGTCTTCTTTGTCTCAGAAACCCCCCGCATGTGACAGTGTTTTTGATGTTGCCTTTTGGTTCTTGGATCGGGCCCTAGAGGATGGGGAGTATCTCCAGCCCCAGAAGATGCAGCGTCTCCTGTACCTGTCCCAGGCCTATTACGGCGTGCTCTCCCGTGGGCAGAGGCTGATTCCTTGCCTTTTCCTAGCAACGGTTCTGGGGCCTGTTGAGCCAACAAGCTGGCGTATTTTTGAGGGAGGTCGTCCTTCCTTGGCTCCCCACCCATTACCGGATGATATTCAGCACTTCCTGAACAGTATATGGCGGCGCTTTGGATCCCATGGTGCCGATTATCTAGCCCGGATGATTATGGCCCAGCCACCCTTTCAAGATGCTGTTGCTATAGGTAAGCGGTGTGAGATCTCACTTGAGTCCATGGTGGCTTATTATGGGCGCAGCGTATCATCAGCCAGTCATAACGAAGGGGGAGGGGCGCCCGCCCTGGATCAGGTTGTGCGGCCAAAGGTTCTGCGTTCCCATAAAGGAAAGCCGGTTAGCGTAACCTCCTGGGTCCCCAGGAAGCGTCTGGACCAAGGGCAATAATTGCCTTGCTTCGGTAGGAGGTACTGCTTGTCGAATTTGTGTTTCCGGTCTGGATCAGGGGGCACTGCGAGGCGGATTGTTTTGCGCTGTTCTGGTCTGATCTTGTTCTGTTTTGTCAGCATGTTGATTGCAGACATATGCCATGCCACGGGTGTTTCAGGAGATGGTGTTCAGTTAGGGGGAGATGCAGAGATGCCCTATGTTCCCTTGTATATTTCAAGCGGGGACCAGAGGCACCGGTTCGACGTGCAGGTTGCTGACACCCCAGCTCGCCAAGCCATCGGTTTGATGTTTCGTCGTGAACTTGCCCCTTCACGGGGGATGCTGTTTGATTTCTCGCCGGGGCGCGTTGTTCGTATGTGGATGAAAAATACACTCGTTCCCTTGGATATGGTTTTTACTGATCGGGGAGGCCATATCCTCTGGATTGAGGATATGGCCAAGCCGGGCTCCCTTGTTCCCCGTGGCCCTTCTGTGCCTGTTTTTGCTGTTCTTGAGCTTGCCGGGGGCACGTGTTCGCGGTTGGGTATTCGCGTTGGCGATAAGCTTTCGCATGATCTCTTTAATAAAGCTGCCCCTGTGCAGCCGGAAGCGTCTGTACGGGAAAATTAGGGACTGTTTCCGCTGTTTGTTCCTAGAACAGGTGTACCCTTTGGGTTTGCAGACTGGTGTAGGGGAATGACGAAGGACTAGGCCGGAAAGTTGCCCTTTGGGGGCTGTCGGGTTGTTTTCTTTTCTTTCCGTCGGTTGTCGGCCCAAAGTGTTAAGATAGTTCTTGCACTGTTGTGCGATTCGCCTTAGTTTCCCGGCCTGCCTTGGCAGGTCGGGGCGTAGCTCAGTCTGGTAGAGTGCTTGCTTTGGGAGCAAGATGCCGGGGGTTCGAATCCTCTCGCCCCGACCAACAAGGCCCGTATGGTGCGGGATCTTGGTTCATGGTTTCAGTGTTTGTGAGGTTGTTATGCCGATAAACGCCCGAATCTACAGACCAGCAAAGAATGCGATGCAATCCGGTTACGGTAACAGCCGGGGCTGGATTCTTGAGTTTGAGTCAGAGGCTCCCGTTGTTCACGATGCCCTTATGGGATGGAGTGGATCATCCGATACAAGAAAGCAGGTTCGCTTGCGTTTCGTTGATCGCGATTCTGCCATTGCCTATGCCCGCAAGAATGGCTTTGTTGTGCGGGTGGATGAGCCAAGGGAACGGAATATAAAGCCAAAGTCCTATGCTGATAACTTTGCTTTTGGCAAGGTTGGCTGACTGGGCGTCCTTAGCTCAGCTGGATAGAGCAGCCGCCTTCTAAGCGGCCGGTCGGAGGTTCGAATCCTCCAGGGCGCGCCAAGACAGATAGACACCGCTCCAGAGTATGGAGGGTGTCTATTTTTTATATTCATCGCTATTAAATCAATCTTAGATCATGTTCGCCGGTTCCTTCGTACTAGGACCGGTCTGAATCCGCATAGTTCTTATGTTCTGCGGGCCTTTTGCCTGTCTGGCGCGCTATGGAGGGGACGTGCAATGTGAGGGAAGCAGAGGGCCAGCTGAAGAGGAACGGCCACCCGCTGCCAAGCCATGGGGGAGAACTTTTCTGCTCTTTTCGGGGAGTTAAGGCCATGGCCAAGATCGTTACGCATGACTCGTTCCGTATTTTGAAAGCTTGTCGCAGCATTGAGGAGGCCAATGTGGGCATTATCAGCCAAGTAGAGCGTATGCACGCTGATGCCTCGCGCGTTAAAGGCCGTCTGGGAGAAGCTGAAAGCGCACTCCGGGATGTTGTGGAGCAATTCCGCAAGGCGCAGGATCGTTTGCGGGATTCTTACCAGAATCACCTCCAGACGATGAAGCTGGTTGATGAAGTGATGAAAGCTAGCCCGGTCTTTGCCGAGCTACGTAATTCAGGGAAATAATGCAGTTACAGGGCGCGGCCGCCCATTACGGGCGGCCGAGGGGAGCGGTGTCTTAATGAATTTGGTATCCAGAGGGGCCTCTTGGGTCCCTTTTTTGTTCCTCGGCATGTAGTTCTACGGCCTATTCCTGATCACCCTAGAAGCCTTTTAGGGTTAATGCCCTGATAGGGTCATTTTCAGATCTTGATCCCCATTGCCTGTTATTTTTGTTGTGCACCGCACAAAATAATGCCAATATCGCAATTGTCAGACTGTGGAGTAAAGGATCCATCTGTCTGGAAGGGAACAGTTATAAATGCTCTGCATCGTCATTGTGCGCTGCATGATCGGGCGTTGACGGGTGCGCCGTCGCTTTCCGTATGGACGTATGGAGAGCCAAGCGACTGTTTATGAGGGGAGGTTTGTATGTCTGCTACTCCAACAGCCAGTCATGCGTGGAACCTGTTTTCTTTAACCATGGAGAATCGCTTTGGCAGTGCTTGGCGCGGCTTGGTGGAGCCGGACTCTGTTGTGGCCTTGGCTGAGGAGATAGCCGTTGGCTTCGGCGGTATGGTTTCTCCTGTCGATGCAGCTGGTCAGGAGCCGGACCCACATGATGCCACGCTGTGGCGCTTTCCAGATGGGTCGTGCGTGGCAACGGGTGCTTTTGGCTTGCGTCGTGAGATCCCGCTTCCTCGTCAGGTGGTGTGCTAACTTGCCCCGGGCATAGGGCTTGTGTGGATGGGAAGGGCATTATTCACGCCGTTGCCTCATTCTGCGCGTGGCCATTACGCTCTCTCCAGCTTGTCTCGTGTGGCTTGGTAATTCAGTAGCAGCCACTGTAAGGCGATGAGTGTGGTGCCGTTGCTGATGGTGGTGTCACGCAGCATATTCCGTATCGATGTAATGGGGTGCACAACAACCCGTATATCTTCGCCTTCATTGGCTAATCCGTGTGTGCCCACCGCCTTCGTTGAATCCACGGCACCGCACCAAAGGCTGATGGTTTCAGTGCAAATACCCGGTGTTGTGAACCATGTCTGGATATGGAAGAGCCCCTTTGGCACAAGGCCTGTTTCTTCTGTGCACTCACGCAGGCATACGTCTTCCAGCGTTTCACCTTCTTCAATGACGCCGGCGACAATTTCCAGAAGCCAAGGATTTTTGATGCCGGCAATATGGGGAGGAGCCCGGAATTGCTCGATCAGTACAACGGCGTCAGCCCGTGGATCGTAGAGCAGGACGGCGATAGCATGTTTGTGTTCTATAACATCGCGCACCAGAACAGGGCTTGTTTCTCCGGAAAACAACTCGTGACGCAAGTGGTATCGGTTGACCTTAGTGTATGCACGTAGAAGAGGCTCTTTCTCCAGTATTTCAACCTTTGACGGATACGACTCTGACATTGGTACTCCATTATTTCAGCTATACTTTTTTGGTTGAAGCGGACAGGTGGGATAGAATTTCCCGAGCCAGGGCCGATATTTCACGGGCGGCAAGGCTGCGTCGGGCTGTTTCCATCACGCCCTTGCCTTCCATCATGGACGAGGCAAAGGCAACGCGGTTACCCAAGCGGTTCTTCGATACGACGACCGGAAGGCGGTTCAGAATGTCTGCTATTTTGTCAGACAGCTGGCCTTTTGGCGGAACGCGGTTCAGGACCAGAAGAACGGGGGTTTTCTCGCGGGCTGCAATGTCAATGGTAGGCTCAATGGCCCATAGATCCATGGGGCTGGGTTGTACGGGCAGAATAACCAGAGATGCGTTTCGGATCACGATACGGACCTCGGATTCTGCATGGGGAGGGCTGTCTATCAGGACAATATCATGTGTTTGGCACAGCACTTCCAGCTCGCTGCCCAAGCGCCAGCCGGGGACGGCAAGCAGAGTAAAGTCCCCTGCTGCGTTTGATGCTTCACGTGCACTATGCCACGCTGACAGGCTCCCCTGAGGATCAATATCCACCAGTGCAACTTTGCGCCCTTTCTGTCGCCATGCGACAGCAAGCTGGGCTGTTAGGGTGGTTTTCCCGGATCCGCCCTTCTGCTGTGCGACGGTGATTATCTTGCCGGTCATCTTGGGCTCCCTATTGCACCGTGGGAGAACGGCGCTGCGTGGCGCTGTTCATTTAACGAATGCGCACGCAAGCATTGTAGCATGATGATAATGCACCACAACGGCAAGAATAATTGTGGATATGAAAGGTTAAGAATGGAAGAGAAAGAGTATTGTATAAAGGCGTAATAATTTCATTCTTTTTTTGTTATAAAAAAGTATTGTATATTATATTTATTGGCATGATTTTGTAATAAATTTGTTGCGATACTGTTATGTATACTCTGCTGTTCTGGTTTTTCTGATTAGTGACCCTAAATGCAGTGGGTAACTTCAAAAGAAGTTTGCATCACCCCCCAAGGCTACTAGCAATGCCTGCATATCCGCTGGAAGTGTGGCTTCAAAGCGCATGAATACCCCGGTTGTCGGGTGTTCGAAGCCCAAGGTTCTGGCATGCAGGGCTTGTCGACGAAAGTTGGTAACGGCTGCCCGGGCATTTTCGTCATCTTTTCCTATAGAGCGCGGTGAACCATAGACAGGATCACCAATCAGGGGGTGATCAACCGCATTCATATGAACTCTGATCTGGTGCGTTCGCCCTGTAGCTAAACGACACTCCACCAAAGCTGCCCGTTCATTGCACAAACGGGTCAGTGTCCGATAGTGTGTCAGGGCTGGTTTCCCGCCCTGTCGGACGATTGCCATCTTCTGCCGGTTGTGCCCGCTGCGCCCGATATTGCCTGTAATGTCACCTGATGCTGGCGTTGGGACGCCCCATACAAGAGCACGGTATGTGCGCTCGATTGTTCGTGAAGAAAACTGCTTGGCCAGATGATGATGGGCTTGGTCGTGTTTCGCGACAACGATGAGGCCTGATGTGTCCTTGTCCAAGCGGTGTACGATCCCAGGGCGGCGTATGCCACCGATTCCGGAAAGGCTTTCCCCGCAATGATACAGTAGGGCGTTAACCAGCGTGCCGTCCGGTACACCAGCGCCGGGGTGCACAACCATTCCTGCGACTTTGTTGATTACAACCAGATGGTCATCCTCAAATGCTATGGCTAGGGGGATATCTTGTGGAACAGGAATGGCAGGTGCAGTCTCTGGAACCGCCACGGTCACGGACTGGCCGTGTTTGACCCGCAGGGATGGGTCCGTTATGGTCTGGCTGTTTACCTGAATCTGCCCCTCCAGAATCAGGGACTTGATCCGGGAGCGCGACAGGTCCAGATGTGATGCAGCCAGCCAGCGGTCCAGTCGCTCCCCCGCGTCTTCCAGTGCTACAAGAAGTGTTGTTGGGCTTGTTTCAAGCTCTTCGTTGCACATATCTTCATCTTCATACGAAGAGAGTTCGGGGGAATTGGGGTGGCGTGGTGGTTGGGTCACAGTCAGGCCCTGCAATGGGTTTGCATCAATGAGGGTTGGAGATAGCAGTATTATGAGGGCATTGAAAGTCTTGGTCCTGGCAATGGGCCTGTTCATCCTGTTGGGCGTTGCCCTTCTGGCTTACGGGTTGCTTGCCGGGGTTGGGAAACAGGAACAGCACGCTGAAAAAGCTGGCGAGCTGCTGCAAATCCCTGTGGCTTCAGGGCCCGGTTTTGGAACAGTCAGTCTGGATGAAGGGCCAGAAGCGGTTCTTATGCAGGCCACTCTTGCTGGCTCTGTCCTGCTCGTTCGTGTTGGCGGCGGCGGAGCCGATCGCTTGCACGTCATAGATACGTCTTCAGGGCGGCGATTGGGAAAAATTGTTCTGCGTGCAGACCATACAACTGCGCCTGAATAAGATGAGAGAGGAGAAGTCTGGGATTGCCGGACTTCTCCTCTGTATTCAATGATCAGGCAGGCTTACGGTTCTGGAAGCGGCGTTCCATGTTGCTGCGTCCACCAAACCCGCGCTTCTGGCCGAACTCGCGGTCAGGGCCGCGCCGTTCACCGCCAGAGCGATCATCCGCATGAAAGCTGCGTCTTTCGCCCTGCCGGAATGGTTTGCCGGCGCGGTATCCGTCCTGTGCCTGCTGTCCTTCACGTGGTGGCCTTCTGCCGCCTTCTCCTTGCGTAGTCTCGTTCCGGCGTGACGAGAAATGCTGCCCGTCATCCCGTGTGCGACCAGAGAAGGAGGCATTGCGGTCGTCGCGGTCGCGTCCGGGGCGTGTACGTTCACCGCCCGGTTTTCCAGGATGGCGTCCGCCGCCCGGGCGACCACCGCCACCCCCGCGCTTGGGAGGGGCAACGTAGCGTCCGCTGGCATAAAGGCTTGCTATGTCTGTATTGTGGAATGCGTGCTCCAGTTCCATCGGAACCTGCATCCGGATAGCTTTTTCGATAGACCGTAGATAAGCAATTTCCTCGTTGTCACAGAAGGACAGGGCAATGCCGCCTGCGCCTGCGCGTGCAGTGCGTCCGATCCGGTGTACATAGCTTTCGGGTTCGTTCGGCAGTTCATAGTTGATGACGTGGGTTATGCCATCAACGTCGATGCCGCGGGCTGCAATATCGGTTGCGACCAACGCACGAACAATACCCTTGCGGAAGCCATTCAGCGCTTTCTGACGTGCACCTTGGGATTTGTCACCGTGTAGGGCATCGGCTCTGATGCCCTGTTCGCTCAGGTGCTCAACAACCCGGTTGGCACCGTGCTTGGTGCGTGTAAAGACAATGGCCCGGCTGACTTCATTGCTGTTGAGCAGGTCTGTAAGGAGATCGCGCTTGTCACCGCGATGCACGAACAGGACACGCTGTTCTATTCTTTCTGCTGTCGTGGACTGTGGCGCCACTTCAACACGCACGCTTTCCCGCAGGTAATCTGTGGTTAGTTCCTCTACGGCCCGTGGCATTGTGGCCGAGAACAGCAGCGTTTGACGATTGGGCGGCAGGTCTCGGAACAGGCGTTTGACGTCATGGATGAAGCCCATGTCAAGCATGCGGTCTGCTTCGTCCAGAACAACAATTTCTGTTCCGTTCAGGCGAATTGTGCCCTGATTGACATGGTCAAGAAGGCGACCGGGAGTTGCCACAAGAACATCAACGCCATTGTTCATGAATCGTACTTGGGGGCCCATGCCAACGCCGCCGAACACCACGGCCCGCTTCAGGCGCATGAAGCGGGAATAGGCAGCCAAGGAGTCCCCGATTTGCACGGCCAATTCGCGCGTTGGGGTCAAGATCAGTGCCCGAGCTGTTCGTGGGGCAGGGCGCATAGGGTTGCAGCCCAGGCGATGCAGGATGGGCAGGGTAAAAGCAGCGGTCTTTCCGGTTCCCGTTTGCGCGAGGCCAAGAACATCACGTCCTTCCAAGGCAGGAGGAATGGCTTTTCCCTGAATGGGAGTTGGTATGGAGTAGCCTTCTTCTTCCAGCGCTTTCAGCAGTCGCGGGTCAAGGCCAAGATCAGAAAATGGGGTCATGGTCGACGGAATTCTTTCAAAACAGGCCGCGCCCTGTCCGCATGCTCATGGCAGAAGGGGGAATGGCCACATAAAAGGGCGCCCCTGGGGCACGCAACCAGCGGGAGGAGAGGGAATTCAAGGCATATCGACGGCCGCCGCTTTGAAGCGGTATGCACATCTGCGCACAATCGCAAAGAATTCCTTGGCAATCACTGCCAAGCCGCCGAGGTGTAGCAGGCTAACAAAGTTTTTGCAATCCTTGATACGGGACAGGCCATTATTTCCGTTCATTAAGGCCCTTCTGGATCTCCAAGAGGCATCCGGAAGGGCCTTCTAAGCATCCCTAGGGTGTTCCGCTATTGCCTTATCGCCCTTTGCCTGTCTCCCGGATCTTCCAGATCAGGGACCGCCACTGTTCACGTGCTTTTTCAATGCTTTTTTCCTTGATATGGCCAAAACCCCGTATTCGCTCCGGAACGGAGGCTATCTCCACGGCAAGATGAAGAGCGTCAGGATGCAGGGAGGTACAGACTTCACGAATATGATGGCGGTATTCAGAAATCAGGGCTCTTTCTGTCCGACGTTCCTTGGTGTAGCCAAAAGGATCAAGCCATGACCCGCGCAGCATCTTCAGGCGGGCGAGGATGTTAAAAACAGCGAAAATCCATGGCCCGAATTCGTATTTGCGGGGCTTGCTTCCCGGACGATTCAGCCAAGCTAGGAGCGGAGGGGCCAAGTGAACGGATACTCTGGCGCTATCTCCGAATGTCTGGCGAAGGCGTTCACGGAATGTGTGGTCTGTATAGAGTCTTGCAACCTCATACTCATCTTTGTAGCTCATGAGTTTTGCTAGGTTGCGGGCCGTAGCCAGCGTCAGTTCCCTTTTATCTGAAATCTGTGCTTCCTGTTTCTCTACCTGCTCCACAAAAGAACAATACTCCTCTGCCCATTTCTCATTTTGCCAATCGGTCAGATGGCGGGTTGCGTTGGCGATGACCGTATCTAGGTCATCTGTATCCTGTTGAGGTTTTCTTCCCCGGTTGGCCACGGACTGGACATAGTCTGGGTCAATGGCAGCTAGGCGACCCCACGCTAAAGCGCGGCGGTTGGCATCTATTGCGACGCCATTGAGCATAATTGCCCGGTCCAGAGCTTCTAGGCTGACGGGGACAAGGCCCTTCTGGACAGCAAAGCCAAGCAGGAAAATATTGGCCATGATGCTGTCGCCCGTCAGGGCTGTCGCCAACTGACCTGCGTTAAGCCGCTGTACATATCCGGCCCCGACACAGGCTTCAAGGATGGACAGGAGACGGTCGCCCTGTACGCTGAAATCTGGATCACGTGTGAAAGATCCGGTCTGGATTTCCAAGGTATTGCAAATAACCTGACTGTACCCGGGACGCAGGGTTCCCAGAGAGTCCGGACTGGTCGCCACAACCATGTCGCAGGCCAACAGGACATCGGCTTGCTCTCTGTCTATACGTGCTTGGTTCAGGGCATCGGGTATCGAGGCAATGCGCACGTGGCTGAGAACGCTCCCCCCCTTTTGCGCAAAGCCCATAAAGTCCAGAACGCTGGCCCCTTTGCCTTCAAGGTGGGCTGCCATGCACAGCAACGCCCCGATTGTCACAACGCCTGTTCCCCCGACGCCGGTGACCAGAATTTCCCATGGTTTCTCAAGGACAGAGGGGCGGTGGGGTACCGGCAGGTTTGCAAGCCTTGCTGCCAGATCCGGTGTCTCGTCCACGCCCTTGGGCTTGCGCAGTTCAGCGCCGCGGATACTGACAAAGCTGGGGCAGAATCCATCGACGCACAGAAAATCCTTGTTACAGGACGATTGGTCGACCTGCCTTTTGCGTCCGGCAGGTGTTTCTACAGGTTGAAGGGACAGGCAATTAGACTGTACACCGCAGTCGCCACACCCCTCGCAGACAGCTTCGTTAATCATCAGTCGTCTTGGTGGATCGGCCAGAAGACCCCGCTTGCGCTTGCGTCGTTTTTCTGCGGCGCACATCTGATCATAGACCAGTACACTTACGCCCCGGTGTGTTGCAAGTTCCCGCTGTACTTGGTTGATATCGCGGCGATGATGGATCGTGACGCCCGGTGCAAAGTTCAGGGTGCGTGGATATTTATCCGGATCATCTGTGACAACCGCAATGCGCCGTACGCCTTCGGCATGAACCAGCCGTGTGATCTGGTCAACGGTCAGATTGCCATCGTGAGGTTGCCCCCCGGTCATGGCAACAGCATCATTGAACAGAATTTTGTAGGTCAGGGTTGTTCCTGCGGCAACAGCCTGTCTGAGGGCCAAGCTGCCGGAGTGAAAAAAGGTACCATCGCCAATATTCTGGAAGACATGAGTACGCAGGCTGAACGGAGCTTGCCCCACCCAGTTCGCACCTTCTCCTCCCATCTGGGTTAGGCCGCCGGTATTCCGGTCCATCCAGCTGGCCATGAAGTGACAACCAATTCCGGCAAAGGCTTTTGCGCCCTCTGGAATCAGTGTCGAGGAGCTGTGCGGGCAGCCAGAACAAAAGTATGGAATTCGACGGATTTCGGACGGTGACTGGCCAGAGCCTGGCGGGGGAGCGATTGTGGCAAGCTTGCCGTTCAGCTGTTCAAGAAGATCAGGAATGTGATGGCCAAGTCGTTGAACAAGGATCGGAGCAATGCGCGATGGCCTTAACTCACCCGATGAGGGGAGAAGGTTTTGCCCTGCACCATCTGTTTTTCCTGTGATCAGGGGGGCATTTCTGTACCCGTACAGGATTGATTTAACCTGTTCTTCAACAAAACTATGCTTTTCTTCAACAACAAGAATTTCACGCAGTCCATGCGCAAAGCGTCGTATTGATTCCGGCTCCAGTGGCCATGTCAGTCCAGGGCACAGAATACGAATGCCGCGCTGTTGAAGATCGTCTATTCCCAGCCCCAGGCGCATCAGGGATTCTTTCAGGTCCGTAAAGGCCTTGCCGGTGGCGATAATGCCAAATACGGCTTGGTCCTGATTGCCAAGGTATCGGTTCAGGGCAGGATTGGCCCGTGCAAAGGCCAGAACAGCTTCTTTTTTGGCAAACTGTCTTTCTTCTAGGCCGGGGCCCGGCATGTCGGGCCAGCGGTAGTGCAGTCCTCCGGGGGGAGCTATAAAATCATCCGGTCTGTAGATGTGCAGATGGTGTGGATTGATATCGACGGAACAGGCGCTTTCCACAGTCTCGGAAATAGCCTTGAAGCCAACCCAGGTCCCGCTGAAGCGGGAGAGGGCCCACCCGTACAGGCCAAATTCCAGGTAGTCCGCTATATTGGCCGGGTGCAAGACCGGTACGTTCCATGATGCAAAGGTCTGCTCGGACTGGAAAGGCATGGATGAGCTGACAGCGCCGTGGTCATCTCCGACCACCAGAAGAACACCCCCGTTTGGGGATGAGCCATACGCCGATCCTATCCTTATGGCATCGCCGGACCGGTCAAGGCCGGGGCCTTTGCCATACCACAGTGAAAAGACGCCCTTGACCCGACCTTCACCACTGCTTTCAACCTGCTGCGTTCCAAGAATGGCAGTGGCTGCCAATTCTTCGTTCACTGCAGGCTGGAAATGGATGCCTGAGGCCAGAAGCAGATTGCGGGCTTGCCAGAGTGCTTGGTCGTATCCTCCCAATGGGCTGCCGCGATACCCTGAGATAAAGCCCTCGGTTTGCAGGCCGGCTTGTAGATCTCGTCTTTTTTGCATCAGGACTAGGCGCACCAAGGCCTGGGTTCCGGTTAGCCACACGCGCCCTTCCGTGCGGTTATAGCGATCTTCAAGCGTGTATTCATGATCAAGTCCGCCAGCGCAGACCTCGGGGCCGGGGTTGTAGGTCATTTCATCCCTCGTGTTATCGTCCCTGTAACGCTTGGAAATCCGTGCGTCCAAAGTCGAATGGTTTTTAATTGTATGCAGAAATCTATTCTATCTTGGGGCGAATAATCAACCTCTCCCCGTTCAGGCGGATTTGTATCCGGCTATGTGTTTTTCTCTCTCATCAGAGACATGCCGGGCATAAAGGTTTCCGATCTGCTTGGTGTGGGGATTTATTGTCTGACGTGCATCCCGGTTTGCAGGGAGTGCCCTGACAGTTTTGTACCGCATTCTGTTGTGAAACAGGAAAACCTATTAGTAACAGTGATTTATAGTGTATTGAGTTTTTGGGGATTTAGACTACCATGCAGCCTCGCCTGTTCGGTGCGGGGATGTTCGTTGGATCCTCTGGTGTGAGTAGGTGTTGCCTTGTTCAGGAATTCAGAAATATGAAAAAATCCCTGTGCGCTTTTGCCGTGTTTGTTTTTATTTGTGCTCTTGGCTTTTCCAGCCTTGGTTTTGCCCGTAACGCTGATGATTCAAGGGACAGCGCTGTCCCTGGGTCTTCGGTACAGGTCGCTGCCTCTGGTAAGGATGCGGCAAAGGGAGCACAGGCCCAGCGTGCGGCAAAAAAAGCACCGTCTCCCGCTGTATCTGGAGAGTGCGCTTGGATTGGCAAGAGAGTCTTGAGTCTTTTGTCCAGGGATGATGTAGATCAAGCCAACCGATTCATGAATTTTTATCGGTTGTTTGGTTGCAAGGAGAACCATATTGGGCCATCTTTTCGTTGTGTGATTTCTGATGCATCTGCGGGAGCCCTGAATGCAGAAGATATGGCTGCCCGGGTTGATCGTTGCTGGAACAGCCCTCTTTAGGTTTGATCTTTGCCCGGTCCGGCTACGCCGTACTGTGCTCTCATAATAGTGCTCGGCTTTCAGTGCCCCGGAACCTTCGTGCTGGTTTCGGGGCTTTTTCAGGGTAAGGGACTTTGGTGCGCGTTTTCTTTGCTGTCCTCGTTGCAGCCTTCGTACACTTCCTTGTCTGGCAAGGGGCCAACGTTACCGTTGTGCCTCCTGATATTGTTGGTGAGCAGGGATTTGACATGCCGATCAATTCCCTGTCTTTCAGCCCGTTTCGTCCGGGGGATGACCCTGTTGAAGGAACATCTGTCAGCATAGACCGCATCAGTCAGGATCTGGAGCTTCTGTCCCATTATACGCGGAATGTACGTCTGTATTCGTCTCGTCTCGGGTTGGAAAATGTTCCCGAGGTCGCACGGAATTATGCCATGTACGTTACAACAGCGGCGTGGCTGTCCGGTGATCTGGTTGAAGACCGGGCTGAGATAGAGCGGGCTATACGGCTTACCTCTGGCAACTGGAATGTACGCTCGCTGTATATTGGCAACGAGGCCCTGCTGCGGGCTGAAATTACAATTGACGAGTTGATAGCCTATCTGCGGGAGACGCGGGGACGTGTGAATGTTCCCGTTTCGACTGGTGAAACATGGGATGTATGGCTGAAATATCCGCAGCTTGTGCGTGAAGTTGACTTTATTGCAGCGCATTTGCTCCCGTACTGGGAAGGTGTGCCTTGGGATCAGGCTGTCAAGGTTGCGTATGAAAGACTGGATGCCCTGAAGCAGGCCTATCCAGGCAAGCGCATCATTGTTGCTGAATTTGGTTGGCCCAGCCAAGGCTACAACTTCAAAGCCGCCGATACGGGACGTCATGTGCAAGCCGAAGTTATTCGTGGCTTTATTCGTGAGGCGCATCGGCGTGGTGTGGAATACAATATCATTGAAGCTTTTGATCAGCCTTGGAAAGTCAATGAAGGTTCAGTTGGGGCTTATTGGGGCATTTTTGATTCCGCACGGAACCTGAAATTTCCTCTGGAAGGGCGTTTTGAGGTTCGGTATGACCGGGTCGCCGTGATCGCCTTGATCATCGGCGCATGCCTGACAATACTTGGCTTGCGTCGCCAAAGGCCAACCCTTCTGCATGCCCTTATCTATGCGCTTGCGGCCAACGGATTTGCGGCTGGTATTGCTTTGGCCGGGGCCTATCCCTTCACGAACTACATGAACTTTGGAACAGGGATCATGTGGTTCATGGGGGTGTTGATGGTTATTCCCCTCGCCATCATGACGTTGGCAAAGGTTAACGAGATTAGCGAGGTTTTGCTTGGTTTAAAGCCAAAACGGCTTGTTCGTGTAGGTCAGGTGCATGGCGATGATGCGTTTTGTCCTAAGGTTTCCATTCATGTGCCGGCTTATCGTGAAAACCCTACTTTGCTGATGCATACCCTGACCACGTGTGCCGACCTTGATTATCCAGACTTTGAGGTTCTGGTGATCATGAACAACACAACGGAATCTATGTATTGGAGACCGGTGGCGGATCATTGCGCATGTTTGAATCGCCAATTGGGTCGTGAAATATTCAAGTTTATTTATTTGCCACGCGTTACTGGATACAAGGCCGGCGCTATGACTATGGCCTATTCCTTTACAGCGCATGACGCTTCCATTATTGCGGTTATTGATGCTGATTATGCGGTTCATCCGCATTGGCTGAGAGATCTTTGCCCCTGTTTCAAAGACCCTGAAATTGCCTTGGTGCAGGCTCCCCAAGACCACAGGGATGCCCATGAGAGTCTCTTCAAGTCAATGATGAACTGGGAGTATGCCGGTTTTTTTGATATCGGCATGGTTCAACGTAATGAAGACAATGCCATTATTGCACATGGAACCATGTTAATGGTGCGGCGTGCGGCCTTTGACGAGGTTGGCGGCTGGTCTACAGATACTATTGTCGAAGATACCGAGCTGGGTCTCCGTTTGTTTGAAGCCGGGTACGAAGCGGCATACACAAATCGGCGATACGGCTGGGGGATGTTGCCTGACACTTTTGATGCCTTCAAAAAACAGCGCCATCGCTGGGCGTATGGTGCTGTGCAAATCATCAAAAAGCATCGCCGGCATATGATGCCGAACTCCAAGACACTGACACCACAGCAGCGGCGGCAGTTTATAGCAGGGTGGATCTTTTGGCTTTCTGATGCGCTTGGCGTTATGGTGGCCATGTTGAATCTTGTTTGGGTTCCCATGATCGTTTTTGTCGGCATGGTTCTTCCCATGATGTCCTTGACGATTCCTATACTGACCAGTTTTGCGATTAATATCCTCCACTGCTTTCTTCTTTATAGAAAGCGTGTAAGAGCGGCGGTGCCAGAAATTTTTGGAGCGGCTATTGCCGCTATGAGCTTGCAGCTTGTTGTCGGGCGTGCCGTGTATACCGGTCTTGTCAAGGACAATCTGCCCTTTATTCGTACGGAAAAGGGACGGAACAGCGATCAGGTATCTGCGCAGAGTCAGTCCCGGTTTCGTGATAGTCCGGTTTTTGGGGAAAGCATACTTGGGTGCTGTTTGCTTGTTGCAGCATCTGTTCTTTTTATCATGAATCCGCTTGATATTATGGAGCAGGATGTTTTTGCGGCAACCGTTGCTGTTCAGGCCATTCCATTCTTGTCGGCTGTTATTATGCGGTGGATTGAAAAGAAGGGTGCGGGTACACAAATTCCGCCCGTTGTAGATACTTTGAATCCTGCCGTTATTGCTGTGACCGAGGAGCGAGACGAGATGGTGGTGTAGTTAGTTGCTTCTGTGTAATCATTGTGCAATCTACTTGAGCGTATGAGCCTAGTGTCGCTATCATCGCAGGGACTCGTTATGTGGTAGGTGGATTAGGGATGACTTTCCCAGCTTGGTCGGTTGCATGTCTTCTTGTCTGTTTGGCCGTGGCGGTGCCATGTGCAACCGCGAAATCGCCTGTCAACTGTGAGACGACAGAGTTGGAGGCTGAACTTGTTTCGTGCGCCAAGGATGAGCTCAAGCGAACAGAATCTGCCTTAGAGGGGATGATGCGGCGGGTTATGCGCACAGTGCCGGCCTCGATTCACGAGGCCTTGCAGAATGCCCAGTCAGCTTGGAATCGATACCGCGAGGCCGAGTGCGCTTGGAATGCGCTGGATCCTGAAACCGGGAAAGCCGACGATTTGATGCGTCTGACGTGCTTGAATGACTTGGCTCTAACCCGTATTGACGAGCTGGATGCTTCTCTCGGTGGCAGTTAGGTTTTTTGCTCTGTCATGAGAATTGTTTCTGCATCAGGTATTCTATGTGCTGATCCTCTCCGCCGGTAGAAGAGAAGGGTAGGGTGGCGAATATTGTATACCCATGCTTTGTGTAGAGGTGTAGTCCATCCTGAAAATCAGCCGTTGACAACCTGGATCTTGATATTCCCATAGACTGGGCTTTTTTCTCGATACCAGACAACAGGCGCGACCCTATGCCCTGCCTGCGCCATGCAGGGGCAACCCAGAGCAAGTGGACGTGCAGCCAGCTAAATTGTATATACCCATGGATGCCGCCGATCATTTCCCCGTTCAGAGACTTTGCTGTCACCAAAAGGTGATGTGCATCATATGGGCCAATACAGGCTTGATTGAATGACCTCAGGTTTGCACGCAGCTGTTCGACTTTTCTGTCTTCAGGCTCACTATCGACATGGACCGTGACGGGACCGTCTTGTTGGTGCTCCATAGCTCTGCATCTTGTCGAAGATCAAAGGGGATGTGCGTTTCCAGGCTTTTTGTCCAGCGACGCGCTGCTGGCATGTTCTGGATAGATAAAGCCTGCGGTTTGGTAGATTGTGGAGCCCAAAGTCCTTGATGGCGAGTGCCAGACTCTTGTCTGGCTCCAGTCATTACCGGGTGAAATGTCAACAACGGCAACCTGCGTCTCGATACGGCCGCTA
This sequence comes from Haematospirillum jordaniae, assembly GCF_001611975.1. GTDB lineage: Bacteria > Pseudomonadota > Alphaproteobacteria > Rhodospirillales > Rhodospirillaceae > Haematospirillum > Haematospirillum jordaniae. The sequence continues at coordinate 1,695,414 of NZ_CP014525.1, forward strand.
CGGCTCCAGTTGGCATGATCAACAAGGATCTTCCGTGTTCCTTCAACAGAGCGCACAACAGCAACATGCCCACGCCGCATGATGGGACTTCTTTTAAACACCAGAACGGATCCGACGGTAGGTTTCTTGCCCCGCTGATAAACACCGACTGAGGCATCCCACCATCGCCACGCGTCGCCCTGTAGATGAATATCGGATATTGATCGTGCGTAGGGTACGCAGCTCCAAGCAGCAAGGGCTTGTTGCGCAAGGCATACAAATGCAAGCAGGGTCAAGGCAAGGATGGATCTCTGAAGAAGACGCGCGCTCATACCTCTTTCCACGAGTGTCAGCAAATAGACCGTGTACCTAGATAGAGCACATTCATGCGCTTTTCAAGTATTGGAATGCATTCTGACAAAAGCGAAGGCCCCGAAAAACGGGGCCTTGCTATGCATAAACAAGCCGTATTTAAGGAATGACAATCTCTGCCCGACGGTTCTGCGGCTCGCGAACACCATCGGCCGTGGGCACCAAGGGATTGGACTCACCCTTTGCCACGACGGAAATTTCCGAAGACTTGAGACCCTGACGAACCAGATAATGCTTCACAGCTTCCGCGCGGCGCTTGGACAGTTTCATATTATAGTCCGCACTGCCGGAAAGATCCGTATGACCTGTTACGGATACGCGTGCCATGTGGCCTTTCTTGATGGCGACAGCCGCCTGATTGAGGATGGCTGTTGCTTCTTTTGTCAGCTCTGACTTGTTGAAGTCAAAGAAAACAATGTAGTTCTTGTGCATGGCAGCGGGGTCGGCTGCTGTTGGTGCCGGTGGCATCGCAGATGCCTTGCCAAAGCTATAGTTCAGGCCAACAAGCACCGCGTGATTGTTATACTCGGCATCCAATGTTGCGCCTGCAGGAGTCTTGACCTCGTAGTCCATGGTGCCGAAATAGCGATACTGTGCGCTTATGGCCCAGTTATGGCTGATATCGTAGGCTGCACCACCGAATGCCTGGTAGGCAAACTGCCAGCCATCGCCCTTGTAGCGGTCGGCACCCCCAGAGCGAACCATGCTGGTGTCAATCTTGGCTACGCCGATCCCGGCCCCGACGAAGGGATGGAACTTTCCTTCCGGCACAAAGTCGACAACGCCGTTGATCATGGTGCTATAGGCGCTGGTATGGCCGCTACCGTTGGCGTGCGATACATCCTTGACGCTGTTGCGCCGCCATCCCAGCTCGCCCTCCAGCTTGAGGTGGCCGAAGGAGTACCCTACATGCCCAAGAATAGCGGGGCCCCACTTGTAGCTTGTTTCTAGGTTGGTGCCGTTCTTTTCAACGTCAGCCTTCTGGTTGAAGCCCATTCCGGCATCAGCACCGACATACCATTGTGCTTGCGAAGCAGAAGGTAAAGCTGCTGCGATGCCAGCTGCTACAAGCGCATGAATAACGCGCATTACATGGTCCTCCCAAAATGCCAAGGCAGAAAACAGAGCACTATGATAGTGTTTAGCACATTCTATGCAAGCACTTCGCTGATAATGGAATTGTATTTATTATGAGTGTTGCGATTGGGCCACAGATTGTGGCATCTCTGTTTCTAAATTTCTTTCTATTAATGTGTGTACTTGCGTATTCTCTTTGTCTTGCTTCTCTGTCGCTGGTATGTGATGAACGGTGCTGTCACTATTTGTCTGTTGTATATATTGAGATAAGCTTGTGTCCATTCTTCGTCTTGGCGTGAATATCGATCACGTTGCCACGGTGCGTAATGCGCGCGGTGGCATGCATCCGGATCCTGTAGCGGCTGCGCATGCTGTTGCCCGTGTGGGGGCTGATGGCATTACGGCCCATTTGCGGGAGGACCGGCGTCATATTCGTGACGATGATATTTTTCGCCTGAAGGAGCAGGTCTCCCTTCCCCTTAATCTTGAAATGGCAGCCGTCTCTGAAATGGTTGATATAGCGCTGCGCTGTCAGCCTGCTGCATGCTGCCTTGTACCAGAGCGACGTGAGGAAAGAACAACGGAGGGTGGCCTTGATGTTGTGGCCTTGCTTGAATCTTTGCGCCCCTGTGTTGCAGAACTTTCAGCGGCGGGTATCCGGGTATCCTTGTTTGTTACGCCTGATGTTGAACAGATACAAGCCGCCCGGGATGTGGGTGCACGCGTTGTTGAGCTGCATACGGGCCGCTATTGTGAAGCAGGAGGTGAGGAACGAGAGCATGAATTACGGCTTATAAAAGAGGCAGCTCTTCGCGCAGATGCCTTGGGGCTTGAGTGCCATGCTGGTCATGGCCTGAGTTACGAGACGGTTGGTCCGATCGCCGCTATTCCTACGGTGTCCGAGCTGAATATTGGTCATTTCTTAATTGGTGAAGCCATTTTCACCGGACTTGAAGCGGCTGTAAAGCGTATGCGGGATTGTATGGAGACAGCGCGCAGGGCCTCGCCATGATTATCGGTATTGGTCATGATATGGTGGATATTCGCAGGATAGAAAGGGCCGCCCTGCGTTATGGCTCACGTTTTCTTGACCGTATTTTCACCCCCGCCGAGCAAGCGCTCGCAGCGCAGCGCAGCGCGGATCCGGCTGTTTATGCGGGCACCTTGGCAAAGCGTTTCGCTGCAAAAGAGGCTCTTGCAAAGGCTTTGGGTACAGGGGTTGGGCGATGTGGGGTTTTATTCCGCTCCTTGGAAGTCATCGTTTCGGAGCAAGGTGCGCCGGGTATGGTGCTCCATAATGGGGCTGCGTGTTACCTTCGGAATATTACGCCGGAAGGCAGGATGGTTCGTGTTCATCTGAGCATGACAGATGAGTATCCCTATGCATCAGCTTTTGTGTTGCTTGAGGCTGCCATGGCAGGGCCAAGTTTCCCCCGTTAATATCTTGACTTGACAGGGTAACCCCTGGCCGGTTTCACTCCTCGGCCAGAGCTAGCCTGTCTGCTCTGCGCTTTTGTCCTTTCATCCAAAAGGAAGTTATAGTCTGATGCCGCACAGAAAAGCTGGGGGGACGGGAGAGACTGTCAGAACAGTGGCCGCCGCTGTCTTTGTTGCTCTCCTTGTAAGGACGGTTGCTTTCGAGCCCTTCAACATCCCTTCAGGATCCATGATTCCCAATCTTCTGGTCGGGGATTACCTTTTTGTTTCAAAATATTCGTATGGATACAGTCGTTTTTCGATGCCGCTGTCGCCCCCTTTTTTTTCAGGGCGTGTGTTGTTCTCAGAGCCGAAGCGTGGCGATATTGCTGTATTCAAGTACCCTCGCGATGTCTCTATTGATTATATTAAGCGTATCATTGGGTTACCCGGTGACCGCATTCAGATGCGTGGGGGGCGTCTTTATATAAACGGTACGATGATGATGCGTGAGAGGGTGGAGGACTACGTTTATATTGATACAGACGGTCATATCATGCGATCAGCACGGTATATCGAGACCTTGCCTAACGGAACGCATTATCCGATACTGGAGGCTGGTGATACGGCTAGGTATGATGATACCCCGGAATACGTTGTGCCTGAAGGGCACTACTTCATGATGGGCGACAACCGTGACCGTTCGGCGGATAGCCGTACTGTGGATGTTGGCTTCGTTCCTTCCGAGAATTTGGTTGGACGGGCGGAGATTCTCTTTTTTTCCACAAATGGGACTGCCCGTTTCTGGGAATTCTGGAAGTGGCCCGTGGCGACCCGCTGGGGGCGCCTTTTCCGTGATCTCAGGGCATCATCTTCTGGTGATGACGTGTCGTAATAGTTACAGGAATCTGCTTTGTGTAGTCTGTTTATCGGTCTGGCCGCAGTGCTGGATCATACGTTTCGCGATGAGAGCTTACTTGAACTTGCGATGACCCACCGCAGCCGGGGTCTTTCCCGGGGCCATAATGCCGGAACCAATGAACGCTTGGAGTTTCTTGGAGACCGCGTTCTTGGGTTGGTTGTTGCAGATATGTTGTACCATCGTTTTCCTGCTGAAAACGAGGGAGCCTTGGCGCGCCGCCATGCGGCCTTGGTCCGTCGGGAAGCCTTGGCCGATGTTGCGTCAAGGCTCAATCTTGGGGACTTTCTGATCCTTGCCAAGGGTGATGAGGATTTGGGGGGAAGAACTAATCCTGCCCTTCTTGCAGATGCCTGTGAGGCCGTTATTGGGGCGATATATCTGGATGGCGGCTTCGATGCGGCTTCTGGTTTTATCCGGCGTTTCTGGATACCGCTGATGGACAAGGTGACAGAACCGCCCAAGGATCCCAAGACAGGCCTTCAGGAATGGGCGCAAAAGAGGGGGCTTCCTCTTCCGGTTTATGAAACCGTTGCCGCTGATGGACCGGATCATAATCCCTCATTTACAATTCGGGTCATGGTGCAAGGTGTGCCGCCTGAAGTGGCATCCGGCCCATCCAAGCGGATTGCCGCGCAAATGGCTGCCCGTATTCTTCTGGAGAAATTAGGTTAATGACAGTTTCTGAGCCGACCCGCTGTGCTTTTGTGGCCGTTCTCGGGGCGCCCAATGCAGGCAAGTCAACGTTGGTCAATGCGTTTGTTGGTACCAAGGTCAGCATTGTATCCCCAAAGGTTCAGACAACGCGCACGCGTGTTCGCGGGGTTGCCATGTCGGGAAATGCCCAGATTGTATTTATTGATACACCGGGTATTTTTCGTACAGCCAAGCGTCGGTTGGAGCGTGCGATGGTTGCGGCTGCATGGGGTGGTGCTGCTGATGCAGATCGCCTGATGCTGACCATTGATGCCGCACGGGGTATTGATGATGATACCCGTGTGATCATCGACACGTTGAAGTCTGCGTCAAGCACGGGTGTTATCTTGGTTCTCAATAAGATTGATCTTGTTGAGCGTTCAAAGCTTCTGGCATTGACAGAAAGCTTGTTCAACGAGGGAATTTTTGAGCGTGTCTTCATGATTTCGGCGAAATCAGGCGATGGCATTGACGATCTTTTGGCCTGTTTGGTGGAATCTGCTCCTGAGGGGCCATGGATGTTCCCTGAAGATGAAGTGTCGGACGTGCCACAGCGCCTTTTAGCGGCTGAATTGACTCGGGAGAAGGTATTCCTGAACCTGCACGAGGAGCTGCCCTATAGCATTACGGTGGAGACGGAACGCTGGGATGAGCGCCCGGATGGTTCTGTGCGTATTGATCAGACGATTTATGTGATGCGTGACAGCCAGCGCATGATTGTCCTTGGCAAGGGGGGCAGCAAGATCCGTTCGATCGGTGCGAGTGCCCGCAAGGAGCTGGAGTCACTCCTAGAGCGTCGGATCCATCTTTTCCTGCACGTGACTGTACGCGAACAGTGGGCCGAAGATCCGTCGCGTTACAATGCTTGGGGTCTGGACTATAACGTTTAAGGTGCGTAGCAGGGGATATTGATATGGCTGTGGCGTGGCAGGATACCGGGGTCGTTCTGTCTATCCACCCGCTTGGTGAAGGGCGTGTTCGTCTTTCTGTCCTGACGGCCACGCGTGGGCGGTGGAATGGTCTGGTCATGTCATCCCGTCTGGTTCGGAAAGGGGGGACGGGGGTTCTCCAGCCAGGCAATATTGTGCAGCTGTACTGGAAAGCGCGTCTGGGGGAGCAGCTTGGAATATTCGATGTCGAGCTTCTTGAAAGCATAGCTCCGCATTTTTTTGATCAGCCAATAACCTTGGAAGCTTTGGCATCGGCCTGCGCTGTTCTGGATACGGTCTTGCCTGAAAGACATCCGTATCCCGATATCTGGGCAGCGCTGTTGGCTCTTCTGGCTGCCCTGCGGGAATGCGGACGCATGGATATTTATGTGCGGTGGGAAATCAAGGTATTGGCTGGCTTGGGGTATGGGCTGGATTTGTCCTGTTGTGCTGCTACGGGCTCTACCAGCAACCTGATTTATGTTTCCCCCAAAACAGGCCGTGCTGTCAGCGCGTTGGCCGGGGAGCCTTATCGTGATCGCCTTTTGGTCTTGCCGCCGTTTCTGGTTGATCCGGACGAGGATGCTGATCCATCAGCCCTGCTTCAGGGATTAAACCTGACAGGATATTTCTTGGAGAAGCATCTCCTTGTTCCTCCCCGCGCTTGTCTACCGTCTGTTCGCCAGCGCCTTGCACAGCATTTCTTGTCCCGGCCTTGACCTGCAGGGGGGATAGCAAGGTATAGTGCGGCCTTTGCTGTCCTGCCATCTGTAGCTGCTTTTCCTTCGGGGTTTTTTGCATGAGCGCGTCAAAATCTGCCGAGATCATACGTCACCAGCCATTGGCCGAAGCGCTGTCCGAGCGCTATCTCGCTTATGCCCTTTCGACCATTGTTTCCCGTTCACTTCCCGATGTGCGGGATGGATTGAAGCCGGTCCATCGCCGTTTGTTGTACGCCATGCGGCTTCTCAAACTGGACCCCGCCGGTGGTTTCAAGAAGTGTGCCCGCGTGGTCGGGGATGTAATCGGTAAATACCACCCTCATGGTGATGGGGCTGTTTATGATGCCTTGGTGCGTCTGGCCCAGGATTTTGCGGCCCGGTATCCATTGGTCGAGGGACAGGGTAACTTTGGCAATATTGACGGCGATGGCGCTGCTGCCATGCGTTATACCGAATCCCGTCTGACAGAGGTGGCAACAGCCCTGATGGATGGGCTGGACGAGGATGCTGTTGATTTCCGCGAGACCTATGATGGTGAGGAGTCAGAGCCGGTGGTTATGCCGGCAGCGTTTCCCAATGTGCTGGCCAATGGGTCTTCCGGTATTGCCGTTGGCATGGCAACCAATATTCCCCCTCATAATATAGGGGAGTTGTGTGATGCGCTTCTAGCGCTAATCAAGAAGCCAGATCTTTCGGTGGATGGATTGCTGGCCTGCATCAAGGGGCCTGATTTTCCCACAGGCGGCATTCTTGTAGACAGCCCGGATTCCGTGCACGAGGCTTATGCGACCGGGCGCGGAACGTTCCGCTTGCGCGCCCGCTGGGAGATAGAGAAACTCTCGCACGGCTTGTTCCAGATTATCGTCACCGAGATTCCCTATCAGGTCCAGAAATCAAGGGTGATCGAGAAGATAGCAGAGCTTCTAAATGCAAAGAAACTGCCCCTTCTGGCTGATATCCGTGATGAGTCTGCCGAGGATGTGCGCGTTGTTCTCGAGCCTCGTAACCGGACTGTTGACCCGGAACTGTTGATGGAACATTTGTTCCGCCAGACGGATCTGGAAATACGGTTCAGCCTTAACATGAATGTTCTGTCTGCGGATGGAACGCCCCGCGTGATGCCGTTGAAGGATGTTCTTGAGGCTTTTCTGGAACACCGGATCGAAGTGCTGGAGCGGAGGTCGCGCTATCGACTGGGGAAGATTGACCATAGGCTGGAGATCTTGGCAGGCTATCTAATTGCCTATCTCAATCTGGATGAAGTCATCCGTATTATTCGTGAGGAAGATGAGGCAAAAGCAGCTTTGATGAAAGCTTTCGGGCTCTCTGATATGCAGGCTGAGGCTATCCTGAATATGCGACTACGGTCTTTGCGGCGTCTTGAGGAAGTTGAAATCCGTGGCGAGTATGATCGTCTGTCTTCAGAAAAGGCCGGCCTGGAATCATTGTTGGCGGAGCCTTCCCTGCGTTGGGCTGAAATTTCCCGACAGCTGATAGAGACGAAAAAGAGATTTGGTCAGAAGACGCGCCTTGGAGCCAGAAAGACAGAGATTGCGGGTCCACCGTCTGCTGTGGTTGTCCCGATTGAGGCTGTGATTGAGAGGGAGCCTGTTACACTCCTGTTGTCGGAGAAAGGTTGGATCCGTGCCCTGAAGGGCCATGCGGAAGATCTAACGGAGACCCGGTTCAAAGAGGGTGATCAACTCTGGATTGCCCTACATGCCTACACAACAGACAAAATCCTGATCTTTGCCACGACGGGGCGGTTTTATACCTTGGCAGCCGATCGGATACCACGGGGACGTGGTTTCGGCGAACCGTTACGGTTGATGGTTGATCTGCCCAATGATGCAGAAGTGGCTGCTCTTATGGTGCATGAGGCGGGGAGAGAGCTTCTTCTGGCTTCTTCCGGTGGGCGTGGTTTCCGTGTTGCGGAAGATGATATTGTTGCCCAGACTCGTGCTGGTAAGCAGGTTCTTGTCCCAGGAGAAGGTGAGATAGCCGCATTCTGCCTACCAGTGGATGGCGATACGGTTGCAATCGTCGGGCAGAACAGGAAGCTGTTGGTATTTTCGATCGAGGAGGTTCCCCTGATGGCAAAGGGACGGGGGGTTATCCTTCAGAAATACAAGGATGGTGGAACCTCGGACGTCAAGGTTTTCAGGGCCGAGGATGGTTTGACATTCCGTTCCGGGGAGCGTATTCGCACCGAGATGAACTTGGTGCCGTGGCGTGGGGCGCGTGCCGGGCAGGGCAAGTTGCCTCCGACTGGATTTCCCCGTAGCAATCGTTTTTAGGGCGAGAAGGGCTGGAGAACGGGTGGACGCGGTGCCCCCGTTTTCTCGTCCAGAAGGTGCCATCCGTTTCCCGTAAAAACTTCGAGCGGAGTGAAGCGCTCCTTATAGCTCATCTTTGGACTTTCTGCGATCCAGTAGCCCAGATAGACATAGGGCAGCTCAAGAGTCCGGGCCGTCTCAATCATCCACAGGATGATGAAGGTACCAAGTCCTCTCCGGCTTTTAGAGGTGTCAAAGAAGCTGTAGACCCCGGAAACGCCATCGTCCATCTTGTCCATTAGGCAGACAGCTGTCAGTTTCCCTTGGTGATCACGGAATTCAACTAGGTGCGTTTCGATCGGGCTGTCTTCAACCATGGCCCTGTAGTCGTAGAAGCTCATCAAGGCCATGTCGCTGCCGCTGTGACGGCACGCTTGGTAGGCGCTGAAAAGCCGGTATTGTTCGGCTGTTGCTCTTGGTGGCACCATCCGTCCATAAAGGTCTGCGTTGCTGTTCCAGGTGCGACGAAAGCTGCGGTTTCTTGCAAAGTCACGGACCACTACCCGCACCGGCGTGCAGGCTGTGCAGCTGGGGCATGCGGGTGCGTAAGCAATGGAGTGGCTACGGCGAAAGCCGGATCGTGACAGCGTATCGTGTAAAGCCCCGGCATCCGGGCCGGCAAGCTCGGTCACAATCTTCCGCTCCATCCGTCCTTCCATATAGGGGCACGGCATGGGGGCGGTTGTGAAAAAGAAGTGCGGTCGCCGTACCGGAGAATTTTCCATCGTTCATTACCGATGCTGTCCTGTCACCACTATGATGGTGAAGCGTGTTCCCTGTAAACACAGCCTTCCGGACCAGGAGTCCCCTCAGAAAAGAGGTATCTCCTTGTTTCATCGGGTATCGAGGATACTGGGCAGGGGGCCGCCGCCTGGTGAACCCGGACTGCCGCTGTCGGCTGGGATAGCAGAATCGTCCCGGAGGAGAACAATGCTGATCCGCCGGTTGCGCGGGCTATCCGGATTGGATGGTTCTAGGGGATCATTGGGCCCAACGCCTGCGATCCGGGCAAACCGGTCATCCGGTACGCCACCCTGTAACAGGACACGCCGTGCTGCCAAGGCCCTGTCGGCTGAAAGCTCCCAGCTTCCATAGCCGGACGGGTCCGTGAAGCCCCCCGAGTCGGCATGGCCGGAGACCGCAATCTTCTGTGGCATCAGTTTGACAACACGGCTGACCAGCAGGAGAAGTTTCTGGGTATGTTCATACAAGGCGCTGGATCCAGCCGGGAACATGGGAAGCCTGTCCTGGTCAATCAGCTGGATGCGCAACCCCTCGGGAGTGTTGTCAATGATCAGGCTGTCTTGCAGAGCCTTCATTTGTGGTAAAGCATTCAGGGCTTGCCTGATTTCGCGTGAGATGGTGTCAAGCTGTAGTTGCTCGCGTTGTCTGCGGGCATCTTCTTCCTTGCTTTGTTGCTGTTTCTGCTCTGCAGAGCTGTCCTGATCTTTTTCAGAACGCCCTTCCTGTGGATCGGTAAAATCCTGTCCGCCAGAACCGACTGTAGAAGGGGGAAGGTTAATATTAGTCGCAGGTGGAGCTGAATTGGACTGGGATGCCCCTTCACCAACGACCAAGCCGCCGAGCATGCCGCCCGCTCCACTTGGGCTTTGCGAAACAGCCGTGGGTGCAAAGTAGTTTGAAATCCCTTGCAGCTGTTCTTCGGTTACAGAATTAAGGAGCCACAGAAGAAGAAAGAAGGCCATCATTGCGGTCACAAAGTCGGCATAGGCCACTTTCCAAGCACCACCATGGGCCGCGTGACCACCCTTCTTGATCCGCTTGATGATTATTGCATTTTTGCCTTCTTCCTCGGCCATTTATCCCGCGCTGCCTTTCATTCCGGACCGGATTTCCTTGGTTTTACATCAGTCGTGCGAAAGGTTGGTGACCGTTTCTTCCAGTTCCTGGAACGTTGGACGTACATGAGGGGGGACAATTTTCCGGGCAAATTCGATGGAAACTTGTGGGGCATAGCCCTGCATATGTGCGAGAAGGCCAGCCTTAATGCAGTTCAGATATTCTGTTTCTGATGTGTATGCAGCATCAATGGCCCGCGAGAATGGAGCAAAAAAGCCATAGGACAGGAGAACCCCAGAGAACGTTCCGACCAAGGCAGCGCCAATCAGGTGCCCAAGAACTTCTGGCGGTTCCGTAATCGACCCCATGGTGTGGATAACGCCAAGCACGGCGGCGACGATCCCTAATGCAGGCATACCATCAGCCATGTCGCCCACGGCCTTCACGACCAGGTGATGCTCGTGGTGGTGGGCCTCTATTTCCTCTGTGATGATGGTCTCTACCTCGTGGGCATTGTTCGTGCCGAGTGTCAGGAGACGTAGATAATCACATAGAAATACCAGTGTGTGGTGATCGGCAGAGAAATTGGGAAACTTCTGGAACAGCGGGCTTTCTTCAGGCCGTTCCACGTGGCTTTCGAGTGCCAGATCGCCTTTGGTCTTGGCAAGACGAAAGACTGAGTAAAGCATACTCAGCACTTCAAGATAGCTGTCTTTATGGTGGCGTGGCCCCTTCATCATGGGACCCATGGCGTGCCCGATTCCTTTCAGCACGCTTGTCGGGCTCCCGATTACCATGCTGCCACCGGCCGCCCCGAAAATAATCAGGAACTCCAGTGGTTGCCAAAGAACGTCCAAGTGGCCACCACCCATGGCATAACCACCGATGACGCAGGCAATAACGATAACCGTGCCTATGATTACGAGCATGTGCCCTCTGTCCCATGCGGATTCCGTGCGGCCGCTTCCTGACCAAAGGAACCAGACCCTCTGGTTTTAGCCAACCGGGACAGAAACTGCAACACAGGTCGGGAATTTGCTGCCCCTGTTGGCAATTCTGTCATGATTGTGCCACGTCTGGTCATGTCATGCGGGAAAATCCTTGTTTGTAGGTTATACAATTTCGTAGTACTGGGGCACACTGGTGTGTACCGCCTGAAACAGGCCAGACAGGTGAGGGTTTATGCTGCTTGATGATCATAGCTTTCGTAAGACTCTTGGGTGCTTCCCAACCGGTGTGACAGTCATGACCACCTTGGGGAAAGATGGTGCTGCCACAGGCGTCACGATCAGCGCCTTTAGTTCGCTTTCGTTGTCGCCTCCTCTTGTATTATTCTGCTTGGACAAAAAGACATCCTGCCTTGATGCCTTCTTGGATGGTCACTTTGGCGTGAACATTCTCGCACAGGACCAGAAAGCTGTTTCGGTTGCCTTTGCGCGCCGCAGTGGTGACAAGTGGCAGGGTATTACGCAGCGCCGTGGTGTCACGGGCATACCTCTCCTTGAAGGCTGTGTGGCGTGCCTTGAGTGTAAGGTTGTTCAGGTTGTTGATGGTGGAGACCACAAAATTATTGTTGGTCAGGTCGAACACCTTGAAAGCAATGACGTAAAGCTGCCGCTTCTCTATTTCCGTGGTGATTACAGCCGGATAGGAGATGCCGTTTAGTACACACGCTTTTCCAGCCCATAGCCAGTGGGGTCAATGTCTGGTGTTCGTCCGGATACAAGATCTGCCATCAGGCGTCCTGATCCAGCTGACATGGTCCAGCCCAGCGTGCCGTGGCCCGTATTGAGAAAGAGGCCACGGTAGGGCGTTTTGCATATGTATGGCACGGAGTCCGGTGTTTTCGGTCGCAGGCCGCACCAGATCTCGCTGGCTGCGTAGTTTCCTGCATCTGGAAACAAGGACGTCGCGTGTTTACGAATGACATCGGCCCGTTTCTGGTCCAGCGTGGTATTCCATCCGGTCATTTGGGCCGTCCCTGCTGCGCGCAACCGATTCCCCAAGCGTGAGAAAACCATTTTGTTTTCATCATCAGTTACGGAGACAACTGGCGCACCCGGGGCATGATCGGCCAAGGGGATCGTGATGGAATAACCCTTGGCCGGGTACACAGGCAGGTGAAGTCCCAAGGGGGCCAGCAGCTTTGGACTATAGCTGCCAAGGGCAATTACAAAGGCATCGGCCTTGTAGATTCCCATGTTTGTCGAAACACCGCCAATGGCTGTGCCATCATACAAAAGGTGATTAATCTGAATCCCGGTATGGAAGGTTACACCGTTTTGTTGCGCCTTGGCAGCCAAGGCTTCTGTGAAGGCGCGGGCGTCGCCACTTTCATCATCCGGGCTGTAGATTCCGCCGACCAGTTCATGGGCCTTGGTGGTCAGAGCAGGCTCAATGTCTGTCAGTTCATTTCTATTGAGAATACGCTGCGGCAAACCTGCCGATATCATGATTTCCGCAGAGCGGCACTGGAAATCATATTCATGTTGATTACGAAAAACATGTAATATTCCCTTGGAAAGACAAGAGTATTCAAGCGAAAGGCTTTTGCGCATTTGCTTGAGAGTTTCTCGACTGTAAAGGGCAAGGTACACGGTTCTAAGTGTATTTTTTTCAACGGCTTGCCTAGGGCAATTGACGAGAAACCGCAGGATCCATCGCCACAAGGCGGGATCATAGCGCAGCAAGGGCATGACAAGCGGAGCGTCCTTGTCTCCCAGCCACCCAACTGCCTTGCGCAGGGTGTGGAATGAAGCCCACGGCGTTGCATGGCTGACTGAAACCTGCCCGCCGTTGGCAAAGCTGGTTTCCCGCGCAACAGCGGGCTGTCGGTCCAGTACATGAACTTCGTGCCCATCCTGTGAAAGCCACCAGGCTGTACAGGTTCCGACTACGCCGGCGCCCAGAACGAGGACTTTCACGGGAAACTCTCCTGTAGCCGTGATCCTTCTCCCGGCTTTATAGAAAGGTAGTGGGCAGAAGAAAAGGGGGGATCGGATATGTCTGAAACAGAGGAGCGCTCTGTGGCATCGTTTCCCGCTTCTTCCAGCCAACTGGAAGCGGCCCTGTTGAATCCAATGGAGATGAGAGACGCGGATCGTCTGGCCGTGGAAGCCGGGGTTTCATCTTTATATCTAATGGAAGCGGCTGGTTTTTCGGTTGCCCGCGAGGTTGTTCGCCTGTGTGGTCGGAAACAGCAAATTGTGGTGCTGTGTGGTCCTGGCAATAATGGCGGCGATGGCTTTGTAGCGGCCCGCATGCTGGCGCGGCGTGGTTGGCCTGTCCGTGTGGCTTTGTCCTGTAAGCTCGATGCCCTGAAGGGTGATGCCGCGATTAACGCACAGCGCTGGAAAGGCCCAGTTGAGCAACTGTCCTCGCGTAGTGTGGACAGGGCTGCCATGGTTGTGGATGCCATGTTCGGGGCAGGGCTGGATCGTCCTTTAGATGGGGATTCTGCGGCTGTTGTCGCCAAAATCAACAAGGATTCGATTCCCTGCCTAGCGGTAGATATTCCGTCCGGTCTCAATGGGTATGATGGCTCTCTTCAGGGTCCCGCGCCTGTTTGCGTGGCAACCGTTACATTCTTCCGCCCCAAGCCGGGGCATGTGCTGTACCCGGGAAGGGATTACACTGGTCGCTTGACGGTCACTGATATTGGTATACCAGCCTCGGTACTGGAGCGTGTTTCGCCCCGAACCTTTATCAATGATCCTCGTCTGTGGTCTTTGCCTGTCCCAAACTGGAGGGATCACAAATACTCCCGTGGTCATGTGATTGTCTTTTCCGGTGTGCGCATGAGTGGAGCCGCCCGATTAGCTGCCATGGCTGCCCGTCGGGCAGGGGCGGGTCTTGTCACAGTTGTGGCCCCACGGGATACTGCTTCCCTGTGTGCCCTTGATCCAGGGCTTATCGTTGTTCCTCAGAATGATAAAGATGGATTTCTGACCTTGCCACAGAATATCCGTGCCAATGCGGTTGTTATTGGGCCCGGACTTGGTCTTGTTCCGTTGTTGCCGGAGATGGTCAGGGACAGTGTATCCCGGCGACTGGCCATTGTGCTCGATGCGGATGCCATCACTATTTTCGCGGGACGAATCGATGAGCTGCGCGCAATCGTGCGTACGGCTGTTGCGCCCATTGTCATGACGCCACATGAAGGCGAACTCAGGCGTTTATTTCCAAAAATGGGGACTTTACCCCGTCTGGTGAGAGCACGTCAGGCTGCCAGGGATTTGGGAGTCTTCATGGTGCTGAAGGGAGCTGACACCATTATTGCAGCCCCGGACGGAATGGCTGCGGTCACAACGCATGCGGTTCCATGGTTGGCGACGGCTGGAAGTGGCGATGTTCTTGCCGGTACCATCGCAGCTAACCTTGCTGGCGGTATGGACGGATTTTCTGCTGCATGTGCCGGGGTATGGCTGCATGCCGAGGCGGGGCGTCATCTGGGAAAGGGAATGATAGCAGAGGATATTTCTTTGGCCTTTCCGCATATTCTTGCACAATTGACGTGACATGATGTAGCCGGGGTCTGTCCCGGAGGAGATGGAAAATGGCGCGGCATCAGGTTCCTGGTTTGCTGGATCGTTTGGGTACCCTGTGGCGGGAATTTGTTGCTCCCCAAGGAGGGAGTGCTCTGGCGCATCTCGATCCCGATCTACCGGATGAGCAGCTTTTGCACCTGCGTGAGCAGATGCAGGCGTGTCTGGATGCGCGCGGTGGCGATGTTTCAGCCCGTACCCGTGCTGCAGCCTTGGGACATGTGTATCTTGGCCTGAGTGAGCTGGGGCGGCGACGCTTTCTGACCCTTATGGCAACAGAGTTCAGTCCTGATCGTGATGTCGTTGACAGGGCTATTGCAGAACTTGAAGCTGCCGATGATGCTGAGCGTGAGCAGGCTGCCTTTCATGTCTATCAGGCGCTGCAGCCTCCGCGTATAAATTTATTAAAGCAATTCAATATATTGCCTGATGGAGTCAAGTTTCTTGTTGATATGAGGGCTGAGCTGCTCAAGTTCCGTTCCGGGCATCCCGAGCTTGACGGTCTTGAGCGTGACCTGATGGAAATTCTGACAGGCTGGTTCGATATAGGTTTCTTGGAATTGCGCCGCATTACATGGGACACCAGCCCAGCGGCAGTCCTTGAGAAAATTATTTCCTATGAAGCGGTTCATGAAATCAGAAGCTGGGATGATTTAAAAAATCGCCTGGACTCTGACCGTAGACTGTACGGTTTTTTTCATCCCCGGATGCCGGATGAGCCCCTTATCTTTGTTCAGGTCGCACTTCTCAACGGGATAGCAGATAATGTTCACGATCTGCTTGATGTTAATGCCCCGGTGGGGGACCCAGCCTTGGCTGATACAGCGGTCTTCTATTCTATTTCCAACGCCCAGAAGGGGCTTTCCGGTATCAGTTTCGGGAATTTCCTGATCAAGAAGGTTGTATCTACGCTGTCAGCCGAGTTTCCTTCCCTCAAGGCCTTTGCCACGCTTTCGCCTCTTCCCGGTTTTCGCGTCTGGTTAGAGCAGCAGGTGGAGAAAGACGGCGATGACCTTCTTCTTCCTGCTGAAACCAAGGCTGTAACAGCCTTGGTTCGGCGCAAGGGAAACGGAGCTCGTCCTCCTGCATTGGGGTTATTCGGCCGCCTTTTATCTGCTGAGTTGTGGCAAAGTGACAAGGACACAGCCGAGGTTATGCGCCCTATTCTTTTGCGTCTTGCCACGATTTATTTAGTTTCTGCCCGCCGTTTCCCCGAGAAAGGAAATGTTCCCGTGGCCATTGATCCTGTGGCCCATTTCCATCTGAGCAATGGTGCTCGTATTGAACGCCTGAACTGGATGGGGGACCGCTCCGAGCGGGGCATCAGGCAGTCTGCTGGCCTTATGGTCAACTATCTTTACCGGTTACAGGATATCGAGAAAAATCACGAGGGCTATAGCTCCCGGGGGACCGCTGCCCTGTCTTCAGCTCTTAAAGGGTGGCTGAAGGGGTAGGCTGTTTTTCCCCCTGAATTGACTGTCCATGCATTCTTTTGTTGCTATTTGTATCTTGAATTGTCTATGTGTGTGGCTTCGTGCAGCCGATCTTGGTCGGAAGCCGGCGCTCTGCGTGGTGCAAGCAGTGGCAAACACTGCTTTTTTGGCCATAAAGTTGCGTTTGGCTGTAGATGAAGGTGTGGCAGCGCTGGCGGGCGTGGCGAAATTGGTATACGCGCCGGATTTAGGTTCCGGTGGCCTTGTGTCGTGGGGGTTCAAGTCCCTCCGCCCGCACCATAGTTATCCGAGAGGGCTGTCGCTGTGCCTGTATATCCGGGCTAGGACAGGACCCGGTTAAAACAGGGTTTTCGGTTTGTCATAAGGGGAAGCTGGGCCAAGATTGTCGCGGTCCGTTCGGTACCCAAGAACTTCGGGATATTCCATGCAGGTTACTCAAACGAATGCTGACGGTCTGAAGCATGCTTTCAAGATTGTCGTTCCGGCCGGAGACATCGGCAACAAGGTTGAAAGCCGTCTCAAAGAGGTTGCAACCCGGGTTTCTATCGCCGGCTTTCGTCCGGGGAAAGTGCCGATGTCCATTGTTCGCAAGCGCTATGCAGCCTCTATCATGGGTGAAGTTCTGGAGGATGCTGTCCAGGGCGGTGTGCGTTCGACCTTGGAACAAAAAAAGCTGACCCCGGCAGCGCAGCCCAAAATTGAGGTTGTATCCTTTGATGAGGGAAAAGACCTTGAATTCACCATGGAATTTGAGGCTCTCCCTGAAATCGGTGAGACAGACTTTGCAGCCGTTCAGCTGGTCAAGCCTGTTGTTGAATTCGAGGATGCCGAGGTTGAGGAAGCCTTGGTCCGTATTGCGCAAAGCCGCAAGGTGAATGAGGTTGTCGAGGAAGCACGCAAGGCTGAAACCGGCGATATACTTGAAATTGATTTTGTCGGACGTATTGGTGGCGAAGAGTTCCCCGGCGGTAAGGGTGAGTCTTATGACCTGGAGCTGGGATCGGGGTCGTTCATCCCCGGCTTTGAAGAGCAGCTTGTAGGCGCGAAGTCCGGTGACAGCGTTACGGTGACCGTGACCTTCCCCGAGTCCTATCATGCCAAAGACCTTGCTGGTAAAGAGGCTGCATTTGATGTCAACGTGAAGGCTCTCAAGCAAGCCAAGGTGCCAGAGCTTGACGATGCATTTGCGAAGTCTGCCGGCTTTGATGACATGGCGGCCTTGCGTACCGCTGTGCGTGAGCAGATCCAATCGGATTATGACAACTTGGCGCGTGGACGCATGAAGCGTGAGCTTCTGGACAAGCTATCCGAGATGGTCAGCTTCTCGGTCCCTCAGGGCATGATCGACGCTGAATTTTCAGGGATCTGGCCCGAAATTGAGGCTGCGATGAAGAACGATGCCCTAGAAGAAGAAGATAAGGGCAAGTCTGAAGATGATCTGCGGGCCGAATATACCGCGATAGCCGAGCGTCGCGTCCGTTTGGGGCTTTTGCTGGCTGATACTGGGCGTCGTAACGAGGTTCAGGTTACCCAAGAAGATCTTAACCATGCCGTGATGCGTGAAGCCATGCGCTATCCCGGTCAGGAACGTGCTGTTTTCCAGTACTTCCAGAGCAATAAGCAGGCCCTGGATCAGCTGAGGGCTCCCATTTATGAAGACAAGGTCGTTGACCTGATTCTTGGGAAGGTTACATGTACGGACCAGGAAATGTCGCCCGCTGAGCTGATGGAGACCGGAGAAGATTCTACGGCACTAAAGAAAGCGGCAAAAAAGAAGGTAGCCAAGAAGTCAGGTGCTGCTGCTGGGTAAATAGCCCTGCTTTTGTTACCAAGAAAAGGCGCCCTGTCTGGACCGGGCGCCTTTTTGATTGGTTGTCTGCTGCCCTCTGCCGTATAACAGGACTTTTCATTGTCCAGTCAGTAGCCTACAGTGGCCACCGGCAGGTGTTTCCGTGTAATGAGCAAGGAAGAATAGCATGATGCGCGAGCGGGATCCTTTTGACGTTTATATGAACACGCTGGTGCCGATGGTTGTCGAGCAGACCAACCGTGGAGAGCGCAGCTACGATATTTATTCCCGCTTGCTGAAAGAGCGCATTATCTTTCTGACCGGGCCGGTCAACGATGTTGTATCCAGTTTGGTTTGTGCGCAGCTTTTGTTTCTTGAGTCTGAGAATCCCTCCAAGGATATTGCTTTTTATATCAACTCACCTGGTGGTGTGGTGACGTCCGGTCTAGCCATGTACGACACCATGCAGTACATCCGTTGTGATGTGGCTACGCTGTGTATCGGTCAGGCCGCTTCTATGGGGTCGCTGTTATTGACGGCAGGTGCAAAGGGCAAGCGGTTCTCGCTGCCAAATTCAAGGATCATGATACACCAGCCATCGGGCGGATTTCAGGGGCAGGCCACAGATATAGAAATTCATGCTAGGGAAATCCTGAGTCTTCGCTCTCGCCTGAATAGCATGTACGCAAAGCATACCGGCAAGCCAATTGAGGAAATTGAGCAGGCGATGGAGCGCGACAAGTTTATGCCGGCGGAGGACGCCAAGGAATTTGGACTGATTGATGAGGTCGTGCAGGAGCGTCCAAAATCTGTTGATACGGGATCGAAACTTGGCGACTGAGGCTGTTTGGTTTTGAGTGCTCCTGATTGTTCCGGTATGCATATTATATCGGAACAATCAGGATTCCTTATCTGTTTACTGGGTGAGGGGTCTGGTCATTCCCAAGTTGTTGGTTTTTCGGGTAGCAGGCATTTTGAGATTGTGCGTGCCTTGCTGTAACGGCTAACATAAGAGCTTGGAGCAAGGGCCTGTTGGCCGAGTATAGTCTTCGCGGTGAGATCAGGGTCGCTTCCCGATCCGGCGCTTCTTGCCGCATGGAGTGGAGATACAATGAGCAAGTCCCCGGGCGGCGATTCAAAAAATACCTTGTACTGCTCGTTCTGCGGGAAAAGCCAGCACGAAGTACGTAAGCTTATTGCCGGTCCAACCGTTTTCATTTGTGATGAGTGTATCGAGCTTTGCATGGATATTATCCGTGAGGAGCATAAAACTCATATGGTGAAGACCCGTGATGGCGTTCCTTCACCACGTGACATCATGAAGGTTCTGGATGATTATGTTATAGGGCAGTTGCACGCAAAGCGCGTCTTGTCTGTCGCTGTGCATAATCACTACAAGAGGCTGTCGGTTATTGGAAAAGGCAATGATATTGAAATTGCCAAGTCCAATATTTTGCTGATCGGCCCGACCGGCTGTGGCAAGACCCTTCTGGCTCAGACGTTGGCTCGTATTCTTGACGTTCCCTTTACCATGGCTGATGCTACAACGCTGACAGAAGCCGGGTATGTTGGGGAGGATGTGGAGAATATTATCCTCAAACTGTTACAAGCGGCTGATTATAATGTCGAGCGCGCGCAGAGGGGGATTGTTTACATTGATGAAATCGACAAGATCAGTCGCAAGTCTGATAATCCATCGATAACCCGCGACGTTTCCGGTGAAGGTGTTCAGCAGGCTTTACTGAAGATTATGGAAGGCACCGTTGCATCGGTACCTCCCCAAGGTGGTCGCAAGCATCCTCAGCAAGAGTTTTTGCAGGTTGATACGACAAACATACTCTTTATCTGTGGCGGTGCCTTTGCTGGTCTGGATCGTATTATCAGCCAGAGAGGCAAGGGAACGTCGATTGGTTTTGGTGCCGATGTCCGCGATCCCGAGCAAAGAAAAACCGGTGAGCTTTTACGTGAGATTGAGCCGGAAGATTTGCTGAAGTATGGCCTTATACCCGAGTTTGTCGGGCGCTTACCGGTGATTGCCACGTTGGATGATCTGGATGAGGCTGCTTTGATCCAGATTTTGACAGAGCCAAAGAATGCATTGGTCAAGCAGTACCAGAAGCTCTTTGAGATGGAAAATGCTCATCTGACCTTCCAGGAAGATGCTCTTTCCACGATTGCGCAGAAGGCAATTGCTCGGAAGACCGGGGCGCGTGGTTTGCGTTCGATTATGGAAGGCATTTTGCTTGATACGATGTTTGATCTTCCGGGCAATGAAGGTATTGAGGAGGTCGTGATTAACAAAGAAGCTGCGGAGCTGAGAGCCAAGCCCTTGGTCATTTATTCCGAGAGGCCTCGTTCCGAGGAATTGGGCAGCGCCTGAGGATTCGTCCCTTCTTTGAAGTCCTGCTTTTCTGGCCGGGGAGTATTATACTCCCCGGCTTTTTTATGTCCGGATGGGCACTTAAGGCCAATCAGCAGGGGTTCCTGATTACAATTTTTTAGGTGGGCTCAGCTTCTTCTGCGCTGATATGCCTATAACATTGTTATTATAGCAATGTTTTTATAAGATAATAAGTTCGTTACGATCTCATTCTGAGATATAAAATTCCGACGATTCAAGGCAATCAGTCGGGATGTATATTCTACACAAATGATTAACCATTAAGTGGTTTAATTCTCATTGTGCGTTGCAAAACAGGGGGTTGGTTGTGGATTCGTGCTTGCAACTCCGTGATCTTTGGATACCTTTGCCGGAAATAAACAGAGGTTCCCGGCAGTCGGTGCAGAGCAACGGCTCGTCGCGCTTTTTGTCGGGACCGCGTCTCGTTTGCCCCCAAATCCGGAGGGATCATGGCATCCACATCTCGCCGTAAGCCGCGCTCTGATGCGCCAGACCTTGCTCAGTTGAAGACCTACTATCGTGACATGCTTTTGATACGCCGCTTTGAAGAGAAAGCCGGCCAGCTGTATGGAATGGGTCTGATTGGTGGCTTCTGTCATCTTTACATCGGCCAGGAGGCTGTTGTTGTTGGCATGCAGGCCGCAGCGATTGAAGGAGTTGATACGGTTGTAACCAGTTATCGTGATCATGGTCATATGTTGGCGTGTGGCATGGATGCGCGTGGAGTAATGGCGGAGCTGACTGGCCGCAAAGGGGGATATTCCCGTGGGAAGGGGGGGTCTATGCACATGTTCTCCGAAGAAAAGGGGTTCTACGGCGGTCACGGTATCGTTGGTGCCCAGATCCCCATCGGGACAGGCCTCGCCTTTGCTCACCAGTACAAGGGCGACAATGGTGTGAACTTTGCCTACATGGGCGATGGGGCTGTCAACCAAGGTCAGGTATATGAAAGCTTCAATATGGCCGCTTTATGGAAGCTGCCAGTAGTCTATGTCATCGAGAACAATAAGTATGGTATGGGCACCAGCGTCGAACGTGCCTCTGCCTCGACCGAGTTGTTCCAGCGTGGTTATGCCTATGGCATACCGGGTGAGGCTGTTGATGGCATGGATGTCCTTGCTGTACGTGATGCCGCCCTGCGTGCAGCAGGCCATGCACGTTCGGGCAAGGGGCCTTATATCCTTGAGGCCAAGACGTATCGTTACCGTGGTCACTCCATGTCGGATCCGGGGAAATACCGTAGCAAAGACGAAGTGACCAAAATGCGTACCGAGCGTGACCCGATCGACTTGCTCAAGGTTCAGCTTCTTGAAATGGGTGCCATTGATGAGGCGGGCTTGAAAGAACTTGATCGGGAGGTCAAGCAGATCGTTACCGAGGCGGCGGAGTTCTCGCAAAGCAGCCCCGAGCCGGATCCTTCGGAGTTGTATACCGATATTCTGGTTGGTGCCTGAGCGAGCGGAGGAAGTTCTATTATGTCGATTACCGTTCTGATGCCCGCCCTGTCGCCGACAATGACAGAGGGAAAGCTGGCAAAGTGGCTCAAGAAGGAAGGGGATGTTGTTGCGTCCGGCGATGTGATTGCCGAGATCGAGACGGACAAGGCAACCATGGAATTTGAGTCTGCTGATGAAGGAATTCTGGGCAAAATTCTGATTCCCGAGGGAACGGAAGGTGTTGCGGTGAATACCCCAATCGCCCTTTTGCTTGAAGAAGGCGAAAGCGCCGATACGGTTCAGGTAAGCCAGGCACCACAGGTTACACCCCGTGTGGCAGAGGCTCCTTCACCGTCTCAGGCTGCATCTGCACTCCGTCCTGTTCAGGTAGCTGGTTCGTCCAGTGATGGTGAGGGTTTTGAGCCGGCCGTCCCGACAACAACGGCCTATTCTCAGCCAATGGCAAGCGAGAAGACCTCCGGACGTTTTATTCGTCAGACAGTCCGTGAAGCCCTGCGTGATGCTATGGCCGAAGAAATGCGTCGTGATGACAATGTATTCCTGATGGGTGAGGAAGTTGCCCAGTATCAGGGTGCATACAAGGTATCCCAAGGGCTTCTGGATGAATTTGGTCCCCGCCGGGTTATTGATACGCCGATTACGGAGATGGGCTTCGCCGGGCTTGCAACGGGTGCAGCTTTTAAGGGCTTGCGTCCAATTGTCGAGTTCATGACGTTCAACTTCTCTATGCAGGCGATTGACCACATCATCAATTCTGCCGCGAAGACCCTGTACATGGCCGGCGGGCAGCTTGGGTGCCCCATTGTGTTTCGCGGTCCCAACGGTGCTGCCGCTCGCGTTGGTGCCCAGCATTCCCAATGCTACGCATCTTGGTATGCCCATGTGCCGGGATTGAAAGTAGTAGCGCCTTGGTCTGCTGCTGATGCAAAGGGCCTTCTCAAGGCTGCCATTCGTGATCCGAACCCCGTTGTGTTCTTAGAGAACGAGATTCTTTACGGGCAGTCTTTTGATGTTCCCGATGATCCGGATTTCGTCATTCCGATCGGGAAGGCCAAGGTTGAGCGAGTTGGTACAGACGTCACGCTGACAGCCTACTCCAAAATGGTTGGTGTCGCGCTGGAAGCTGCCGATGTTCTTGCTGCGCAGGGAATTTCGGCGGAAGTGATCAACCTGAGATCTGTCCGTCCTCTTGATGTTGCTACGATCCTGGAATCGGTCAAGAAAACCAATCGGATTGTGTCTGTCGAAGAGGGATGGCCCGTCGCTGGTATAGGGTCGGAAATTTCAGCTGTTGTGACAGAGCTGGCCTTTGACTGGCTGGATGCCCCCGTTCGCCGTGTGACCGGCGCCGATGTGCCGATGCCATATGCGGCAAATCTGGAGAAACTGGCGTTGCCAGATGTTGCCCAGATTGTCGATGTGGCCAAGTCTGTTTGCTACAAGTCCTGATTCGGTGAGGGGAATATTGTTATGGCTCAAAAGATTCTGATGCCGGCCCTGTCTCCGACCATGACGGAAGGCACGCTGGCCAAGTGGCTGAAAAAAGAAGGTGATGCAATTTCAGCTGGTGATGTGATTGCTGAAATTGAAACCGACAAAGCGACGATGGAATTTGAGGCTGTCGACGAAGGCATTCTGGCGCGTGTCTTGATTCCTGCAGGCACGCAGGGCGTTGCGGTGAATGAGCCGATCGCTCTTTTGCTGGAAGAAGGTGACGATCAAGCCGCGCTTGATGCACTTATGACGGCTTCTTCGCCTAAGGTTGAATCAAAGGCTGCAGCTCCTGCTGCTGCGGCGTCATCTTCTGCGGCTTCTTCTGTTCCGGTATCCCGGTCGGCTTCTGCGTCTGGTGAAGCTACGCGTGTCTTCGCAAGTCCCTTGGCTCGCCGTTTGGCAAAAGAAGCCGGGCTGGACCTTTCCGTGCTCAAAGGAAGTGGTCCACGTGGTCGCATTGTGCGCCATGATATTCAGGAAGCCTTGGCATCCGGCGTGACAGCACGCATGGCTGATGCCTCTTCTGCTCCGGTTGCTTCTGCGGTTCCCAAAGCGTCCTCGTCTCCGCAGTTGCAGCCCATGCCATGGCAGGCTTATACGGCTGAACCCAATACAGGGATCCGCAAGACTATCGCCAGACGTCTGTCAGAAGCCAAGCAGACAGTTCCTCATTTCTACCTAACCGTTGATGTGGAGCTGGATGCCCTGATGGCTCTGCGCAAGCAGCTTAACAGTGTTCCCGATGCGGGTCACAAGCTGTCTGTCAATGATTTTGTCATCAAGGCATGTGCACTGGCTCTCCAGAAAGTGCCGGCTGCTAATGCCATGTGGACTGATGAAGCCATTCTGCGGTTCGACGAGATTGATATCTCCGTCGCGGTGGCGACAGACGGCGGTCTTATTACACCGGTTATCCGCAATGCAGATCGCAAGGGACTGGCAACAATCTCTACTGAGATGAAGGCTCTTGCGAAGAAGGCAAGGGATGGCAAGCTGCGTCCTGAAGAATTCCAGGGTGGTGGATTCAGCATTTCCAATTTGGGGATGTATGGCATCAAGTCATTTTCTGCCATTATCAACCCGCCGCAAAGCTGCATCTTGGCTGTGGGCGCAGGTGAAGAGCGTGTTGTTGTTCGTGATGGGGCTGTTGCCGTGCGAACAATGATGACCGTGACCCTGTCTGTTGATCACCGGTCTGTTGATGGCGCGGTTGGGGCCCAGTTCCTCGCGGCCTTGAAGCCGCTGCTGGAAGACCCTGTCCAGCTTATGCTGTGATTGCCCTGATCTGACCGAAACGGAGAAATGTAATGTCCGATACGTCCTTTGACGTTGTGGTTGTCGGGGGTGGTCCCGGCGGTTATGTGGCGGCCATCAGGGCTGCCCAGCTGGGCCTGAAAACAGCTGTTGTCGAGCGTGAACATCTAGGTGGTATTTGTCTCAACTGGGGCTGTATCCCCACTAAAGCGCTTTTGCGGTCTGCTGATGTTTATCGTACTTTCCAGCACGCCAAAGACTATGGCCTTGCGGTGCAAGGGGCCACATTTGACCTGCAGGCAATTGTGAAGCGATCGAGAGGAGTTGCCTCCCAGCTTTCCTCTGGCGTTAAACATTTGCTCAAGAAAAATAAGGTCCACGTTTTTGATGGTTTTGGCCGCCTTGCTGGAAAAGGCAAGGTTTCCGTTGAAAGCAACGGCAAGGTTATCGCCAGCTTGTCTGCCCCCCACATTATCTTGGCAACAGGAGCTAGGGCGCGTACGCTGCCGGGCCTTGAGCCGGACGGTAAGATTGTGTGGACCTACAAGAATGCCTTGGTCCCTGATACAATGCCCAAATCTCTTCTGGTAGTTGGATCTGGTGCTATCGGCATTGAATTTGCCAGTTTCTTCAATGCGTTTGGTGCCGATGTTACTGTTGTCGAGGTGATGGACCGAATCGTTCCGGCTGAAGACGCTGAAATATCAGGGCTTCTCCAGAAGTCCCTTGAGAAACAGGGCATGAAGATCATGACCAAGGCTTCAGTAAAGGGCATCAAGACTTCGGCAACGAATGCGGTTGTGACTGTCGAGAAAGATGGTAAGAGCCAAAATCTTGTGGTGGACCGTGTGATTCTTGCCGTCGGTATTCAGGCCAATATCGAAAATATTGGGCTGGAAGGGACGGCTGTGAAGGTTGAGCGTGGTATCGTCCAAGTTGATGAATGGTGCCGGACAGGTGAGGCTGGCGTCTATGCGATTGGCGATATCACTCCCGGGCCGTGGCTTGCACACAAGGCCAGCCACGAAGGCATCGTGTGTGTCGAGAAGATTGCCGGCGTGAAGGATGTACATCCCATCAATCGCTCTACGATACCTGGGTGCACCTATTGCCATCCTCAGGTCGCCTCCGTGGGCCTTACTGAAGCCAAGGCAAAAGAAGCTGGTCATGAGGTCAAGGTTGGTCGGTTCCCGTTTGTTGGTAACGGCAAGGCAATCGCAATGGGAGAGCCGGAAGGGCTTGTCAAAACGGTATTTGACGCCAAAACGGGCGAATTGTTGGGTGCTCACATGATCGGGGCCGAGGTGACAGAGATGATCCAGGGCTTTGGTATTGCCAAAACGCTGGAAACGACAGAGGCAGACCTGATGCATACTGTCTTCCCACATCCGACCCTTTCCGAAATGATGCATGAATCTGTCTTGGATGCATGGGGTCGGGCTATTCACTTCTGATAGCTTGGTGCTGTATTCACGGTAATCCGTGAACAAACGAGGATCGCATGAGCACAATGGAATCTTTTCACGACAAGGAAGCCGCACCTTTGCGTAAGCCGGACTGGATTCGTGTCAAAGCTCCAACCTCACAGGAGTTTGAAGAAACCCGTGCGCTTATGCGATCCAAGTCTCTGGTTACTGTGTGTGAGGAAGCAGCGTGCCCTAATATAGGGGAGTGCTGGAAAAAGAAGCACGCGACCATGATGATCATGGGTGAAATCTGCACGCGTGCATGCCGCTTCTGTAATGTAAAAACGGGCAAGCCAAATCGGCTTGATCCTAACGAGCCGCAGAATGTTGCGGACGCTGTTGCAAGCATGGGCCTGAACCATGTTGTGATTACCTCGGTTGACCGTGATGATCTGGAAGATGGTGGTGCTGCCCATTTCGCCAAGGTTATTCGTGCTATTCGTGATACGGCTCCATTTTCCACAATTGAAGTATTAACACCCGACTTTCGTCACAAGCAGGGTGCTTTGGAGGTCGTTGTCGAGGCTCGGCCGGATGTTTTCAACCACAACCTTGAAACGGTTCCACGGTTGTATAATGCCATAAGGCCCGGTGCACGTTACTTTGGGTCTCTGCAGCTTCTGGCTCGTGTCAAGGAGCTTGATCCATCTATTTTCACGAAGTCAGGCATTATGGTTGGTCTTGGTGAGGATCGGCAGGAAGTTCTGAATCTCATGGATGATCTGCGTGCCGCTGACGTTGATTTTATGACCATTGGACAGTATCTTCAGCCAACACCTCGACATGCGAAGGTGGAACGCTTTGTTTCCCCGGACGAGTTTGAGGATTACGCCCGTATGGGACGTGCCAAAGGGTTTTTGTTGGTTGCTTCTTCTCCACTTACGCGCTCTTCATATCATGCAGATCGTGACTTTTATGCCCTGCGGCGCGCTAGGGATGAGCAAATCCGGGCAGCCGCGCCGTTGCCTTGTTCTGTGAAAGACAGTGGCTGAGACATGCCGACGCATGCTGAAAAGAGAAAGCTGCCGTATACAAAAGAGCAGCTCTTTGCCTTGGTCGCGGATGTCGAGCGGTACCCCGAGTTCTTGCCTTGGTGCCTTGCTGCCAGAATTAACAGGCGGGAAGGAGATGTGTTCTGGGCGGACTTGGTTATTGGCTTCAAGATGGTAAAGGAGCGTTTCACATCCAGAGTTGAGCTAACATCACCCGATCGTGTGGATGTTTCCTACTCGGAAGGGCCCTTCAAGCATATGAACACGCATTGGATTTTTATCGAAGATCCAGATGATCATGGAACTTGGATCGATTTTTATGTCGATTTTGAGTTTCGCTCTCCCCTCCTGCAAAAGATCATAGGTTTTCTTTTTGGTGAGGCTGTTGCGAAGATGGTTTCCGCATTTGAAGCACGCGCTGAAATTCTTTATGGATCAGAAGATCCTCAGCGATAGATTTCCTATCTCACTTTTACAGTATGATTTTCATCCGTTTTCTTTTCTTTTTCTTTCTTAGCAATAGATTTATTCATTCTGTCATTGATGAAATGTGTTGCAATAAACTATGGCCTATTGGCTTATTGTTGTTCTTATAAGCCTGAGTGCGCGAAGGACTGTTTCTTCCCTGACCTCGTGGCGTGTTCCCTTAATGATGTCTGCGCTATGCGCTATGCCCCCTAAGCTTGTTGCGACAGCAATGTGGACCAGCCCGACGGGTTTGTCCGGGCTTCCGCCACCCGGGCCAGCGATACCTGTTACGGCAACAGCCAGGTCTGCTGATGAAGCACGGAGAGCGCCTCGTGCCATTGCCAAGGCAACATCTTCGCTGACAGCTCCCTTGATCCTGATCAATGAAGGAGGCACTCCCAGCATTGTTTCTTTTGCTACATTGGCATAGGCAACAAAGCCTGCCTCAAGAATATCAGAGCTTCCCGGAATGGCAGTGAGGCACGCTGCAATCAGTCCTCCTGTGCAGGATTCAGCGGTAACCAATCGGACATCTTTATCACGACACATATCAAGTGTACGTTCTGCCTCGGCTATCATTTGATCTGAGAACATGCATTATACCCTTTTCACTTTATGATGATCTCGTAGTTCAGGCAGAGCAGTGCGACAACGATGGCGTATAGAGAGGCTGCAATGTCATCCAGCATGACACCCAAGCCCCCTTTGAGATGCCTGTCGATGTAAGAAACAGGGAAGGGTTTCACAATATCCGCGATCCTAAAAAGGATAAAAGCCATAAGCCAATTGATTGGGGTTGCCGGTACAGCGCACAGGACAAGCCATTGCCCTACAACCTCGTCAACAACAACTTCTTTTGGGTCATGTTGGGACATTGCACGCATATAAACATTGCTGTAGTACCAGCCAGCAAAGAAAAGCCCTGATGCAGCGCCAAACAGTAACCAGCGACCAATCTCTGGTCCCCATGGCCACATCAAGATTGCAGCAAATGGGAGTGCGGCCATGGATCCCGCTGTTCCCGGCATGACAGGCGACAAGCCGCTACCAAACCACGTAGCAACTATCAAGACAAGGCAGGAGGGTTTGCGTGTCTGGTGCTGTTCTTCGATTGTGCGGTCTTGTTTCATGGAGAGGGGCAGGTCCATATTTTTGCCGTATCAGGTAAAGACAGAGATAATGTAACTGTTTTTCTTGCGTTATAGCGGCAACCAAATGTAGCTTTCATTATGCAGGAAAGGTTCTTTTCGTGGTGGTTATGAGGTGAAAGTAGCATCTGCTGAATTTTTTCGACAGTATGCGTAGAGTTTTTATACTAGACCCATCTTGCTCAGGAAGGCCATGTCGCTCTACGATCCAAAAAAGTACAAGCAGACAAAGCTGTTGCGGGCGGTGGAGCGCGTATTTCCCGAGCGGCGCCTTGTCTTATGCCAAGAAGGGCGATCGCTGCGCTCGTTCAGGTTGACGACAGCATTCCAGGCGGCCTCTGTCCTTCTGTCTCTCGCTGCTCTGGGATGGTCTGTTTATGCGACGTGGGGTGTGCGCGTCTATAGCGATGAGCTGGAGCAGCGTCACCAAGAGATACAGTATTCCAAGGCAGCCCATCATGCCTTGCTCGATGAGATTGCTGACCAGCGACGGAGGCTTATGGATGTGGCAGCTGGTATGGACCGGAGCCACGGCCGTACTGTTCAGCTTGCGGGCGAGCTTAGCAAGCCAGCAGGCAAGAAGGGGCGGGAGCTTGATGATGTGCGCCGGGAATATGAATCGCTGCGTGAAGCGCTTGGTGCTGTAGAGCAGAGTTTGGCCTCCCTGCCGGATCATGTGCCATCATCCGTTTTTTCACTCGAAGACGTAGAGATTCAGCTCCGTCAGACAGAGCGTGAACGTGATCTTGCCGTTTCGGAGCGTGAAGTCCTCCGTGGCCGTGTTGATGATCTTGAATATCGTATGGCCGAAATGGCTGAAAACCAGGTTGCTTTACTGCGTCGGTTCTCGGGTATTGCAGGGGATCGAGCGGGAGAGCTGCATGAGGCTATGGCGGGGACGGGTATTGATATAAACAAGCTGATGTCATTGCCCCGTAATAATAGTGGGCAGGGCGGCCCATTTGTGCCATTCGATCCGGCTGATACAGATACTCAGGAGCTGAAGAATTCTCTGGTCTCGTTGAACACGCATGTCGAGCGCTGGAATGCGTATCAGGGCCTTGTAGATACCTTGCCCTTGGGATTCCCGGTCAAGGTCAAGTGGAGCCTGAGTAGTCCATTCGGTGTTCGCTCGGATCCGATCAATGGTGTCAAGGCTGTGCACCAAGGGCTCGATATTCGCGCCCCTTGGAGGTCTTCCGTCTATGCAACAGGCCAAGGCACGGTTGCGTTTGCCGGTTGGCGTGGGCGCTATGGTCGTATGGTTGAGGTCGAGCATGGTAATGGCCTGAAAACACGTTACGGCCATTTGTCAAAGATCGTTGTGAAGAAGGGCGACCGGGTTGACCGGTCTGTTGTTGTTGGGTTGTTGGGGAATAGCGGTCGCTCAACTGGTGCTCATTTGCATTATGAAGTTCTTGTCAACGATGTTCCGCGCAATCCCCAGAAGTTTATCAGGGCGGGTGCACATGTTTTCAAAGGATAGCAAGACTCGCGGTGATCACCGCTCGAAATGTTCCGCTTCGGTACCTTCCATTGTTGCTGGCGATTTGTCTGTAACGGGCAATTTTGTCGGAACGGGCGAGATGCAGGTTGACGGGGCTGTCGAAGGTGATATCGACTGCCAAACATTGACAATTGGGGTTAGCGGAACTGTATCGGGCCATGTCAGGGCGGAAACGGTGCGTCTGCATGGCCAGCTGATGGGGCAAATTCATGCCCGGAATGTTTTTCTGGCTTCAACCTCGCGCATGGTTGGTGATGTAACCCATGAAAGCTTGGCTATAGAGCCCGGGGCATTCTTGGAGGGGCATTGCCGCCGTATGTCGTCGGACTGTGGTGGAGCGTCCCTTGATGCCCCTGACAAACTCCGTGGTGCTGGTTTACGCCTTACGGACAGCAGTCGCAGCGCCACGGTCAGCAAGGAAGAAGATGTTCTGGATACAGTTGTTGGTGCCTGATTTTTAACGGGCTTTGGCAATCTTCCTAGCTGCGTCAAGGGCGTAGTATGTCATGATGGCATCGGCTCCGGCCCTCTTGAAGCACAGCAAGCTTTCCATCATCGCAGCGTCACGGTCCAGCCAACTGTTCTGGGCCGCAGCTTGTAGCATGGCATACTCTCCACTGACCTGATAAGCCCAAGTCGGTATCTTGAAGGTGGTTTTTACCTTGGACAGAATATCAAGATAAGGCATCCCTGGTTTTATGATGATGGCGTCAGCCCCTTCCTGAATGTCCAACGCAACCTCCCGCATGGCTTCGTCGCTGTTGGAGGGGTCCATCTGGTAGCTTTTCTTGTTTCCACCTTTGAGGGACTGAGCAGAGCCTATAGCGTCTCTGAAAGGGCCATAGAATGCAGAAGCATATTTGGCTGCATAGGCGATGATTTGTACGTTGCTGAATCCGGCAGAGTCCAAGGCATCACGCACAGCACCAACCCTGCCATCCATCATGTCAGAAGGGGCGACAGCATCAGCCCCTGATTTGGCCTGTTGCAGGGCTTGTTGTACCAACACAGCAACTGTTTCATCATTGATAACATGCCCATTATGCACCAAGCCGTCGTGTCCGGTATCTGTATAGGGATCCAAAGCAACATCGCATATAATCCCTAGTTCGGGGCATGCGGCCTTCAGTGTGCGAATGGTGCGGTTGACCAAGTTATCGGGATTATGGGCTTCGGTTGCTGCACTGTTTTTCATCGATGCTTCAATGCATGGGAAAAGGGCAAGTGCTGGAATACCAAGCGAGTACGCTTCGTGTGATGCATCAACCAAGCAGTCAGTGCTATAGCGAAAGACGCCGGGCATCGATGAAACGGGTTCCTTCCTGTTCTTGCCTTCAACGATAAAAACAGGCCATATCAGGTCATTGACTGTTACGCTGTTCTCAGCCATCAGGCGCCGGGACCATTCGTGTTGACGGTTGCGACGCATGCGCAGGCGAGGGAAGGATCCGGGCAAGGAGACAGCAGTCATGAGTAGGGAAGGCCTTTGATGATGCAGAGTGAGTACCGCAATAATGGCCTAGGACAGTCATGTTCGCCAATATCAGAAATAAAGGCGAGTGAACGTTTTATGTGTCTTGTTTCTCGACTGCTCACCTGTGAGTGAATGAGGGTGGTACGGAGGCATCGGGGTGTGGGCAGCATGTGCGTCTGAAGTGCTTTGTTACGGTGTAACGCATGCCTTCTAGGAATCAGATTCTTCGTGTTTTTATGGCTTCGAGGGGGTTGTAATGGTGTGTATCTCCGAGATTCATGCAGTCTCTGATGAGGTTGTATTTTCTGCCCGAAATAGCTTGGGTCTAGTTTTATTGAACAGGCCAGGGGCGTTGAATGCCCTGTCTCTGGGGCAGATTGTTCTTCTTACACAACAGCTCCAAGCGTGGATGCATGATGATACAATCAAGGCCGTCTTGATTGAGGGGGCGGGGGATCGTGCCTTTTGTGCTGGTGGTGATATTCGTGCCATGGCTGATGCTGGTCGATGTGGCGATTCTGTAGCACTGCGGCAGTTCTTTTCTTCTGAGTATCGTTTGAACCGCTTGATAAAGGTTTACCCAAAACCATTCTTGGCCTTTATGGATGGCATCACCATGGGGGGCGGTGTTGGCTTGTCTGTACACGGAACGCGTCGCATTGCGACCGAGCGTACTGTTTTTGCCATGCCCGAGACTGGAATTGGTCTTTTTCCCGATGTCGGGGGAACTTTCTTCCTGCCGCGTATGCCGGGTCGGACCGGTCTGTATCTGGCTTTGACAGGTGCTAGGATGGAAGCTGCTGATACGGTATTTACCGGTGCCGCTACGCATTTCATGCCCAGCAATCGTGGGGATGATTTTCTTGATGCGTTGGCCTGTGCTCTTGAAGGCTGCGATGTAGCACGCGCCCTTGACACAGTGGATGCCGTTCTGGGTCAGTTTTCTGAAGATGTGGGTCCGGCGCCATTGCAAGCCTTGCAAGAAGAAATACGGCGGTGTTTCTCCGGGGCCTCTGTGGCGATGATTCTTAAGGATCTTGTGGCAGAGGGAACGCGGTGGGCGTGTCAGCAGCGTGAAGAATTGCTCCGGAAATCTCCGCTGTCACTTCTTGTTACATTTAACCAGATGCAGCGTGGTGCAGAGCTTGATTTTGATGCGGCAATGGCCTTGGAATATAGGTTGGCGCCAAGGATGGCGTTGGGACATGATTTCCTTGAAGGTGTGCGGGCGGCTCTGATTGACAAGGACAGGAACCCGGTATGGGTGCCAAAAAGTATCGACAGCATTTCTCCTGCTGAGGTCGAGGCTTATTTCAGGCCCGCAGAGGAGGGGGAGCTTGTGTTTTATTGAGAGTGTTGAGAAGAAAGGTCTTGACGCGGTTGGGGAACAAGAATTACAACGTGCGCCTTCCTGAGCCTGCGTCCCTATCGTCTAGAGGCCTAGGACACCGCCCTTTCACGGCGGCGACCGGGGTTCGAATCCCCGTGGGGACGCCACGCATAAAAGCACTGACAAGCCTTTAGCTTCATGCGAAGTTGTGCGCGTGAAATTTGGATCTTGTATCTACAAAAACATGAATGCAGCAAACCGCACGACACTTCTTGTGTTGGGTCTGACAGGGGTTCTCGTGTGGAGCTTGTTGTGGGAAAGGCATGTATGGTTGCGCCATCATCGGATGAGGTCTTGTTTGAAATAAGAATTCTTGGGAACTCAGCCCAAGTTTCGGCAATACATGTGCCCACGAATACAGAGGTAAAGGTTGTCTGTCCGGCTGCCTTGCCGGCGGCTCTTATGCAAAAGGCAGCCCTACGCCGGCTGCTTTGGGTCTTGGGCCGCCCAAAGAGACCTTGAATGTATTGCTTTTGCCTCTTTTGAATGGCGCAGGCAAACAAACGTGTATATAAGATTATCATCGGTTCTTCTCATCGCGGCAGTTCTGTATGATGACGCCAAAATCCGTGGCTATTGCCAATGATCACGCAGCGCTTGATCTCAAGAATGCCTTGGTTGGGTATCTGGCCTCGGCAGGCTATGTCCTTCTGGATCTCGGAACAAACAGCTCTGATTCTGTAGATTACCCTGATTATGCCAGAAAAATGGCTGATTCCTTGGCAGCAGGAACTGCTGATGTGGGGATTTTGCTGTGTGGGTCCGGTATTGGTATTTCCATGGCGGCCAACCGTTATCGCCACGTTCGCGCTGCGCTTGTGCATGATGCGCTTGGTGCAAGGTTGGCGCGCCAGCACAACGATGCCAATGTCATCGTGCTGGGAGGGCGCACAACTGGCGTGGAGACAGCAATTGATTGTTTGAATGTATTTATGAGGACCGCATTTGAGGGCGGGCGCCATTGTGCTCGTATTGAGAAAATAAGCTGACGCCTGCTGTTCCATCAGTTTTTTGGCCCGGGTGCATAATGCCCTGTTACAGAGGATGCTTGTTGATGACCTACGCCGTTTCTCCCACCTACTTTACGCAGGATATCTCTGCTGCTGATCCTGAGGTAATGGCTTCATTGTCCGCAGAGCTGCGTCGCCAGCAGGACCAGATAGAGCTGATTGCGTCAGAGAATATTGTCTCCAGGGCTGTGCTGCAGGCTGCAGGATCGGTGCTGACGAACAAGTATGCGGAAGGGTATCCGGGTAAACGGTACTACGGTGGCTGTGAGTGCGTGGACGTCGCAGAATCCCTCGCGATTGAACGGGCCAAGAAGCTTTTTGGTGTTGAGTTTGTCAACGTCCAACCACATTCTGGGGCTCAGGCAAACGGGGCTGTGTTCCAAGCCCTTCTTCAGCCTAGCGATACCATATTGGGTATGAGCTTGGCTGCTGGCGGCCATCTTACTCATGGCGCTCCTCCGGCCCAGTCCGGCAAGTGGTTCAATGCCATCCAGTATGGCGTGCGGCGCGAGGACTCTGGTATCGACTATGATCAGGTCGATCGTTTGGCAATGGAGCATAAGCCAAAGCTGATTATTGCAGGTGGTTCTGCAATTCCGCGTCATATTGACTTTGCCCGCTTCCGGGCTATTGCGGACAAGGTCGGGGCTCTGCTTCTGGTGGATATGGCTCACTTTGCAGGCTTGGTAGCTGGTGGTGTTCATCCCAGCCCTGTACCGTTTGCTGACATTATCACGACCACAACGCACAAGACCTTGCGTGGCCCGCGTGGTGGTATGATCATGACCAACAATCCGGAGTTGGTGAAAAAAATTAATACAGCTGTGTTCCCTGGTCTTCAGGGTGGGCCGCTGATGCATATTATCGCAGCCAAGGCCGTTGCTTTTGGAGAGGCGTTGCGTCCAGAGTTCCGTGATTATGCTGCCCAGATTGTCACGAATGCCCGTGCTCTTGCCGATGAACTGCTCAAGGGAGGGCTCGATATTGTAACCGGTGGCACCGATACGCATTTGATGCTTGTGGACCTACGTCCCAAGGGCTTGACGGGTAATATTGCAGAGGCATCACTGGAGCGCGCCGGTATTACCTGTAACAAAAATGGTATTCCATTTGATCCGGAGAAGCCGACGGTAACATCCGGTATTCGGTTGGGTACGCCGGCGGGAACTACGCGCGGCTTTGGTGAACAGGAGTTCCGGACTGTTGGTCGTCTGATTATTCGGGTCCTCGATGGATTGTCTGCCAACCGAGAGGATAATGGTGCGGTCGAAGTGGCTGTACGGGCCGAAGTGGGTGCATTGTGTCACCAGTTCCCTATCTATCCTCATGGGGATAAAATGTTGTAAGCTCCGGCGAGAATGTGAAGTACCGCAGGGGATTACTATGCGCTGTCCGTTTTGTGGCAATGATGATACGCAGGTTAAAGATTCGCGACCGACAGAGGATAATTCAGCCATTCGTCGTCGTCGTTTCTGTTTGGCATGCTCGTCCCGGTTTACGACCTTCGAGAGGGTGCAGCTGCGTGATTTGATTGTTATCAAGAATAACGGACAGCGCGTTTCCTTTGACCGGGACAAGCTGTCTCGGTCTATCCATATTGCCTGTCGCAAACGCCGTGTTGACGAAGAGCGTCTAGAGCGTGTCGTCAATGGCATTCAGCGGCGACTTGAAAGTTCAGGCGATACGGAGATTCCTTCGGCCACGATTGGTGAAATGGTTATGGAGGCCCTTCAAGCCTTGGATCCTGTTGCCTATGTGCGTTACGCCTCTGTTTACAAGGATTTCCGCGAAGCCCGTGATTTTGAGGAGTTCGTTGAAACCCTTGGTGGTGTCGAGCCAACAGCGGAACGCTGATTGTGGATGCGGGCACCGTATACGGGGATTTCTCTGACTCCGATCATGGCTTTATGGAGCTTTCTCTTGGCTTGGCAAGGCGGGGGCTAGGTAATACGTGGCCCAATCCTTCTGTTGGCTGCGTTCTTGTTTCTCCTCAGGGGTTTGTTGTGGGGCGGGGGTGGACAAAACCCGGAGGCAGGCCTCATGCTGAAGCCGTTGCTCTTTTGCAGGCAGGAGACCGGGCACGTGGCTCCACAGCCTATGTGACCTTGGAGCCGTGCAGTCACTTTGGGCAGACTCCTCCTTGTGCCACAGCTCTGATTGAAGCCGGAATTGCCCGGTGTATCGTTGCATCATCTGATCCAGATCCACGCGTGAGCGGTCGCGGCCTCGATATGCTCCGTGCTGCCGGGGTAGAGGTGTCTGTCGGCCTTCTCTCGGATGCTGCAGTTGATCTGAATAAAGGTTTCTTTTCCCGCATAAGGTGTTGTCGCCCACTTTTTACGCTGAAGCTGGCAACCAGTATGGATGGGAAAATAGCGATAGCTTCGGGTGAAAGCCGCTGGATCACGGGAGAGCGGGCAAGGCATCTTGTCCATTGTATGCGGGCAGAGCACGATGCCGTCTTGGTTGGTTCAGGTACAGTTTTGGCCGATGATCCGGATTTGCGCTGCCGGCTTCCTGGTTTTGACCAGCGCCCCGTTGTGCGCATTGTGCTTGATGGGCGCCTGCGCCTGCCTGATCAGGCGCAGCTGGTGTCTTCATCGCGGGACGCTCCGGTTCTGATTGTAACGGCATCGTCTTCCGAACTCGCGCGGGTTGCCTCCCTCCGTCGTCGTGGGATTGAGGTCCTTTGCCTAGATCACCTTGAGCCTTTTCATATTGCCAACGAGCTGGGATCACGTGGTTTTACACGTGTTTTTCTGGAAGGTGGGGGGGCTGTAGCCGCTTCATTTCTGAAGGCTGGTCTGATTGACCGTGTTGTCTGGTTTCATGCCCCGATAGTTATTGGTGCCGATGGCATCGACGGTGTTGGTGCATTGGCGTTATCCCGTCTTTCAGAGGCAAATAGATTTGTATACAAATATTCTTATGCCTGTGGCAGTGATACAGTTACGGTCCTAGAGGCTGAGAGGGCTTTTGTGGATCGGGGTGTTGGCAAGGAGTTAGCCTGAATGTTCACCGGCATTGTCACAGACTTGGGTGCTGTTAAGCATATTGAAAGGAAACAAGGAACTCGGTTCTTTTTTTCGACATCCTATCCGACGGGGGATATTCCTTTTGGTGCCTCTATTGCCTGTAATGGCTGTTGCTTGACCCTTGTTGACAAGGGTGACGGATGGTTTGCCGCGGATGTATCTCCCGAAACGCTGGCTGTTACGACTTTGGGTGAATGGATGCCGGGGACGCCGGTCAATCTGGAGAGGGCCATGCGCATGGGGGATGAGTTCGGGGGGCATATTGTTTCGGGTCATGTTGATGGCGTTGCAACGGTGACCAACCTGCTCCCCGACCATGATGCGGCCCGGATAGTTTTTAAGATTGAACAACAGCTGTCTCGCTTTGTTGCGGTTAAGGGGTCCGTGACCGTGGATGGGGTTTCCCTGACCGTCAATGCTGTGTCTGAAGCATGTTTCGAGGTTTCGGTCATTCCCCACACCAGAAAGGTGACAACGCTGGGAGGGGCGGGTATTGGTACAAAGCATAATTTTGAAATTGATCTTCTTGCGCGTTATGTTGACAGATTGACGGGTTCTGGCTTGGCCTGACCGCACTGTTTCCCAGATCCGGAGCTTTGTCTGTGTCTTCTGACTTTTCTGAGTGCTTGTCTCCCGCCCAGGAGATTATCGAAGAGGCCCGTAATGGGCGTATGTTTATCCTAGTTGACGATGAAGATCGTGAGAATGAGGGTGATCTGGTTATCCCGGCGCAGTTTGCAACGCCGGAAGCTGTGAACTTCATGGCAACGCACGGTCGTGGTCTTATTTGTCTGGCCCTGACGGCTGATCGTTGTAATGCATTGCAGTTGTCGATGATGGACAGTCACAACCAGTCGCGTTTGGGAACGGCTTTTACCGTATCAATTGAAGCGCGCGAGGGCGTTACGACCGGTATCTCGGCATCGGATCGGGCCCGGACGATTGCGGTGGCCATTGATCCCGGGAAGACCAGGAATGATCTTGCTACCCCCGGGCATGTGTTCCCTTTGATGGCCCGTGATGGCGGGGTTCTCGTCCGTGCCGGGCATACCGAGGCTGCGGTGGATATTGCCCGTTTGGCTGGATTGAACCCTGCGGGGGTTATCTGCGAGATCATGAACCATGATGGCAGCATGGCCCGGATGCCGGATCTGGTGGCATTTTCCCAGAGGCATGGGCTGAAGATTTCGACCATTGCTGATCTTATTGCTTGGCGCCGTCGTACAGAAAAGC
Source organism: Haematospirillum jordaniae (assembly GCF_001611975.1). Lineage (GTDB taxonomy): Bacteria > Pseudomonadota > Alphaproteobacteria > Rhodospirillales > Rhodospirillaceae > Haematospirillum > Haematospirillum jordaniae. The sequence continues at coordinate 1,733,776 of NZ_CP014525.1, forward strand.
TGGTGGAGAAGGTCCTTGAAAGCCCGTTTACCTCTAAGTGGGGAGGGGACTGGACCATGTCTGTCTACACAAATACTTTGAATTATGCTGAACATATTGTGCTTGCAAAAGGCGATCTGTCCCTTCCAGGGCCAGTGCTGGTCCGGATGCATGCTCTGCATGTTCTGGATGATGTACTGGGTGATGTCCATGGCGGCAAGGCAGGTCAGCTACAGGCTGCAATGGATATGATTGGCCGTTACGATCGTGGCGTTGTGGTGTTGCTGCGAGAGCTAAATCGTTCGACATTGACCGATCATCTCAGGGAGAGAATAAGGGGGGGCAATGATCGTGGCAGGCTTGTTGATTATGGTGTTGGGGCGCAGATCCTTCTGGACCTAGGTGTGAAGGATATGATCCTGTTGTCCAACTCGGAAAAGAATATTATCGGACTGGATGGATATGGCCTCCGCGTCAGCGGGTGGCGGCCCATCGATGAAGATATGGGGGACTGAAACCATGGTTTCTGCAGCGCCACGCGTTCTGATTGTTGAAGCGCGTTTCTATGACGATATTACAGACCACTTGGTGAAGGGAGCCATTCAGGAACTGACCGAGCATGGGGTAGGATACAAGCGAATTATTGCCCCCGGTATTCTTGAACTTCCTGCTGTCATTCGCTTTGCAATCCGTGCTATGGAGCTGCGTGCCATAGAAGAACGCTATGCAGGATATGTCGTCCTTGGGTGTGCCATACGTGGTGAGACCGACCACTATGAGCATGTTTGCAGAGAGGCAATGCGTGGTATCCAAGATCTCATCCTTGAATACTCCTTGGCTGTTGGAAACGGTATCCTGACATGTGGCACCCGGGAACAAGCCGTGGAGCGTGCCCGGTTTGACCAGAAAAATATAGGTGGGAAGGCGGCAGCAGCATGCCTGTCCATGATGCAGATAAAAAAGGAAATAGGGCTCTGAGAGCTCGTACCAAACATGACAAAGCATAAGAATTCCGATACCGCTCTTCGTCGTAGTGCAGCCCGTCTGGCAGCTATTCAGGCAACTTATCAGATTATTCTGACATCGGCTCCTGTAGGTGCCGTCATTAATGACTTTATGACCGGTGCTATTGGCGGTGAAGTGATCGAAGAGGATCTGGATCTTGAAACCGAGGATGTCGTGCCCTTGGTAGAGCTCCATGCAGAGATTTTTGCGGTTTTGGTTCGCGGTGTTCATGCATCGGCAACTCGCCTTGATGCCATTATTGATGGTTCTTTGGGAGCTAGCTGGGATCCTGCTCGTTTGCAGCCCCTGCTTCGTGCTTTATTGCGCTGCGGTATTTATGAGCTTTCTGACCGCCTAGATATGCCTGCGCGAGCCTGTATCTCAGAGTATGTCGATATTGCACGCTCATTCTTTGATGGGGCCGAGCCCGGGATGGTCAACGCCATGATGGACAAGTTGGCTCGCCAGTTGCGCTCTGAGGAGATGAACGCCGTGCATAAGCCCCGTTCTGACGGCAATAATGACGGCACGATCTGAATTCCAGATTATTGCGGATCTGTTTGCGCCTTTGGCCCGCTCTTGTCCGGGAGCCTATGGTCTTCTGGACGATGCTGCCGTTGTTGCTGTACCAGCCGGCCGAGAGTTGGTGGTCACTGCAGATGCCTTGGTATCCGGGGTTCATTTCTTGCCTGATGACCCTTATGGCTGCATTGCACGCAAAGTGCTGAGGGTGAATTTATCTGATTTGGCGGCCATGGGGGCAGATCCCTATGGCTTCCTGCTGACCTGTGCCTTTCCCGTTGATACCCCTGATTCTTGGCTGGTGGACTTTGCCCGCGGTCTGGCAGACGATGTAGCCCTTTTTGGCATTCCCTTACTGGGAGGGGATACCGTTGCTACGCCGGGACCGGCCAGTTTCACCGTTACCGCCATGGGTACGGTTGCTTCCGGGAAAGCGTTGCGGCGCGGGTCTGCCATGCCGGGAGATCTGATCGTGGTTACGGGAACCATTGGCGATGGTGCGCTTGGCTTGATAGCAGCTCAGGGGGAGGTGGGGCTGTGCTGTGATCAGGTAGGGAAAGAATTTCTTGTCGATCGGTATTGTATACCCCGCCCAAGACTTTCTGTGCCAGCTGCTCTATCGGGCGGTATACGAGCAGCTATGGATATATCAGACGGTCTTGTCCAAGATCTTGGTCACATGTGCCAGCTTTCTGGCCTGCGGGCTGACATTACGTTGGCCGACATCCCTCTTTCTGGGCCAGTACACTGTTGCGTGACGAGCAATTCATCGCTCTATGAGGCTGTTATGGCCGGCGGTGATGATTATGAGCTTCTTATGGCTATTGATCCTGCTTTTGATCTTCCATCCGAGGTGGATGGTGTTCCCCTCAGTGTTATTGGTCGTTTTACAGAAGGGAATGGTTGTCATGTAATGGGGATTTCCGGGGGGACATGGCAGCCTAAAAAAACTGGTTTCAAGCACTTCTGATGGTATCGTCAGGCATCTCGGCAATATGAAAATGGGACAGGGTCGATGCTCCGCCTCATGCTGTTGGTGGTTGCTCTGGTCGTTATCATTGCTCTTGGAGCTGTCGGCTTGGTCCGATTCGGCGTTATTCCCGATTTTACCGGGATGATCACTCCGATGGAGGCGCGTGTTGAGGAGCCAGAGACTCCGGCGCCTGTGGTGCAGCCTCAGGTTGATCCTGTTTTCGTTGATCTTCCGCCCTTTGTTGTGCCGGTTGTGCGTGATCGTGAGGTTCAGAAGAACTTTACCATTACCCTGCGTCTGGATGTTGAGCCAGGGCAACAAGAGGTTGTGAACCGGCATATGTCCAAGTTACAGGCGGCGTATTTGCAGATGCTTTATGTTGTTGTTCCTGAGCAAATTCATGCGCGTGTTACCTTGGACGTCCGTGCTCTCAAGCAGCGCCTTCAGGGAATAACGGACCGTATTGCCGGGCCTGGTGCTGTGCGCGAGGTGATGGTTATCTCCGTTTTTGATCGTTGACCCCATACTTCTGCTCTGGGGGGCTGGGTATGGAATAGAAGGCCTTGTTCTTTCCTTTTTACTTCTCTTTGGGCTGCAACCAGTTGTTGCGGTCCGGACACGCTTCTGTCACGCTCACCCGTCGTCTTCGGACTGGAGGGTAAATGATGACAGCCTCTTATGTCTTTATCTTTGCCTGTGGATCTCTTGCCATATTGTACGGCATTCTTGTTACGCGCTCTGTTCTTGCCACAGGGGTAGGGACGGAAGATATGAGGCGTATTGCAGATGCTGTTCAAGAAGGTGCGTCGGCCTATCTTCGGCGTCAGTATACAACTATTGCTATTGTTGGTGCTGTAATATGCTTGTTCTTGGGATGGCGTCTTGGACTGGCAGTTGCTGTTGGTTTTGTGATTGGTGCGGTTCTGTCCGGCATTGCCGGCTTCATCGGTATGAATGTTTCTGTCAGGGCCAATGTTCGTACGGCTGAAGCGGCGCGCAGTGGTGGCATGAAAGCAGCCCTGTCCGTGGCCTTCCGCTCGGGAGCGGTGACCGGGTTCTTGGTCGTCGGGCTTGGGCTTATCGGAGTAGCCGGTTATTACTTCTTCCTGAATACAATGGATATTCCCCGGCGGAATGTGTTGGAAGCCTTGGTTGCGCTTAGCTTTGGCGCTTCCTTGATTTCCATCTTTGCCCGGCTTGGTGGTGGCATTTTTACCAAGGGAGCTGATGTCGGTGCTGATCTGGTTGGAAAGGTTGAGGCTGGTATTCCCGAAGATGACCCCCGTAACCCGGCCGTGATTGCCGATAATGTTGGCGACAATGTCGGGGATTGTGCCGGCATGGCGGCAGACCTGTTTGAAACTTACGTTGTGACGATGGTTGCAACCATGCTCCTTGGGGCTATCTTTTTCCCCGAAAGCTTGGCACCGCTCATGATGCTCTATCCGCTGTTGATCGGTGCGGTGTGCATTATAGGGTCAGTTCTTGCCACCTATCTGGTGCGATTGGGGGCGGATGGTAATATTATGAATGCCCTTTACAAGGGCTTCATCGGTTCCGCTGTTTTCTCGGGTATATTAATTGTTGCTATTACCTTCTGGCTTTTTGATGAGGCTACTTTTGGCCAAGGGGTCGGACTTGCAGGTGTTGCACCCGGGCCTCTCGTGATCTGTGCCCTGACAGGTCTGGCGGTAACGGGTCTGATCGTTTGGGTCACAGAATACTATACGGGCACTAATCACCGTCCGGTCCATTCTGTCGCTGATGCATCTGTTACGGGGCATGGTACCAATGTCATCCAAGGGCTAGCTGTTTCCATGGAAGCGACAGCCTTGCCGGTCTTATGCATTTGCGTTGGTATTATCGTTTCCTATATCGCAGCCGGGTTGTACGGTATTGCGATTGCGGCAACAACGATGCTGGCTTTGGCGGGTATGGTTGTTGCGCTGGATGCCTATGGCCCGGTAACAGACAACGCGGGTGGTATTGCTGAAATGGCGAACCTTGCGCCGGATGTACGCAAGGTCACAGATGCCTTGGATGCTGTTGGAAATACAACGAAGGCTGTGACAAAAGGCTATGCCATTGGCTCTGCTGGTCTGGCGGCCTTGGTGCTTTTTGCCGCGTATACTGAAGATCTCCAGTATTACTTTCCTGATATGGAGATTGCCTTTGTGCTGCACGACCCTTATGTGGTGGTGGGGCTTTTTATTGGCGGTCTTCTGCCGTATCTGTTTGCAGCCCTTGGCATGCAGGCTGTGGGGCGTGCTGCTGGAGCCGTTGTGGTCGAGGTGCGACGCCAATTTCGCGAGATGCCCGGTATTATGGCAGGTACTACAAAGCCAGAGTATGGAACATGTGTGGACATGTTAACCAAAGCGGCTATCCGCGAAATGATCTTTCCTTCTCTGCTGCCGGTTCTGGCACCGATTCTTCTTACCGCCTTGGTTTGGGCTATAGGTGGGCCTGTGCCGGCATTTACAGCTTTGGGAGCCATGTTGCTGGGAACGATTGTCACGGGGCTGTTTGTGGCAATATCCATGACGTCGGGTGGTGGCGCATGGGATAATGCAAAGAAGTTTATCGAAGAGGGGCATCATGGAGGGAAGGGCTCAGATGCTCACAAGGCCGCTGTTACTGGCGATACTGTCGGTGATCCATACAAGGATACGGCTGGCCCGGCGATAAACCCCATGATCAAGATCACCAATATTGTTGCGATACTGCTGCTTGCAATTGTCGCAGGATAAATAGCATACCTAAAAAGAAAGGTGGGAGACTATGAGAAGTCTGCCACCTTTCTCTCATATCAGGATTATCTGCCTGTTATTGACCTGGTATATTTGATTTACCGTCAAATGTACTTGTAGAATCTTTGTTAAACTTCCCAATGTTGCCAAGAAGTTGCTCAAAGATATTCATTTTATTCCCTGCGGTCGGTGTTTCACGGGCGACTAAGGTCACATCGGCACCATCTTTCAGGCCATTGCGCTGAATGCTCTGGATTGTATCTGAACGATCGAAACGTATGGTGATAACCGAGCGCTCCAGCTCCTCGTTCGGGTAAAAAGCAAACTGCTCCTGCTTGGAACCGATGTAGTACCACGTTTCCTCCCCATCGAAGAGTGAGGTGGTCGAAGGAGAGCCCAGCGCAGCAGCAACATCAGCCTTTGAACTCCGCCCTTCCTGTATATGCTCCATCTGGGTAGCTGTTGGCAACGCGCCGTGAGCCTTGATGTCCGGAGAACAGGCAGAGAGCAACGTGACGGCAGGCAGGACAAGCGCCAAGGCCGTGGCTGTGCTGCGACGCAATAACGCAGAGAGTGATGAATGATCGATCCTTGGCATTGGCATATCCGTCAGGTATGGGTATCCGTTCATTGGCCGGCTGCACACTGGCTGCGCTAGGCCCCATACATAGACCGAAATCTAGATCAGGTCCAGCCTACCCGTTGCTGACGCACGGTGCTTTATATTTCAGGCATTGTCCACTTCGGGCGGTCACGTTACACCAGATGCATCTGCTTTGATCAGGCTTTTAAAAGAGAGCTTAACCATGTTTTCAGCTTTCCTGTCCCAGCGGCGTCGGCGCCGTGCTGCCGAAGACCTGTACGTTTCCGCTGTGTCTCAGGCGCGTGCCCCGTTCTTTTTTGAATGTTGTGGTGTCCCTGATACAGTGGATGGCCGCTTTGATATGATAGCGCTTTATGTTTTTTTGTTGATTCATCGGGTCAGAGCTGAGAAAACCCAAGAATCATCTGCCTTTGCCCAAGAAATATTTGATGCCATGTTTCGCGATATGGACCGTAATTTACGCGAAATGGGCGTTGGAGATCTGAGCGTTGGCAAACATATCAAAGGGATGGCAAAGGCTTATTATGGTCGTGTTGCGGCTTATGAGCCACCTGTTGAGTCTGGCGATCTCCAGGCACTTGAGGCAGCCCTGTTGCGGAATCTGTACCGCTCTGCTTCAGCGCCAGGCCCCGCAGCAGAACAGGTCAGGAGCATGGCCGTCTGTGTCCTGCAGATCGTTGAGCATATGACCAAGCAGTCTTTTCAGGATGTTATGGGCAACAGGCTGGCATGGTGGATGCCATCTACTGATGAACGAGCAAGGATTGATGCCTGATGGCAAGCGTACCGGATCTTACTGTGGAACCCGAGTTCTCACGACCAGTCAATGTTGAGCGCCTGCCTGCGGGGGGACGCTGGTTTGTGCTGTCTGCCTCGGCAGAGGAATGTCAGGCTTTGGCCGCCCGGTTTGGATTGGTCGCGCTTTCATCCTTTGAGGCGAGGATCCATCTCAAGGCCGTTGCCTCTGGCGATATTATACAGGCGGAAGGTGAGTTTTCGGCAGACATTACACAGGTTTGTGGCGTCTCCCTGCAGGAGTTTGCAACTTCTCTTACCGAGCGCTTCAGTCTTTCCTATACTTTTTCTCCGGATGGAGCAGACTCTGCCGAAGTAACTTTTGATCCCGAGGGCGAAGATCCGCCTGAGCCAATTGTTAATGGGATGATTGATCTGGGGGATATCGCAGCTGAGCATCTAGGATTGTCAATCAACCCATTTGCCCGCTCAGAGAGTGCGTCTTTGGCTGTTCCGCCTGGGGTCAGCGTGAATGAGCCAGAGAGAGAAAGCCCTTTCTCAGCCCTTGGTAAACTCCGCAAGGATTAAGGATGCGTTTTCCTGTGGTATGATGCTTGCGGTTTTTGTGCTTTTTGTATATTAAGGCTGGCTTCCATGCAGGCCCGAACAGGATTGAAAGTAGCGAAAAATGGCCGTTCCCAAGAAAAAAACCTCCAAGTCCCGTCGCAACATGCGTCGTTCCCACGATTCTGTCTCTGCGGGTGCCCATAATGAATGCTCTAACTGCGGCGAGATGAGGCGTCCTCATCATGTTTGCGGAAGCTGTGGTCATTATGATGGCCGCGAGGTTGTTGCTTCCGAAGCGGCTTGAGCCGGTTGGTCTGTGGGCTGAAACCAGGGTTTGAGGTGATGTCTTGAGCAGTCGGCTCATTCTCGCGCTTGATGCTATGGGGGGCGACCAAGCCCCCCATATGGTTCTCGAGGGTATTAAGGTAGCGCGCCTGCGCTACCCCCACGTTCATTTTCTGGTTTTTGGCGATTCTGCAAAAATCGATCCCCTTCTTTCTGACGATATTCGTCCCTTTTGCTCTGTCCGTCACACGCCCGATGCTGTTGCCAGTGGGGACAAGCCGTCTCTTGCTGTCCGACAGGGTCGCAATTCAAGCATGTGGTTGGCCATAAAGGCCGTAAAAGACGGCGAAGCGGCTGGCGTTGTCTCGGCCGGTAATACCGGTGCTCTAATGGCAATGGCCAAGCTCATTTTGCGGACATTGCCTGGCATTGATCGTCCGGCAATAGCAACCTTGATCCCCACGTGTCGTGGCGAGAGCGTTATGCTGGATCTTGGTGCCAATGCGGAATGCAGTGCCCGTAATTTGGTCCAGTTTGCTGTGATGGGCAGCGTTTTTGCCCGTACCTTGCTTCATGTCAGGCAGCCTGCGGTCGGTCTTCTCAATATTGGTTCCGAAGATCAGAAGGGGACCGAAAGTCTCCGTGAAGCTGCTACTGTTTTGCGGGGTTTTCCTGGTGACTTCATGGCATTCAAAGGTTTTGTGGAGGGGGATGATATTGGTGCGGGTACCGTTGATGTCGTTGTGACCGATGGGTTTACCGGCAATGTTGCTCTGAAGACTGCAGAAGGAACGGCAAAGCTGTATGGATCTTTCCTGAAAGAAGCTTTCCGATCCAGTGTGCTGTCGCGCTTGGGATATTTGCTCGCACGTGGTGCCCTTGCGCATGTTCGGAAGAGAACGGATCCTCGGCGTTATAACGGGGCCTTGTTCCTCGGCTTGAATGGTATTTGCGTCAAAAGCCATGGGGGTACCGATCATATTGGTTTTGCCAACGCGATTGGTGTGGCGGTCGACCTTGTGTCAGATGACTTGAATGATAAGATCAAGCTGGGTTGTCAGGATGTTCAGTCTGATATTGCCGCTGTAAACCCGGATGCGGCTGATAAAGGTATCGATGCTACATTTGTTGCTGTGCCGGACAGCAGTTCCGGGAAGATTATGGAAACGTGATGGTTTGGCGATCTGTTGTGTGTGGTACGGGATCATTCCTTCCCGAGCGCGTTATGAGCAACGCCGAGATGGCGTCAGTTGTTGATACATCTGATGAGTGGATCGTTGAGAGAACGGGTATTCGGCAACGTCATATCGCAGCCGATGATCAGTTGACATCGGATCTGGCCTTTGTTGCCGCGGAAAGGGCACTGGATGCTGCCGGCGTTCACGGTTTTGATGTTGATCTTATTATTCTGGCAACGGCGACTCCGGACAAGACATTTCCTTCAACGGCAACGCGTGTTCAGGCTCGGCTGGGGTGCGTCGGTGGCCCGGCATTTGATATACAGGCCGTGTGTTCAGGCTTTGTTTATGCTCTTGCTGTTGCGGATAACTTTATAAAAGCGGGCCAAGTTAGAACGGCTCTTGTTATTGGTGCGGAAACGTTTTCCCGTATTCTCGACTGGTCTGATCGTGGTACCTGTGTCTTGTTCGGTGACGGAGCAGGTGCCGTTGTCCTGAAAGCTGAGCAAGGGCAAGGTGATTGCGAAGATCGTGGCATTCTCACCACCCACCTACATGCGGATGGAACGCATCATGACCTTTTGTATGTAGATGGTGGTCCGTCTTCTACAAAAACAGTGGGATCCCTGCGAATGGCAGGACGAGATGTTTTCCGCCACGCCGTCAATAACTTGTCGTCTGTTGTACAGGAGGCTTTGGACGCTGTGCAGCTTGATATCGCTGCTATTGATTGGCTTGTGCCGCATCAGGCTAATCAGCGGATCTTGGACTCAACAGCCCGTAAGCTTGGTGTCTCTGCCGAGAAAGTCGTTGTAACGGTTGATCAGCATGCCAATACGTCGGCAGCGTCTATTCCCTTGGCCTTAGATGCGGCTGTACGTGATGGCCGTATTCGTCCAGGTCACCTTGTTTTGATGGAGGCTATGGGGGGTGGTTTTACGTGGGGTTCTGCTCTGGTCAGGATGTAAAGCCTAGCGGTTGACAATATGTACAGGATGTCTCTTCTTCTGGACATCTTCAAGTCTTTGATATTGACGCTGTTACCCGGTGCATATACCGTCATGTGCGGTATTGGTTTAGCGAGGTCTCCATGTCGGAACGCACCATTACACGGGCCCATCTCAGTGAGTCTGTCTATCAGGAGGTGGGACTTTCCCGTAACGAGTCTGCAGACTTGCTGGAAATGGTCCTTGCCGAAATTTCCCAAGCTCTTGCTAAGGGAGAGATTGTCAAGATTTCCTCATTCGGCACCTTTTCTGTGCGCCAGAAGGGGCAGAGAATTGGCCGGAATCCCAAGACAGGGCAGGAAGTTCCTATCCTCCCGCGCAGGGTTCTGACTTTCCGGCCTTCACAGTTGCTGAAGGACCAGATTAATGATGGTTTGGCCAAGAAAGCAGGAAAAGCTCGCTAATACGGGCCCCCTGTTTCTTTATTTTTCTGTTCTGGCGCCAAAAAGATTTTGTGGCGCCCTGCTTTCTTTGTGCCTTATCTGTATAATCATGTAGGGATACACTAGTATTTCAGCCTGTAGCGTCTGTGTCGGTGCAGGCGAGTTCAGGATGTAAAAACAGTGCAGTCTAGAAAAGAAAAACAGCCCGTAAAATCTGAGAATGCATTCCGTACTATTGGTGAAGTATCGGAAGATCTTGGTGTTCCCCAGCATGTTCTGCGTTTCTGGGAAACCCAGTTTTCCCAGATCAAGCCTTTGAAGCGTGGGGGTGGACGGCGTTACTATCGGCCTAAAGATATTGCCTTGCTGATGGATATTCGTTCATGTCTTTATGAGCAAGGCTATACAATTCGCGGCGTGCAGAAATTGCTGTGCACAAAACAAAATGCCCTTGAATGCCGTGTGTCGACTACATCAGAGCAGGATATCGATTCTCAGAGTGACGTATCTCTCTCTCAGGGGTTGACCTGTGAGCAAAGGCAGGAGCTTGAGGCTGTTCTTGCTGAGTTGGAGGATGTTCGCGCTTTTCTTGGTATTCCTGAATTTGCCTGATCATGGTGATCCGCGCGTGCTAGGGAGGGGCTGTGCTGGTATTATTGACTGATTTTGGGGTGAGTGGACCTTATATTGGTCAGGTTAAGGCCGTTCTCGCTCAAAAGGTACCGTCTGTCCCTATTATTGATCTATTTCATGATCTTCCTGCTTTTGAACCAGCTCTTGCAGCAGCCTTGATACCATCTTACTGCGGTTCTCCTTTTCCGAGGGGGACAGTTTTTATGTGTATTGTCGATCCGGGTGTTGGTACCAGCCGCCAAGCATTGATTGTGTGCTCGCGTGGTTTTTGGTACGTGGGGCCGGATAATGGGTTGCTTAGTCGGATTATCGATGATGATTCGCAAGCGCAGATCTGGAGTCTTGATTGGTTTCCTGAATCGGCAAGTGCGACGTTTCACGCCCGGGATATTTTTGCTCCTGCGGCGGCAGCCTTGGCCTGCGGATATACCCCTAGTCCCACATGTAGAGCGCCGCTTGTCGCCACTATTCTTGGTTCTGACGACATAATTCGGTGTTCTGCAGGCATCGGGCAAGCCGTGTGGCAGAAGGTAGTTTATATTGATCATTATGGTAATGCCATGACAGGCATACGTGGTGCGGATGTAGGTAATCAAGATACTTTAGAGGTTAGCGGCTATCTATTGCGCAGACAGCGCACATTCGGGATGGGGGAAAACAGGGTGCCGTTCTGGTATGTCAATTCCAACGGGTTGGTAGAGCTTGCGATACGCAACGGATCTATGGCCTCGGCTTTTGGGATCGTGCCCGGAATGCCTGTTTTTGTCAGGTCAGGTCTGTCATGAGCCTGCGCGTTAAATTCTGGGGCGTTCGGGGTAGCATTCCGTGCTCTTCCCCCTCCCATGTGATTTATGGCGGGAACACAAGCTGTGTAGAAATTACGGCCAACGATCAACACCTGATTCTTGATGCGGGAACAGGTATGCGTGGTCTGGGCAATGATATGCTCCGCAGGGGTATTTCGCAGTCCAACATGCTATTATCTCACACGCACTGGGACCATATCAGCGGCTTTCCATTTTTTGCACCTCTATTTCGTGCCGATTTCTCCATGCGCATTTATGCGGGCCATTTGCACGATTATGGGGGGATTAAACAGGTTCTTTCGACCCAAATGGCAAGCCCCCTGTTTCCAGTCCCCCTTTCGGCCCTCAAGGCTCGTCTCGAGTTTGTAGATTATGACGCAGGTAATCCACTGGCATTCTCCGACAGTGTTCTGGTGCGTACCGCACCTTTGAATCACCCAGATGGTGCCGTAGGATACCGTGTAGAAGCGGATGGCCTGTCGATTTGTTATGTGACGGATACGGAGCATAAGCCGGGTGAGCCTGATTCCGTAATCTTGTCCCTGATCGAAGGGGCAGACCTTGTTATCTATGATTCAACCTACACAGATGAGGAGTTTCCTGCCAAGGTCGGTTGGGGCCATTCCACATGGGAAGAAGGTGTGCGTCTGTGCCAGAAGGCAGGGGCTAGAAATATGGCGCTTTTCCATCATGACCCAGACCACGATGACCTGATCATGTCCCAGATTGAGGAGCGGGCCAAACGGCTCTGGAGTGGGACCTTGGTTGCGCGTGATACAATGGAACTTATTTTATCCTGATCATCAGGACATCACCGTGGATAGACCCGGACCACAACACGCCGGTTTATGGCTTGGTTCTGGGGAAGTACATCGCCGTAAGGCCCCCGGTTTGCAACCTTTGGTGCTGTATCAGCCATTCCCACTGTTTTCATACGTGCCCGGGGAATCCCGGCCTCCTCGAAATAGCGCACCACAGTGCCGGCACGGGCACCGGACAGTTCCCAGTTTGATGGGTACTGAGGTGTTTCAGGTGGACTGTCATCTGTATGCCCCTGAACTTCAATCTGAAAGCTTTTAAATTGTTCTGCGCCAATTGTTGCAGCGATTTTGGCTAATATTTCCCGTGCGGACTCATCCAGTTCAGCACTGTCCGGGGCAAAGAACGACCCGGAGCCCATTTCCATGACAATGCCCTGACTGTCTGTAGAAATGGCAACAACATCCTGCATTTTTAGGGATGTGACAGATTTTTGCACTTGCTGCTTTAGGTCCTCGGTCGGGGTTTTTATCTCCCGTTTTCCGACCCCTTTGGCCATCCCGGCGCTGACCTGCTCGAAGGCAACAGCATCGATTTTCGAGATGGCAGCCAGCAGAATAAAGAAAGCCAGCAACAAGGTCGCCATATCGGCAAAAGTTGCAATCCAGCTTTCATCATCTGCGGGTGGTGAGGGGCGGGAAAACTGGTTGTTGCCATTACCCATCATGATGGTCGTCTTCCTTCTGGCGTGCTGGCTCAGGCGTTGGAGCGTGACCGATCTATGCTGAAGTGTGCTGCTGGATCCAGGAAGGCATTCATCTTGTCCTGAATGTAGCGAGGGCTTTTACGTTCTGCCAGAAGGGCAAGCCCCTCTGCAAGAAGGTAGTTCCGGAAGCGTATGATTTCTTCACGCTGTTGCACTTTCGAAGCTGCAGGCAACAAGATCATACGTGCAAACATGACGCCGTATAGCGTTGTGACCAGAGCAACGGCCATACCCGGACCAATGGAGGATGGATCACCCCCCATGGAGTCCAGCATGATGATCAACCCAACCAAGGTTCCGATCATGCCGAAAGCGGGGGCAATACCGCCCATATTACGCAGGATATCAGCCTGTACCGTATTTCTCTGGAACGTACTTTCAACTGTAGCCGCAAGAATCTCGCGGAGCTCCGGCCCTGTATAACCAGCAACTACAAGATCAATGCCAAAGCCCAAGAAGCGGTCGGATTTTCGTACCTTTCCGGAATCCGATTCCAGCCCGGCCAATCCGTTCTTCTGAATGATGTAGCCCCAGCGGATAATCCGTCCAACCTCGTGGGTCAAGATGCCTTGCCCCACCTTGTTTGTGAAGAGAATGGATTGCAGGCTCAGCATGGACTGTATGACATAGCGTGGCTCATACGACACAAAGGTCGCGGAGAATGTGCCACCCACCACCATGATCAAGCTGGGAACATCTATAAACAGCATGAAGTTATCGGTGCTGAGCAGAATAGCACCGACAAACAACCCAAACCCCAGAATGGCACCGAAAACCGTTGCGAATGACATGGTCTGCCCCGTCTGCCCAATCGGCAAAACAACAGTACCCGATATGATGTTTAGGTACCGCTTACACACGATGACTGGAAAATGCCCTTTTCTGCAAGGGTTGCAATGGTTCTGTTGCTGTTGGTCGGTCAGAGCGCTCTGAAACTGCTTTGCTTACGACCCGTTTGGGGTAATGAAAATGTCGAGAAATTCTGTATCCGGTGCTGTGCGCACGATCTTGGTCGGACGTCCCGTCGTATCCAGCAAGCCATAATGTTGTAGATGATTGAAGACTTTCAGGAAGTGTTGGCGATTGTGAAGAGAAGCACCACCCTCCAGCCAATTCTGTTCCAAGAACGCCAAGATCGCCGGGTGTCCCAGTTCAACTTCCCAAAGGATACCAAGTAACGAGGCCATGGCTTCTTCCATTTCACGTTGTATGCCATGAACGCTCATCCATTGGTCTGCCTGAGCCTTGAGCCCCGTCTCAGGCCCTGCACCAAGGCCAAAGTCAGGAACGTGACGGCGTTCAGGTGCACAAACCTGCCAGTGGGCAACATCGTGAATGATAACAGATGGTTCCATGTTTCCGCTCAGGACCTGTCCATCCCATGTAAAGCCGTCTTCAGGCGGTTGTGATGAGACAGACATTCCAAAGGACTGAGCAAGTTCAATGGCTTCCTGACGTTGTGCGGGGCACTGTGAAAGTGTGATGCTGTCACCGGAATCCACATACGCCAAAGTAAAGGCAATACGCTCAACAGCAGCCTGCGCTGCGCCGGTACCTTCCAGAGAAGCCGAAAATGTGCCTAGGGCAGTGGGTATTTCGGACATGACAAGGGGAGAGAGTATCATTCCTGATCCAGGGCGGGTGCATACATCTTTTTGATGCCGTATCCTGTTTTCCATCATATGGCAAGATACGTAAACTGTTCAGGGACGCATTGTATCGCTTTGCCGCGCTTGGTAGATAGAGTGCTCTTGCTTGGATTTTCAGGGTTTGTGGGAGTTTTTATCATATGACAGGCATCGACACCGTGACTGCTGTTGCTGATTTCAGGACGGTCCGTGATTTCATTCGCCATGCTGTCAGCCAGTTCAATGCCGCAGACCTCAGCTATGGCCACGGAACCGCTTCAGCGTGGGACGAGGCTGTTTTTATGGTTTTGGAGGCCCTGCGGCTGCCTGTTGACCAGCTTGAACCTTATCTTGATGCTAGGCTGGCTACGCCTGAAAGAACCCGTCTTGCCAGTTTGATCGAGACCCGGGTAAAGACCAGGAAGCCGGCTTCCTATCTTCTCAATCGCGCTTATATTCAGGGTTTTCCCTTTTATGTTGATGAACGTGTGATTGTTCCGCGCTCCTACATTGGCGAAATCCTGTTTTCGGGTATTTTTTCCGGGGAAGGGTTGGCCTTGGTTGATGATCCGACTGAACCGGCCCATGTTCTTGATCTGTGTACCGGCTCGGGCTGCTTAGCAATTCTTGCAGCCCATGTTTTTCCCGAAGCAGACATTGATGCGGTGGATTTGTCTCCTGAGGCCTTGTCGGTCGCCCGGCGCAATGTAAAAGACTATGCTTTTGAGGATCGTATCCGTTTGTTCGAGGGCGATCTCTTCTCTCCCTTAAAAGGGCGAAGATACGACGTAATACTGACGAACCCGCCGTATGTTGATGCTTCGTCCATGGAGGTTCTGCCGCCGGAGTTTCGGCACGAACCCTCTATGGCTTTGGCCTCTGGTGAGGATGGGCTCGACCTTGTTCGCAGAATTTTGCATGAGAGCCCGCACTATTTGACCGAAAAAGGCGGTATCCTGTGCGAATTCGGTACCGGGCGAGAGATTCTTGAGGCGGAGTATCCGGATCTTGACTTCTTGTGGATCGAGACAGAAAGCAGTTTTGGGGAGGTCTTCTGGTTGACTCGCCAGCAATTACTGGCCGGGGGGCACAGATAGGCACCGGTATTAAACAAGGCTCGCGCGCAGCTATACTTTGTTGTAGCCTGCCGTAACCGCTGTCTTACGCTGCCTGTCCGGGAAGGAAAGCATCCATGAGCAAAAGGCGTCTGCTTTTTGTGATCTGCGGTTTCATGGGCGGGCTTCTGCTTGTGCACTCTGCTCCGGCCTTGGCATTCAGGGCGCCAATGGGCCGCCCCTATATCATTGACCTTTCCCTCTTCTCACTTGTTGTGCCCGGACTTTGCCTTGGCCTTGGCCTTGCTTTGTGGATGGCTGGACCATCCGGGCGCTATGGTCGCTCTCATTATGCAGGCGGTCTTGCGATTCTTGCCGCGATGCAGGGAATCAATCTTGCCGACATCAGTCTGTTTTTCCCTCACTTGCTGATCCATCTGGAAACCATGGACCGGCTTACCTTGGCTTTATTGCCCATGGCGCCGGCATTCTTTCTTCTTCTCGTGCGCGATCAGGTGGTCAGCCGTGTTTTGTATCGTGTTGTTCCTTTTGTTCTTGTCCTTGTGTCAGCAATCTTTCTGTCTGCTTTTTTCCTGCCCTATAATCACCTTTTGATCTTGCACACCATTGTCAGCGTCTTCTGCCTTGCCGGCTTTGCTATCGGCATTCTAGAGGTCGGTCTGGGTCGGGGAGGGGAGAGGCTTCGTCCTGCCCTGGTTATCCTGTGTGGGGCCAGCGTTATTCTTTCCCTCGTCAATGATCTGGTTTCCGGATGGAGCGGTGGCCGCGATACCTCGCTTCTGGCTTTGTCGCTGGGGGGAAGTGCTCTGGTGTGTGGTGCTCTTTCGGCCCGTGACATGAGACGAAGCCGCCGTAGCCGGAAACTGGAGCTGCGGCACCTTCTTGACCTGCGTGCAATTCTTGAGCAGCGTATCAAGGATACATCCTCTAGGATCAATAGCTTACATATCCGTATTGATAATTTCCTTAAACATATACCAGAAGCCGTTTTGACTTTGGATTCTGAGGCTAGGATTCATCGCTACGAGGGTGGTGCCGAGGCTCTTTTTGGCTGGAGTGGGCCGGAAGTTATTGGGCGCTCAGCCATTTCCCTTCTTTCGGGAGAGTGGGCAGAGCGCTTCCTGCATGCCCTGAGACATCTGGAGCATGACGAAGAGGTTGAGTGGGGTGGTACGCGCCGTTTCGAGATCCATCTGCGTAATCGTGATGGGCGCGTGGTACCAGCAAACTGTTCAATTTCGATTGTGCACGAGGAAGGATCAAAGCTTTTTCAGGTGTTATTGCGTAGCACAGAAGCAGAGAAAAAGGCGCAAATGGATCTTTCCGCACAAAAGGCCCTTGTCTCCGAGCTACAGGACCGGTTGCGGCATATGGAGGAGTGTACGGCAACGGGGTGGTATGAAACATCCTCGGCTACAGGGAAAACCCGCTGGTCAGCAGGACTGGAGGCAATCTGGGGATTCCGGGATGGTGCAAAGCCTGCTGGGCTGAGAGATTTCGTCTTCAGAATTACTGAAGAAGATCGCCCGCAACTCATTCATTCTCTTGATGATCCATCATGGGACGAAACCCGCCATACAGTACGCGTTCAGATTGATGATGTCAGGGTGGCCACAATCGAACTCTCACTGGTTCGTGAACGCGCCGCAGACGGTACCATTGTCCGTGAAACCGGTATCGCTCGCCGGTTATACGAGCAAAGTATTGCGCCCTTGTCTTTCATGGCGACAGGGAAGCCTATAGAACGGGAAACCTATGTCATGGGCAGTATGGATGTGTCAGCTGGTCCGGATACAATGGCACCTCAACCGGGGCGCGGGGAGCCTCTCGATATTCTTTTGGTTGAAGATGTTGAGGTAAATCAGAGGGTTGCGGTTATGTTTCTAGAGCGTGAAGGCCACCGCGTATCGGTTGCCTCTACAGGTAAGGATGGCGTTGAGGCTGTATCACAGGGATGTTTTGACCTTGTGCTCATGGACATCCGCCTTCCTGATATTGATGGCGTTGAGGCTGTACGTCGCATTCGTGCCCTTGATGATCCGGTGCGGGCGCAAATTCCTGTCCTCGCATTGACGGCAAACGTCTTTGAAGATGATGTGAAGCGCTACAGGGCTGCTGGTATGAATGGTGTTGTGGCCAAGCCTATACGCATAGAATCATTTCGGCAGGCGTTACGCTCCATACAGTCATCGGGTTCCGCAGATGATACAGCTTCTGCCGGGGTAGCCTTTTTATCTACGGCTTCACCCTCCCTAGATGAAGGATTCATTGCGGACAGGCTGTCTGCCTTGGGTACGGAAAGCTTCAAGGCTATTCTGGGGTTAGGGCGACGGAGTATGGATAATGCGGTATCCGAGCTTTCTGTTGCTTTGGGATTATCCGATCCAGATTTGCTTGCGCGTTCAGGGCACAAGCTTGCCGGTGCCGCCAGCAACTTCGGTTTTTCTAGGCTTATGAAACTGGGGCGGGATATAGAGGATCTTGCCTTGGGTGGTGATGTTGCGCAGGCGCGCGCAATGGCTGCAGAAGGAGAGGCTTTGTGGGCTGAAGCCAGCAGAGCCTTGGA
This sequence comes from Haematospirillum jordaniae, assembly GCF_001611975.1. Taxonomy (GTDB): domain Bacteria; phylum Pseudomonadota; class Alphaproteobacteria; order Rhodospirillales; family Rhodospirillaceae; genus Haematospirillum; species Haematospirillum jordaniae. The sequence continues at coordinate 1,751,998 of NZ_CP014525.1, forward strand.
TCTTTGGCTGAGTGCACGCAATCTTCTGGATCATCGCCAAGAGTTGTCAACGTTCCTTTAGATCTTTATCTGTGTTGCCGGGATTGAGTTCTGCACTGAAGCGGGTATGATCACGGCCATGTCAGCAATGCCTCTCTATGGAATTCCAGCTTTTTTTACCCTTATCCCTGCCGTTCTTCTGGTTTTCCGGCACGGGGGAGGGCGGGATTCTGCATTCTGGGGTGCTTTGGGTCTTGCTGTGCTTGGGTCAGGGGCTCAAGCTATTGAATTCTACCATTATGGTTTTGGTGAGGGGTTCTCTTTTTCCCTTTGGGTGACAATTACGTCAACCTTGGTCTTGTTTGTCGTTGGTGCTTTGGTCTTGCGGCAGGGGTGGCGCTTGCTGTTTCTTCTGGCCCCCTACCTTCTATTGCTGGGTGGGGTAGCAACCCTGTTCCACCTTGTATTCGGGGAAAAGCATGTTTCTTTTCCTGTCGTGTCTGCAACGGATGGCGAAGGGATATGGTTTTTCCTGCATGTGGTTGTTGGCATCCTATCTTATGCCCTTCTTACATTTGCGGCGGTTGCGGCTCTGTCGGCCTTTTTGCAGGAGCGAGCGCTAAAGCATAAGTCACCAAACAGGTTGACCCGGAAGCTGCCTTCCGTTGCCGAGAGCGAGGCGCTGTCTTTGGCCATGCTGCTTCAGGGTGGGCTCGTTCTTGGCCTTGGCTTATGTTCAGGACTTGCTGTAAATTGGCTTGAGCACAGGGTGCTGCTTGATTTCAATCACAAGAGCATCTTGAGTATCCTGACGTTTGTAACGGTTGTGATCCTGATCGTGGCCCGTTTTGTTAGTGGTACAAGGGGACGGGTCGCTGCACGTCTTGTGTTGCTGGCATGGCTCTTTTTGACTTTGGCTTGGCCTGGGGTCAAGTTTGTGTCCCAAGCTTTGCTCTGACCTTGGGGCAGGTCTTCTCGGTACATTACAGGGCAATACGGAAAAAGCCTGAATTCATGAACAATACCTTCGATCCTTTGCGGATTGGCCGCCTTGATGCGGTGTCGCCGGTTCTTCTTGCCCCTATGTCAGGGGTAACGGATCAGCCTTTCAGGCGTCTGGCCAAACGGTACGGAGCTGGCCTTGTTTTTTCGGAAATGATCGCCAGCGCCCAGATGATCCGTGCCCATCGGGATACCTTGCGTATGAGCACGGCCTGTCAGGATGAGCACCCTATGGCTGTCCAGCTTGCAGGAAATGAGCCTGTTGTCATGGCAGATGCTGCCAGAATGAACGAAGGCAGGGGAGCCGCCCTGATTGACATCAATATGGGATGCCCGGTGAAGAAGGTTGTCAAAGGGCACGCGGGCTCTGCCCTGATGCGGGATGAAGTCTTGGCGGGCGCTATCATGGAAGCTGTTGTCCGCGCTGTTTCCGTGCCGGTATCGGTTAAAATGCGCCTTGGCTGGGATTCCGGGACGCAGAATGTGGTTCGTATGGGGCAGATAGCGCGTGAAAGTGGTGTTGCGATGATTACGGTGCATGGACGAACCCGGTGTCAGATGTACACGGGAAAGGCTGATTGGTCTGCCGTTCGTCCTGTGGTCGAGGCGGTAGATCTACCCGTCGTGGTGAATGGTGATATCATTGACTTGGGCACTGCCCAGGCTGCTTTGGCTCAATCGGGCGCGGCAGCCGTTATGGTTGGGCGAGGGGCACAGGGCAGGCCTTGGCTGCCAGGGGGGCTGGCACGTGCCTTACAGGGTGGGGGTGCGGTTATTCCTCCTTCTCTTCCCGAGCGTCGGGATCTTTTGCTTGAACACTACAGTGATATTATTGCTCACTACGGGCTAGATGTTGGCTTGCGTGTTGCCCGCAAGCACGTCGCGTGGGGAGTGGCAGGCATTCCCGGCGCTTCTGCCTTCCGGGAGTCTTTCAATACGTTGACAGAAGCTCGTGAGGCTTTGCTGTCCATATCGCTCTTTTTTGAGCAGGTTATTGACAAAGCGCCATTGGCAGCTTGATATCCGATCCTTGTCTCTATCCGGAAGGTGTAGAAAGTTTATCCCGTTGGTTTCTTGATGTGAGAGGATAGTATCTCGGTGGTTTCACATGCTTGCCCTGTAGATGGATTGTCTTCGTCCGGCCTTGCAAGCGGCATGCTCAATAAGAATTCTTCCGACGAGAGTGATTCGGCCTTGCCTTCTTGCCATGGGGCGGAAGATTGCGCTGCTGTTGTGTTGCCGATTCAAGTTGAAGGACTGGCCGAAGCCGTACAGCGGAGTTTGGCAGCCTACTTTGCCATGCATAAGGACGGGTTGCCCCCAGCCGGTTTATACGACCGCTTGCTGTCTGAGTTCGAGCGTCCCCTGTTGACGCTTGCGCTTGATGCTACAGGTGGTAACCAGCTCCGCGCTGCAGCCTTGCTAGGGCTGAATCGCAATACATTGCGCAAGAAAATCAGGGCGTTGTCTATCAGTCCAGTCAGGGGATCTGTATGAATCAGCCCGTACAAGATGGTTCCGTCATGCGTTTTTATGCATGGTTGCGCCAAGGGGGTGTGGCCAGAAAGCTTGCCGTTCTTCTTGGGGCGGCAGCCTTGGTCTTTGGTGCTGCAACATGGGCTGTTCTTGCCGGATTCTGGGAACCTGTTTCAGATGGAGGGCACGCTTTATCCGTCTTGTTGAATCTCGACCTGATTCTTCTTTTGGTGCTATCAGCGCTGGTTATTCGCAGCATCGTTGCGCTTTGGCTTGCACGCCGAACCGGAGGAGCAGGGTCAAGGCTTCATTTGCGTTTGGTTGGTCTTTTTGGTGCTGTAGCGATTACCCCGACAATTCTGGTTGCTGTCTTTTCAGCCTTGTTTTTTAACCTTGGGGTCCAGTTCTGGTTTGGGGAACGGGTTCAGACGGTCCTGTCCGAGAGTCAGGCTGTTGCGCAGGCCTATCTGGATGAGCACCGCCAAGCCATAGCTGGTCAGGCGTTGGTTGTGGCTGGTGATATCCAGCGTAACTGGGAAAGGCTTCTGCAAAATCCCGATGATCAGTCGCGCTATCTGCAGACCCAGGTTTATGTGCGTGGATTGACCGAAGCCGTCCTGTTTGAGCGCAGTGGTAAAGTTGGTGCGCGGGCAGGGTATACGTTTTCCCTTCAGTTTGAGGATGTACCCCTGTGGGCGCTCGAGAAAGCAGATCAGGGTGAAGTTGCGGTCCTGACAGGCGAGAATGAAGACAGGGTTCGTGCCTTGGTGCGTCTTGATACCCTGCCCGAGATGTTTTTGTACGTTGGTCGCTTTGTTGATACTGATGTCATCCGACATATCGACAATACAGATAATGCTGTGCAGCAGTACCAGCGGATGCAGTCAGGTCGGGCCGAACTCGAGCTGCGTTTTTCATTGGTTTTCATTGTGGTATCGCTTTTGCTGTTGTTGGCAGCTGTCTGGGTTGGCCTGAACTTGGCTAACCGTTGGGCGATGCCAATCGTGGAGCTGATTAATGCCAGCGAGCGTGTATCTGTTGGTGATATGGCCGTACGTGTTTCAGAAGTTGATGCTTCTGATGAAGTTGCCGCTTTGTCCCGTGCCTTTAACAGGATGACCGCGCGTATTACAGCCCAGCAAAAAGAACTTTTAGAAGCCAATAGAACCCTGGATGAGCGGAAACGGTTTACCGAGACCGTTCTGGAGGGGGTTTCAGCAGGCGTTATATCAACGTCTCCCGATGGCTTCGTGACACTGGTCAATCGTTCGGCACAGACTCTTCTTGATCTCCCGGCTGTTTCTTCATTGGAAGGCCAGCATATCTCTATTGTGATTCCTGAGTTTTCTCCTCTTCTGCCCGAAAAGGAGACTCTGTGCGAGGGGCAGTCAGCCCAGCGTGAAATGGTTCTGAGCCGTGGGGGGAAGGATTTGACCTTCTTGGTCAGGGTTAGCGCCGAGTATGTTGATTCTAGGGTTATTGGTAATGTCATTACATTTGATGACATTACCCTTTTGCAAGCGGCGCAGCGGACTGCGGCCTGGGCGGATATTGCACGTCGTATAGCGCATGAAATCAAAAATCCCCTGACTCCTATACAGCTCTCTGCAGAGCGCCTGAAGCGGCGTTATCTTAAACAGATACAAGAGGGACAGGATGTTTTTGTGCAGTGCACGGATACCATTATTCGCCACGTGGGTGATATAGGGCAGATGGTTGATGAATTCTCGGCGTTTGCCCGGATGCCTCAGCCTGTTATGAAGAATGAAAATCTCTGTGAAATCATAAGGCAATATAGTTTTCTTCAACAAACAGCTTATCCTGCTATTCGCTTTGTTCTGGATATTCCGGAAGAAGAGGTCGTCGTTTTGTGTGACACGCGTCAGGTTGGACAGGCTTTGACAAACATTATAAAGAATGCGGTTGAAGCTATTGAATCACGGGATAATCCAACGGATCCCGGCTGTATAACCGTCTCTCTTCGGGAACAGGGTGGTGTCATCAGGGTATTGGTTTCAGACAATGGTCGTGGGTTGCCCAAGGCCAATCGGGAGCGTTTGGTCGAGCCCTATGTCACAACACGATCCAAAGGCACGGGTCTTGGTTTGGCGATTGTCAAAAAAATTCTGGAAGACCACGGTGGTGATCTGTTACTTGAAGACGCTTCTGACGGAGGAGCGCAGATTTCGATGCTGTTTACATTTCAATCGGCTGTAGTACAGGATGGTGTTTCTGCTTGATCCGGAGCACATTTCACATTTTCAGGCACAAGGCAGCACGTTGGTCTCATGGCACGTGATATCCTGATCGTTGATGATGAAGCTGATATTCGGACAGTTCTGTCAGGAATTCTGGAGGATGAGGGGTATGTGACCCGCGGGGCCGGTAGCACCGAGGACGCTCTGATGTCTGTTGCTGATAAGGCTCCGGGGTTGGTTATCCTCGATATATGGCTGGAAGGCTCCGGGATGGATGGTCTCCAGCTTCTTGATATTCTGCGCCGTGATTATCCTTTGGTTCCCGTTGTTATGATTTCAGGCCACGGGACAATAGAAACAGCTGTTTCTGCCATTCGTAACGGTGCCTATGACTTTATTGAGAAGCCATTCAAGACAGACCGGCTTTTGCTGGTCGTCGAGCGGGCCTTTGAGGCCGCCCGCCTGCGCATGGAGAATCAGCAGCTAAAGAGTGCTATTTCTGTTCCATCTGATCTGCATGGGACGTCAATGGCTATCACGCATGTTCGACAGGCGATTGCCCGTGTGGCTCCATCGGGGTCAAGGGTTCTGATTGTTGGACAGGCTGGATCCGGCAAGGAAGTGGTGGCCCGGCTGATACATGCTCATTCCCGCCGTGCAGATGCTCCATTTGTTTGCGTCAACTGCGCTACCATGCACCCTGACCGCATGGAGATAGAGCTTTTCGGGACCGAAAGAGGCTATGAGGGAGAGCAAGCATCCAGAAAGATTGGCGTGTTCGAGCAGGCAGATGGTGGCACACTGCTCTTGGATGAAATCGGTGACATGCCATTGGAAACCCAGGGAAAGATTGTCCGTGTTTTGCAAGAGCAGACGTTCGAGCGCGTGGGGGGAACCAAGAAGATAGCAGTCGATGTTCGGGTTATTGCCACGACTACCCGCGACTTGCGTCTGTCCATTGCCCAAGGCGAGTTCCGTGAAGATTTGTATTATCGCCTGAGTGTTGTGCCAATACATGTTCCAGCCCTACAGGACAGGCGGGAGGATATCCCGGTTCTGTCACGCGTTATCATGGAGCAGGCTGCTCGTAGTACCGGCGCTCTACCTCGGTGCATCGGCGATGATGCCATGGCTGTGCTGCAATCCTATGATTGGCCCGGTAATGTCAGGCAGCTGCGCAATGTGATTGATTGGCTGTTGATCATGGCTCCCGGGGATAACGAGGACGTGATTCGCGCTGATATGTTACCGGCTGAAATCAGCCTGATTGTGCCGGAGGTCTTGTTACGGCTTGAAGGATCGGCTGAAATCATGTCGTTGCCTCTGCGCGATGCTCGTGAGATGTTCGAGCGGGAGTACCTGCTGGCACAAGTTACCCGTTTTAATGGCAATATCTCGCGAACGGCCGAATTCATTGGCATGGAACGTTCTGCTCTTCATCGGAAGCTGAAGAATCTCGGGGTGTCCAGCGAGGAGAAGGTAAGGGCACTGTAATCCTTGCCTGTTGGCTTGTTCAGGACAGCGGAGACTGTTGACCATGAAGGTTATTATTTGTGGCGCTGGCCAAGTTGGTCACAACATTGCGCATTATCTTGCTGCCGAGAAGGACAACGATATTACCGTTGTTGACCAACGGCCGGAATTGATCCGCAAGATACAGGACACGCTGGATGTAAAGGCCGTGGTTGGTCACGCCTCTTATCCCGAGATCCTCGAACAGGCCGGTGCCCGTGATGCCAGTTTGCTGATAGCGGTGACGGCAGTTGACGAAGTGAACATGGTTGCCTGCCAGGTCGCGCATTCCCTGTTTTCTGTTCCGACCAAGATTGCCCGCGTACGGAGCCAGTCCTATCTGGATCCCATGTGGGGTAATTTGTTTAATCACAATGATTTGCCTATCGATGTGATTATCAGCCCAGAGATCGAGGTTGCCCGTGCGATTGCCCGTCGACTGCAGGTTCCGGGAACGACAGATATTATTCCGCTTGTTGACAACAAGGTTCAGCTTCTGGGGGTGCGCTGTACGCCGGATACCCCGGTTCTGCATACGCCCTTGCGCCAGCTTTCGGCTTTGTTCCCCGATTTGCACTTGGTTATCGTTGGTATCGTCCGCAATGATCGCCCGATTGTGCCCTCTGCAGAAGATCAAATGCTTGAAGGAGATATTGTCTATTTTGTCGTGGCGACAGAGCATGTGAGCCGCGCCTTGGCTGCTTTTGGCCAAGAGGCACCGCAGGCCCGCCGCATTTTGATACTGGGGGGTGGGAATATTGCCCTGTTTCTGGCCCAGCAGATTGAGCAGGATCACCCAGATATATCCTTACGTATGGTTGAGTTGTACAAAGACAGGGCAGAATACATTGCTAGAACCCTGAGCCGGGCAACGGTCATCAATGGGGATGTTCTGGATCCCGAAATCCTGAAAGAAGCCGGTGTCAACCGTGTTGAAACCGTTATTGCGCTAACCAACGACGATGAAACAAATATTCTTTCGGCTATGCTTGCTAAGCGCTATGGCGCGGAGAGAACCATCGCCCTGCTCAATAAAACGACATACGGTGGTTTGGCTGGGCCTTTGGGCGTTGATGTTGTTGTTAATCCGCGCGGCATTACAGTTTCAAATATTCTGCTTCATGTCCGTCGGGGGCGGATCCATGCCGTTCATTCCCTTCAGGAAGGGTTTGGAGAGGTCATTGAAGCTGTTGCCGTCGATACATCTCCCTTGGTGGGCAAATCCTTGCGTGATTTCAAGCTGCCTCCGGGGGTTATGCTCGGGGCTGTCGTGCGAGGAGAACAGGTTATCATGCCCCGTGGTAATACCGTTGTTCAGGGTGGTGACAGGGTAGTTCTGTTTGCTGTTGCGGATGCCGTCAAGAAGGTTGAGAAAATGTTCTCTGTTCGCTTGGAATATTTTTGATTATTTGCAGCTCTGTATCATGAGATGAAGGTCATGATGGATCCTTTACTTGTATCCCCGCCGCAGGCCGTGCTTTTTGACTGGGATAACACGTTGGTTGATACGTGGCCGTGCATCCTGAAGGCCATGAATATGACCCTGGTCCATATGGGACACGCTCCTTGGACCCGTGAAGAGGGGATGGCACGCATTTCCCGTTCGCTACGCGATAGTTTCCCTGATCTTTTTGGAGAGCGATGGAGGGAAGCCCAAGATATCTTTTATGAATCTTTCCGGTCATGTCATTTGGATATGCTGAGGCCTCTTCCCCATGCAGAAGCTCTGGTGCGCCATATGCGTGGTATGGGGGCATGGGTTGGTATTGTCAGTAACAAGACTGGGGATTTGTTGCGGATTGAGGTAGAACATTTGGGATGGGAGGGCTTGTTCCATCGTGTGGCCGGAGCTGGTGATGCAAAAGCCGACAAGCCTCATGTCGAACACATTTTGTACGCTCTGCAGGGATCTGGTCTGAAGCCCGGCCAGGATATTTGGTTTGTTGGTGATCATGCTATCGATATGCAATGCGCTACGGGGGCAGGCTGTACACCCTTTCTTCTTCACCACGATGGCCCCTTGGCGGATGATCTTCTGTCATGGGCCCCGCTGGGTATTTATGGTAGCTGTGGGGAATTTCTTGATGTCTTGCGTACTCTTGCTGTTCCCAGCAATGAAAATAGATGATAACGAAAGAGACCCGACCGAAGGACGGTCCCCCCTGATGAAGGGGCAACAAAAAGTGGAAAGGTCATGACTCTCATGCCCAGCGAAAAATCCCAGAATATACAGGATGTTTTCCTGAACCATATCCGCAAGGCAAAAATTCCAGTCACTGTCTACCTTGTTAATGGGGTTAAGTTGCAAGGTATTGTAAGCTGCTTTGATAATTTCTGCCTTCTGCTCCGTCGGGATGGTCATACCCAGCTGATATATAAGCATGCTGTTTCCACCGTGATGCCGGGTGGTCCGGTGCAGCTTTTTGAACCCAAGCCTGAAGATGAACAAGAGTGAACCAGCCTTGCGTTTCATCCGTTATGGATTCTGATCGTTCTGCCGTTTCCGGGCGTAGTAAATCTGCGGTTCTGTGCCCGTTTTTAAAAAAGACAGCGAGTGGCGCGCGCGCTCCAGAGGCGCGACTGGCTGAGGCTGTTGGTCTCGCTCGGGCTATTGATCTGGATATTGTTCTGTCCGAGGTCGCCTTGGTCAGTGCCATCAGGCCAGCCACCTATGTAGGGGGGGGGCTGGTCGAGCGTCTTGCCCCTGTCCTCGATGATCTGGACGTGGATATAGTCGTTGTTGATGCGCGTCTATCCCCTGTCCAACAGCGAAATCTTGAGAAGGCGTGGGGAACCAAGGTCATTGACCGCACCGGGCTTATTCTGGAGATCTTCGGTGCCCGTGCACGAACTCGTGAAGGTCAGCTACAGGTTGAGTTGGCCCATCTTGAGTACCAGAAATCGCGCCTTGTCCGGTCTTGGACGCACTTGGAGCGACAAAGAGGCGGCTTTGGTTTTATGGGAGGGCCGGGGGAAAGTCAGATTGAGATTGACCGTCGTCTTATCGGCGATCGTATTGTCCGCCTGAAGAAAGATCTTGAATCGGTGAAGAGGACCCGGACTCTTCACCGGAAAGCGCGCAAGAGGACACCCTTTCCCATTGTCGCCCTTGTCGGGTATACAAATGCGGGAAAATCCACGCTTTTTAACCAGATGACCCGTGCTGCCGTTATGGCGGAAGACCAGCTTTTCGCGACGTTGGATCCAACGATGCGTGCCTTGCAGTTGCCATCCGGTCGGACAGTGATTCTGTCAGATACGGTTGGTTTTGTCTCTGATCTCCCGCATGAGTTAGTGGCTGCATTCCATGCCACGCTGGAAGAGGTTCTTGAGGCTGACCTGATCATACATGTCCGGGATTGTGCACATCCCGACAGTGAATCTCAGAAACGGGATGTTGAGAAGGTTCTGCGTGATGAACTGGGTCTGGATCCCGCTGTTGAGGGCAGGGTTGTCGAGGTTCTTAACAAGGCAGATCTTCTTCTGGAGTCTTCCGTCGATCCAGACACCGGGGCACTTCTTTTGTCAGCCTTGTCCGGGGATGGTGTGGGCAATGTGCTGCACCGTATTGACGACTGTCTGGCCTTAGCACGTGTGGCTGTAGAGCTGGTTGTTCCGCCTTCTGATGGAAAAATGCTGGCGTGGATCTATCGAAAGGGAGAGGTCCTGAGCCGGGAGGACCATGAAGAGGGGGTGCGTCTGATCGTACGCCTTGATCCCGCTGATGCCGGACGTTTGGCGACCAGGACAACAAGTCTTCCCGATTGACATGGGCATCTAAGCAGGTCCCATTGTTCTGGTTACTCCTTGATCTATGGAGTATACCTATGAAATGGACGATGCTTTTCTTGCCCTCGTATCAGATATTATCCGGGACACTGCGAAGACAGAAATCCTGCCCCGGTTCCGTGCGTTGTCTGCAAGCCAAGTGCAAAGCAAGACATCCGCTAATGACTTGGTAACAGAAGCGGATATCTTGGCCGAGCAGAGGCTTTCCGTTTTGCTGACGGAAATTATGCCTGAATCTATGGTCGTTGGTGAGGAAGGCTGTCATGCTGACCCTGATTTGATACGGGCTATTGGAACAGCACCGCTTGTGTGGGTTGTTGATCCGCTGGATGGTACCGCCAATTTTGTCAGTGGAAATCCTGTTTTTGCAACGGTTGTTGCCTTGGTTCGTGATGGTGTAACCATGGCGGGGTGGCTGCATGACCCTGTTAACGATGTTACCCTGTGTGGATACCGTGGCAATGGGGTGATCCGCAATGGCGTCAGGGTTCGGTTGGAGCCGCATGATCGTCCGCTGTCAGAACGTACAGGATCACCGGGGGCCAATACGCCCAAGTCTCTTCAGGGGCGCTTTGCCCATAACATTCGTCATGGAAGTGCGGCCCATGATTATATGGCGTTGATCTCCGGACGTATAGAGTTTGCCGCTTTCCGCAGGCTTGCCCCGTGGGATCATGCAGCAGGGGTTCTGCTGTATGAAGAAGCCGGTGGTATTAGCGGATTTATGGATGGTAGCCCGTACAGCCCAAGCATCCACGAAGGATTCTTGATAGCAGCCCAGAGCCGTATGCTCTGGAACGAAATTGCTGAAGCTTTCCGCTCTGCTGCGTCGTAGGGGCCTTATGAAAAGAAGTTACCCTTCCGCCATGCATCAAGATTGGCCAATGCGCGTTGTGCATACAGGGGCTTGCGTTCGCGTCCCTTGATTCTCTTGCCTCTTGCATCGCGATCATCGGTCAGCTCCGGGAAAAGACCGAAGTTGATATTCATGGGCTGGTAGGTGTCTGAAACAGCGCCCCCGGTGATGTGGGCAAGCATGGCCCCCATCGCGGTTGTGATGGGGGGGGAGTCAAGGTGTTTGCCCAAGACATCCGCAGCGGTAAAGAGCCCTGCCATCAGCCCGACAGCTGCGCTTTCGACATAGCCTTCGCAGCCTGTAATTTGTCCGGCAAAGCGGATGTCCGGTCTATTCTTCAAGCGCAGTCTATGGTCCAGAAGGCGAGGGCTGTTCAAGAATGTGTTCCGATGAATGCCGCCCAGCCGTGCGAATTCTGCATTTTCAAGGCCGGGTATCATTCTGAACACGCGGCTCTGTTCTCCGTACTTCAACTTCGTCTGGAAACCAACGATGTTGTAGATTGTACCCAAGGCGTTATCTTGCCTAAGCTGCACAACAGCATAGGGTTTCTGCCCGGGTGTGTGCGGATTGGTCAGCCCAACCGGTTTCATGGGGCCATAAAGAAGCGTTTGTCGTCCGCGTTCGGCCATGACCTCAATGGGCAGGCAGCCTTCAAAATACGGTGTGTCTTTTTCCCAGTCCTTGAATTCCGTTTTCTCAGCTGCCAATAGAGCATCCAGAAATGCTTCGTATTCTTCCTGCGTCATAGGACAGTTTATATAATCTGTTCCGGTGCCCTTGTCATAGCGTGACTGGAACCATGCCTTTGACAGATCAATAGAATCCTTGTGTACAATTGGAGCAATCGCATCAAAGAAGGACAAGGATTCCTCACCCGTAGCGGTGCGGATTTCTTCTGCCAAGGGTGATGATGTCAGGGGGCCTGTTGCAATAATTGTTTGGCCCCACGTTTCCGGAGGCAGTGTACGCAGTTCGGTGCGCTCGACACGTATATTCGGATGATCCTGCACACGTTTGGTAATGAATGCGGAGAAGGCTTCCCTGTCGACAGCCAAGGCGCCACCCGCTGGTACTTTTGTGTGATCTGCTGCTTCCATGATCAAGGATGAGCAGCGCCGCATTTCTTCGTGCAAAAGACCTACGGCATTGTAAAGGGCATCATCAGAACGAAAAGAGTTCGAGCAGACGAGCTCGGCGAGGTGATCTGTTTGATGGGCATTGGTTGTAGTTTGTGGACGCATTTCATGGATAACAACTGAAACACCGGCATTGACCAGCTGCCAGGCTGCTTCGCATCCAGCCAGTCCACCGCCGACAATATGAACGTGCCGGGCTGTGTTGTTATGTGTAGCCATGAGAATAGCGTCCTCTTTCCTGCACTGTTCCAGAGGATGCTCTCCTATCCCGGTGATGCAAAAACCTCAAGCGGCAATTCTCTATGGATGCACGCAGGATGGATTTTTTTCTGTCATGTGCAGCGTATAGATCTATGCGTGTTTTTCCATACTATCTATTTGATAGATAGAGATAATTATGTATCCCGACGTTCTTGATCTCGTTAATCGAGGTGAATATGATCCGGGTTCTTCGCCTTCAGTATATGGCTGGCGGGCGGAGAGGCCACCGGGCTGCAACCCGGTGCCCAGAGGGTCTTGCACACCCCCCGGCAAATCAAACTGGCCAGGATTGACCTGCCGCCGCCCGGTCCATGCGCATGGACAGGAGACGGCATAACATGGGGTGTTTTTCTATGTGCGAAAAAAGCCGGGGTTGTGATGGAAAGTCTGTTTCAGATGCCGGGTTCGATCAGAATGATTATTTCGGAGCGCCGATCTGGCGTGGCTCTATCCTCTGGAAGTACGGAATACTTCGTCTGCTGCCAACGCCTGACGATTACCCCGAATGGAAAGCCGGGGGCGTTGATGATCCCAAGGGCAGTAGTGCCTGATAGGCACCTATAACGACGGCTATTACAGATGTATGAGGTGCATCAGGAGCCGGCCAAGGAATGGGCGGTAATATTGGGTCTGGTGATGGCACCGTCAGCACGCGCGAGCCATCTTTCTGCACCTTCAGGCGCCGTGCTGTCAATTCGTACCGATCCGGAGACGGCATGAAGCGCCGTACAATGACCCACATGCCATCTGTTACAGAGACTGGGACATCTGCGACAGGAACGCATATGAGAACGCTACCTGCTTGGAAGATATCGTATATGCCCCCCGAGCCAACCTGTAACCCGTATGCAGTTGACCAAGGGTTTCCGGGGGGCAGGGGGCAGATCCGGTGTTTTTCTGGTGGCCATTCGGGAAATTTCACCCACTTTCCCGGACAGACTTCTCCTCGAACAATGACTTGCGAGGGCGAGACGCTAGATTTGTCAGTGTTATTTCCCTTATTGCATTCTGGGGTTTCGCCGTGAAGAAGCCAGTCTGACGAAACGCCAAGAAATTCAGCCAGTTTGGCCAAGTTATCAGCGCGCGGTGATTTTGTGCGGCCTGACCTGATATCCCTTAAGAAGTCAGGTTTCAGTCCCGCGGCAAGGCACAGGGCCCGCTGTGACTTGATTCCTCGTTGAGAAGCCAGGAGCATCGCCCTGGCCACGATGCTTTTACTGGTCATGGCATTGGCCTGATTCTAACGAACCGGAGCGTGAAATATCCCTTATGGAGCCGTGCCTGTCATCACGGAAGTTTCCGTTTGACTTTTGAGGTATTTTTCCCTCATATCTCCCCTTCTGATGGAAACGTGTTCAAGGGGAAGGGAAGTGGCTGGAGTCATGTTCCTCAAGACCGGATTAAGGTCAGAGTGGCTTTGGGCAGATTCCCTGAATATGCGCCATCATTTCAGGTATGGCCTATATGCAGAGTGTAAGGACCTGCGCATTTTCCGCAAAAAGCTGGAGGCGGTGTTTTCGTCCTTTTCTCCGGACATCGTGTTGTATACGAATCCCTTCCAGAGTTATGGTGTATCATCCGAAAGTCTTGGTCAGGCTCTTGTTATAAAACAACTTTCTTCTATATATTATTATGTTTCTCAAGAGATTGACCTATCTTTGGAGGGCTGTATCCTCAGTTCTTGTCTCATGAACGATGAGATATTGAAACCACGGTGTGATTGTGTCTGTGACCATCGTCTGTCAGGCATGAAATTTCCCCGTTGTGCTGCGGATTGCATTTGCAATGGGGTTATGCAGCAGTATATTCGCCGCCCGGAATGTTATCCGATGCCCGCTTTTCAGGAGAATTGCTGATGTTGATTTCCCCCGCCCATGCCCAGGCTGTTGATGCAGCAGCCGGAGGCATGCAGTCTGGTCTTCTGCAGCTTTTGCCATTGGCACTTATTTTTGTTGTTTTTTACTTTCTGCTGATTCGTCCCCAGCAGAAACGCATGAAGGCTCATCGCGAAATGCTGGCCAACGTGCGCCGCGGTGATGTCGTCGTGACGTCGGGCGGGATTATTGGTACCGTTACGAAGGTTATGGATGCCGAGCTTCAGGTTGAGATTGCAGAAGGGGTGAAGGTCAAGGTTGCCCGCGAAATGTTGGCTTCTGTCAACGCAAAGACCGAACCGTCCAAGCCTGCAAAAGAAAAGGAAGATACCAAGGAAAGTGTCTAGTCTGATCCCATGCTTATGGAGAGAAAAATGGACATTACACCGGTTGTTCCCGCAGGCAGGCAGATTATCTCCGCCTATGGCGACGGTAACTTTCGTATTGCCGGTACTGTCTGGAGCTCTCCTATTCTTGTGTTTCCGACTTTTTCCTGCTCGTGGGATGTTTCATCACCGGAAAGTTTGACCGCTGAGTCCTTTCGGTCCGTGCAGGAATATAACCCCGGTATTGAGATTGTATTGATTGGGGGAGGGCGGACCTCCCCCTTCCTTCCAACTTCTCTGCGTCAAGTGCTAGGCGAGATGTTTGCGTCCTGCGACGTTATGGATACCGGAGCCGCTTGCCGTACTTTTAATGTACTGTTGGCCGAGGACCGCCGTGTTGCGGCGGCCCTTTTCCCTGTTTGAAACAGCGCTACCCCGCTGGCAATAATACGGTTGCAATAGCCTGTGCGGCTATGCCCTCTTTTCGTCCTGTAAATCCGAGGCGTTCTGTCGTCGTCGCTTTGATGCTGACCCGGGACCCCGGAATATCCATAATCCGTGCAAGGGACAGGATCATGTCCTGACGATAGGGCCCAAGTTTGGGCTCTTCGCAGATTATGGTGACGTCGACATGGATGATGCGGCCAGCCTGCTGGCGGATCAGGTTGCAGGCATGTTCTAGGAAGATTCGTGATGGTGCGTCTTTCCAGTGTGCGTTTCCGGGGGGGAAATGAACGCCGATATCGCCGGCTCCGATACAGCCATACAGGGCATCGGTCAGGGCGTGCATGGCAACATCAGCATCAGAATGACCAGACAGCTTTCTGCAAAAGGGAATGCTGACGCCACAGAGGGTCAGGGTGTTTCCTGTTGTGAAGGCATGAACATCAAAGCCAATACCCGTTCGTGTTTCCATGTTGATGCAAGGTACCTGGCTGCCTTTGTCCACATCATCTGACCAAGTGATTTTATAGTTTTCAGACGAGCCTGCGACCATTTGCACCGGGCCTTTGCCAAGATGCTCCAGAAGGGCAGCATCATCCGTCAGTGACAGGCCGGCACACTGTCTGTGTGCATCAAGGATTGTCTTGAAGCAAAATCCTTGGGGTGTTTGTGCGCGCCACAACCCTTTCCGGCTGACAGAGTGGAGGACGACACAATCACTATTAACGCTTTTGAGTGTGTCTGCGACTTCCGTCCCGGGTATTGCTGCGGGGGCGGACTGTAGGGCTTGCAAAACAGCGTCAATCACATTTGGCCCTGCAAAGGGACGGGCAGCATCGTGGATCAGGACAAAATCGGGAGCGTGTTTGCAGAGGGCCTCCAAGCCGTTCCGGACACTGTCCTGTCGCTCTTGCCCACCAAAAACAGGCGTGCACAAGGGAAGATCGCCAACGGCTTCCTGGTACAGGGCTTCATCGTCGGGGTGGATAACAACCTGTATGCCGTCAATATCGGGATGGTTCAGAAAAGAACATACTGATTGCCGGATAACGGGTTGGCCATTGACTATGGCATATTGCTTGGGAACGGGGCCGCCAAAGCGGTTGCTGCGCCCTGCGGCAACAATGATGGCATAGACTTTTGGGGAAGCAGGCACAGAAGGAAACACCATGAACAGAAGGCTCCGGCACGGGATATCAGGGGGACGTTATAAAAGAGTTCAGTGCGTTTCCAGAAGATCCAGTTCAACCTCGGCAACGTCAACATCAACATTGCGTACCCGCCGGAAACCAAGTTGTTCAACAAAGGTCAGCATCCTCTTGTTTTCTATAAGGATCTGCCCGGTCATTTTCCGTACTTCCGTACTGCGACAGTAGCGGATCATTTTATTCATCAAGGCGTTCCCCAAGCCGGTTCCCTTCAGGTCGGAGCGCACAACAATCGAGAACTCAGCCTCTTCATGATCCGGATCATTGACAACCCGGACTACGCCCAGTGTCTCGCTTTGACCCTCTGCGTCGTATCCTACGGCGATGAAAGCCATCTCACGATCGTAATCGATCTGGGTCATCCGGGCCATCTGGCTGCGTGGCAACTCTTGGATCACGCCAAAAAAGCGGAAGCGGATATCTTCCGGATCAAGTCTTGATACAAAAACATGATGGTTTGGCTCATCCTCCGGACGAATGGGACGCAGGATGACATCCTGCCCGGTGCGCATGGTATAAACCTCTTCGAGCTCCTTGGGGTATGGTCTGATCGCCAAGCGGTCGACAAGCGATCCGCCTCTCCATGGAGCGATTTCTACCTTGGCATCCAAGGCAATAACGCCTTGGTGATTGCAGAATAGGGGATTTATATCAAGCCACTGTATTTCCGGAAGATCTATGGCCATCTGGGCA
Organism: Haematospirillum jordaniae; assembly: GCF_001611975.1. Classification (GTDB taxonomy): domain Bacteria; phylum Pseudomonadota; class Alphaproteobacteria; order Rhodospirillales; family Rhodospirillaceae; genus Haematospirillum; species Haematospirillum jordaniae. The sequence continues at coordinate 1,768,755 of NZ_CP014525.1, forward strand.
ACCTGTACCAACGCCAAGCACAAGGCTTCCATGTCGGCTGGTTCCTGATGCCGGAACCCTTGCAGAAGGCGGGACACCCTGGTTCTTTCCACAAGATCCCGTGCCAGTGTCATGTTCAAGGGGGGCAGGGCAATGGCATGGTCATTGATAATTTCCGTTGCTGTTCCACCATGGCCAAAAAGGATAACCGGGCCAAAGACCGGATCAACGTGTAAGCCAATGATAATTTCGTGTGCATTTTCCCTTTTTTCCATCCGCTGAACGGTGAATCCGCGTATTTCAGCATCGGGAAAATTATCCTTGATACGGGCCAGCATACGCCGGGCGGCTGTTTCTGTATCATCAGCTCCGAAGAGGCCGAGACGAACACCGCCCTTGTCGCTCTTGTGGTGAATGTCCGGTGACAGGATTTTCAGGGCCAGGGGGCCGGCCATTTCCTCCGCGATACTACGGACTTCCTCGGGCGAATGGGCAACCCGTGTTTCGACAACAGGAATGCCATATGCCGATAACAGGGCTTTCGCTTCCGGTTCGGAGAGGGTGCTGTGTCCGGCCTCCAAGGCTTCAGAGATAATCCGACGTGCCATTTTTGTGTTGGCCGTGAATTCTGTTGGCAGGCTTGCCGGAGTTTCCATGAGCAAGTCTTGGACCTGCCTGTATTTGATCATATGCAAAAAAGCCCTGACGGCTTGGTGCGGGGTCTGGAAATTGGGTATTCCGGACTGATGGAACAGGGCTCTCGCCTTCTCCACGCGATCGTCCCCAACCCAGCAGGCCATGACGCTTGTGCGCTTGTTCTGGCGGGCTGTGGCAACAATCTTTTCGGCGACTTCCAAGGGGTCGCTTTGACAGGTAGGGGCGTGCATGACAAGGATGCCATCCACCTCACGAGCTTGTGCCAAGGCACCAAGTGCCGCAGCGTACCTAGCTCCGTCTGAATCACCGTGGATTTGTACCGGATTGCCATGTGACCACGTGGCATTCAATGCCTTTGACAGGCTTTCAAGGGTCTCGTCCGATAGCTCTGCCAGCGTTCCACCTTCATCTAGAAGATCATCGACTGCAAGGATGCCTATGCCCCCGCCATTTGTCAGAATGGCAAGGCGTGGTCCTTTCGGGCGGTTGATGATGGCAAGGGTCTCGGTCGCCGAAAAAAGCTCCTCGATGTCGTAAACCCTCAGCATGCCCGCGCGCCTTATGGCCGCTTCATATACGTCATCATTGCCGGCCAAGGCACCGGTATGGCTGACCGTGGCGCTTTGTACCGCAGGGTGACGCCCGGCTTTTATGACCAGAACAGGCTTGTTACGCGCTGCCGATCGGGCGGCTGACATGAAGTTGCGACGTTCAGGAATGCTTTCCATATACAAAAGAATGGCGCGTGTGTCGGGATCTCCACCTAGGTAGTCTAGGATATCGCCGAACCCCGTGTTCATCATGCCGCCAAGCGAAATAAAGTGAGAGAAGCCAATGCCGCGTGGCCAAGCCCAGTCCAGAACGGCTGTACACAGAGCGCCGGATTGCGAGACAAAAGCAATCTTGCCCGGATGTGCGGCTTGAGGGGCCATGCTGGCATTCAGGCCAAGGGCAGGGACCTGAAGCCCAAGGCTGTTGGGTCCAAGAAGGCGGATGTCGTAGCGCAGTGCTATATTCAGCAGCTGTCCGGTCAGTGCCGGGTTGTCGGAGACGCGCCCCAGTCCGGATGTAACCGATATGGCGGCTTCGGTTCCACGTTGGCCAAGGCTTTCAAGTGCGGCAACGGATTCCTCTGGTGGGACAGCCAGAATGGCAAGATCCGGCACAATAGGAATGGATGCAATATCAGGATAGGCCAGTACGCCCTGTACTGATGTGTACTTTGGATTGACCGGTAAGACGGGCCCCCTGAAAGCCCCATGCAGAAGATTCCGCATGACAACGGTTCCGACGCTGCCCTGTGCATGAGATGCACCGATGACAGCCAGTGAACTTGGACGCAGTAATTTTTCAAGATGGCGTACGCCCATGGTTTCCGACCTTCGGGAAGAGCAGGCCAACAAGGACAAAAAATTGCACAGACAAGGATACACCACATGGCGCATTTCTGCACACAGCACAAAGACCTGTGTGTCTGAAGATCAGATGGCATATTTCAGGGGGGATGTTCTAGAAATATGGCTCCGGCGGTAGGATTCGAACCTACGGCAACCCGATTAACAGTCGGGGGCTCTACCGCTGAGCTACGCCGGAACATAAAAATTTGGAGGCCGGGACCGGAATCGAACCGGTATACAAGGATTTGCAGTCCTCTGCATCACCACTCTGCCACCCGGCCTCGCGACTCGCTGCAAACCCGTGCCAAAAGCAGAACTGCAACCGAGGAAGCGGTTTATATCGATGGCCTATCATCCGGTCAACAGAGAAAATAGCCCCGAAGCACCAATTATTTCCGGGATCGGACCAATCCGATGTGTCCATTGTCAAGGCTACGACAGAAGGCTATAAACAGGGAGTGTTGTGTCTGCACACAACCTGTCCACATTGAAGCATCACGTTTGCAAGGGGTTGCCGCATGGATTACGCCATTGCCCGCCACAATATGGTCGAAGGCCAGATTCGTCCCAATGGGGTGACAGATCCGGCTGTTATTGAGGCAATGACCGCGGTCCCCCGCGAGGCTTTTGCCCCGCGCCATCTGCGTTCTGTTGCCTATGCTGATGATGATCTGGAAATAGGGAACGGTCGTATTCTGATGGAACCCATGGTTCTGGCCCGCCTGTTGCAGGCAGCTGAGATTGATCCGTCCGATGTGGCACTTGAAATTGGCACTGGCAGTGGTTATGCGACGGCTGTTCTGTCGCGTATGGTGTCGACAGTGGTTTCCGTTGAATCCGACCTTGAGCTGATCAAGGGAGCAAGTGCGACCTTGACTTCGCTGGGGGTCGATAACGCAGCTATTGTATCCGCTCCTTTGGTTAGCGGGTATCCGGCCCAGGCACCCTATAATGTGATACTGGTGAATGGGGCCGTTGAGTTTATCCCAGATGCCTTGCTGGAACAGATTGCCCCGGGTGGCCGTCTGGTTGCTGTTCTTGACAAGGGCGGGCAGGGAACTGCTGTGCTGTATACGCGTTCGGGGAATGCCGTTGGTCACCGGCGTCTTTTTGATGCGAATATCCCATTGCTCCCCGGGTTTCGTGCACCGCGACGTTTCCAGTTCTAGTTTCTGTCGCTGATTTGGAAGCGTAGCCAACAGTCGTGGGTTGCGTTACGCTTCCAACGCTCTATAGTCTTACCCGCTTTATGTATTTTTGCGTGTCCGGCCTAACTTACGGGCACAGTGGTTTTGTTGCTCCCGTATTGGCGGGACGTTGCGGGTGGACACGACGGATGAAAAAAACGCTTTCAGTTTTTGCTGCTGCCGCATTCTTTCCGGGCCTTGTTTTTCCCGTTTGTACGCAGGCGATGTCGCTGGAAGATGCGCTGGCTGCTGCGTACGCCGGTAATCCGGAGCTGCAGGCTGATCGGGCGCGTGTTCGTGCTGTTGATGAAAAGGTGCCGCAGGCTTTGTCAGGCTGGAGGCCCCGTGTCCAGCTTTCCGGAACGTCTGGTTACGCGCGTGACCATTCTAACACCCGTCAAAGCCGCGATGGATACCAAAGCTCGAACCCACGCACGGTTAGTGTAAAACTTGAGCAGGATATTTTTTCCGGCTTCAGGACTGTCAACGACACAAAAGCGGCTGAGAATACGGTGAAGGCGGCTAGGGCCCAGCTGGCTGTCACAGAACAGACTGTTCTGCAATCTGTTGCCGAAGCTTATCTGAACGTTGTGCGGGATCAGGCGGTTGTCGATCTGAACCGCAATAATGAACAGGTTCTGGCCCGTCAGCTTGAGGCCACGCAAGACCGGTTCAGGGTTGGCGAATTGACACGTACTGATGTCAGTCAATCCGAAGCGCGCTTGGCTAAGGCAACGGCGGATCGCATTAATGCTGAAGCCCAGCTAAAAGCAAGTCGTGCTAATTTTGAACGGCTGGTTGGTCTTCCTGCAGACGACATGCGGTATCCGTCCGAACCTCCACACTTGCCTGCCTCACTCGATGAAGCAGTGGAAGCATCACAGGCTATGCATCCCAATGTTCTGGCTGCGGAGTTTTCTGCGGAGGCGGCCCAGAATACGGTTGATGCCACGGGTGGTGAGTTGATGCCTGCGGTAAAGCTCCAAGCCGATCAAACCAAAACCTATGACCAATCACTGGATGGTGCCCGGACCAAGGGATACCGCATTATGGCTGTTGTTGATGTTCCCCTGTACGAAGCAGGTGGAGCAACTTGGTCCCGTTTGAGGGAAGCCAAGCAAAAAGCCGGGCAGGCACGGCTTCAGGTTGACGATGCAAGAAATAAGTCGCGCGAGCTTGCTGTCCGGGCTTGGGAGAGTCTTGTTGCCTCAAGGGCGCAGATTGAATCAATCCAAGCTCAGATAGAGGCTGCTACTGTTGCACTGGAAGGTGTGCAGAGGGAGGCTCAGGTTGGATCAAGAACGGTTCTGGATGTTCTAGATGCCGAGCAGGAGTTGCTGAACGCAAGGGTCAGTCTTGTTACGGCCCAGCGGAATGAACGGGTTGCGGCGCATTCCCTGCTGTCTGCTGTCGGGCGTCTGGATGCCAAAACTCTTGGTTTGGATGTTGGTATTTATGACCCCATCGAGCATTATAACGATGTGGAAGGGGCATGGTTCGGGTCTTGACAAGGGGGTGATGACCCTGTTTTGGCTGACAGGACCAATCTTGGGATACCGCAGCCAAACCGGGGCTGTCCTGCCTAGAATGGCAGAAAAAAGGCGTTCTTGGCCTGATTTCCCGTTTTTGCTCCAAGGGTTGCCTTGTCGCCCACGTCGTGGCAGCATTTTTTTTGCCGCAATCGGATAGAAACAGCGATATCCTGTTGTTTGCAAAATCTTAGGCGGCAATGATATATCGGTTCCCCGGACGGTGGGCGTACGGGCAGAAAAGCGCGTTAGGGGCTTGGAGATCGTCATGGACGGCAAAGGTCAGGAACCATCGATGGAGGATATCCTCGCCTCCATCAGGAAAATCCTGTCGGAGGACGAAGAGGCAGAGACGCAGCAGCCGCCCCAGCCGGCTCCGGTTCAACCTTCCGAGCCGGCATCTGCTCCGGAGGCTGATGGTGACGATGTTCTTGAGTTGACTCCTGCCATGGTTGAGGATGATGAGGAGCCCTTGGTCTTGGGGGCAGTGCCCGAGCTGCCCCCTGCGCCACCGTCGCAGGAATCTTGGGCTGTCGAGGAAGATGAAGGTGAACTGGAACCAGCGCCCGTGAAAGTTTCTCCCACCCCGACAATGACAGCTGATGATGGCAGTGCCTTGCTGTCTCCACCTGCCGCGGCTCAATCGGCTGCGGCTTTTTCCGAGCTTGCGACCATTGCCCGGGTCAGGGCTATTGGCATGGGGCACAGTGACGTCACGCTGGAGGGGATGGTGCGTGACATGCTGAAGCCCATGTTGGCAAGCTGGTTGGATCAGCATTTGCCGGATATGGTCGAGCGTCTTGTACGCAAGGAAATTGAAAAGCTGGTTTCCGGGACCGAAAAGCAATAAAAAACGATTTGATCGAAGGGATGTGCGCGTCAGCCCCCGCAAGAGGGTTGGCGCGTCCCCGTTTTGGGGGCATCCAGGTGTTACTACGTGAAGTGGAACAATAGAGATATGCTCGACAAAACCTATAATCCGGCTGGTGTTGAGGAGAAACTTTACAAGCAGTGGGAAGAGGGCGGAGTATTTCGCGCACATGTCGGGTCGGGCCAGGTGCCCTATACCATCATGATGCCCCCCCCCAATGTGACAGGAAGCCTGCATATTGGGCATGCCCTGACCTTTACCCTGCAAGATATTCTGACTCGTTATCATCGGATGACCGGACGCGATACCCTTTGGCAGCCGGGAACCGACCATGCGGGCATTGCTACACAGATGGTGGTCGAGCGTAATCTGGAGAAAGATGGCATCTCCCGGCACGATCTGGGGCGGCAGGGATTTCTGGAGAAAGTCTGGGAGTGGAAGGAACAGTCCGGCGGTACAATTGTACGGCAGCTGCGCCGTCTTGGTGCTTCGCCTGACTGGAGTCGTGAGCGCTTTACCATGGATGCCGGCCTTTCAGAGGCTGTACGCACCATTTTCGTCAAGCTGCACAAGGATGGCTTGATCTACCGTGCCAAGCGCTTGGTTAACTGGGATCCAAAGCTCCATACAGCCATCTCGGATCTCGAGGTAGAGCAGCGCGAGATCAAAGGGAAGATGTGGTACCTGCGCTATCCTGTTGATGGCATGGATGGTACGTTCATCACGGTCGCCACTACTAGGCCGGAGACAATGCTCGGCGATACCGGTGTGGCGGTTCACCCCGATGACACGCGTTACGCTCATTTGATAGGCAAGCAGATACGTCTGCCTGTAACCGGGCGCCTTATCCCCATTATTGCTGATGAGCATGCTGATCCGGAAAAGGGAACCGGCGCGGTTAAGATAACGCCGGCTCATGACTTTAACGACTTTGACGTCGGCAAGCGGTCTTCCTTGAATCTCGTTAATGTTTTTGATCGGGATGCCCGTATCCTAGCGGAGCCAACACCGCTTTTGTGCTTTGTCAACGGACAGGCGCAAGCGGTTCTGAATTCAGATGGCTCGCCTGCTCTGGTTACTTTGCCTGCCGCATTCCATGGGCTGGATCGTTTTGTGGCGCGTGATAAAATTCTTGAGATCCTTGAGGCACAAGGACTCCTGGAGCGGATCGAGGAAAACCCGATGACGGTCCCGTATGGTGACCGATCTGGCGTTGTGATTGAGCCATGGTTGACGGACCAGTGGTTTGTTGATGCACCCAAGCTGGCCAAGGGCCCCATTGAGGCTGTGGAAACGGGGCGCACTGTTTTTGCTCCCCGCCAGTGGGAAAACACGTTCTTTGAGTGGATGCGCAATATTCAGCCATGGTGCGTGTCTAGGCAGCTATGGTGGGGCCACCAGATCCCGGCTTGGTTTGGTCCAGACGGTACGCCCTTTGTTGAAATGAGTGAAGAAGAAGCACGTTCAGCTGCAGAAGGTCATTACGGCCATCCTGTTGATCTGGTGCGCGATCCTGATGTTCTTGACACGTGGTTCAGCTCGGCACTGTGGCCTTTTTCCACGCTGGGATGGCCCGAAAAGACCCCCGAACTGGCTCGGTATTATCCCGGTGATGTGTTGGTCACGGGATTTGACATCATCTTTTTCTGGGTTGCCCGGATGATGATGTTTGGTATGTACATCATGGATGATGTGCCTTTCCGTGATGTTTACATCCATGCCCTTGTACGTGATGAAAAAGGACAGAAGATGTCCAAGTCCAAGGGGAACGTTATGGACCCTCTGGATCTGATTGACCGGTATGGAACAGATGCCCTGCGTTTTACTTTGGCTGCCATGGCGGCTCAGGGGCGCGATATCAAGATGAGCGAACAGCGCATAGCGGGGTATCGCAACTTTGCAACCAAGCTGTGGAACGCCGCACGTTTCTGTCAAATGAACGCATGCCATGGTGTTGAAGGCTTTGATCCATCCGCCGTCAAGCATACGTTGGCACGCTGGATTGTCGGCAAGCTGGCCGAGACGTCGGAAAAGGTTTCTGTGGCCTTGTCTGCCTATCGTTTCAATGATGCGGCCAATGCGGCTTACCAGTTCACGTGGGGTACGTTCTGTGACTGGTATCTGGAGTTTGCCAAGCCCATTTTCAATGGCAATGACCCGGCCACCCAGGCGGAAATTCGTGCAGTTACAGCGTGGGTTCTGGATCAAATTTTGATCATTCTTCATCCCTTTATGCCCTTTATTACAGAAACTCTGTGGGCTGAAACAGCCGAGCGATCAGGCATGCTGGCCTTGGCCCAGTGGTCTGGTTTAAGTGGCTTGGACCAACAGGATGCCCGTGAGGAAATGGACTGGGTTGTGGATTGCATTTCCGCCATACGGTCTGTTCGCTCTGAAATGAACGTGCCCCCCTCTGCCAGATTGCCAATCCTCGTCAAGGATGCTTCCCTTGCCACGCAAGAGCGCCTGAAGACGCATCAGGCCTTGATCCAAGCATTGGCCCGTCTTGAGGATGTGAAGCTGGTGAATCAGGACGATATCTCCGGAGCAGCACGGGTTGTTATTGGTGAAATAACGGTTATTATTCCGTTGGAGGGTATCATCGACCTTTCTGCGGAGAAGGCCCGCCTGACCAAGGAGCTTGATAAGCTGGACCTCGAAATCAGGAAGCTGGCAGGCAGGCTGGACAATCAGGCTTTTGTTGCCAAGGCGCCGGTAGAAGTTGTTGATGAGCAAAAAGCTCGTATCAGGGACTTGCAAGCCACCAAGGCAAAAATGCAGGAGGCTCTGGGCTGTTTACTAGCCTGAGATGTCCGGATAAAGAGCCTCGTCTGTTTTCTTGATGGGGCTCTTTTTTATTATGCAAAGATGGCGGGCCAACCAGAGGTGATGGCCAACGCCTATTCTTATCGCGCAGAAGTGTGGGGCAAAGTGTGGTCAAACACAACAGGCGTTCTATAAGCTTCTTACAAATCAATGCGTTAGAAGGCGAAAATGGCGGAAGGGGTGGATTCGAACCCACGCCGGTTTTCACGTTTGGTGTAGCCGGGCTTTATCCTACTTTGTTTAGCTATACGCATCCATACGAATCAACGAGTTAGGCCGCTTGCGTGTTTGGTGTAACCTGTCGTACCTTTACCCATGATGTTAAACATACGTTAAAAACACGTCTTGGAGAAGGAAAATGACACGGCTGACAAAGGAATTCATCGACAAGGTTACGCCCCCTGAGAAGGGTTACAAAGTCCATTGGGACGACAAGCTCAAGGGCTTTGGCTTGCGCGTCACGGCTGCTGGCAAGAAGGTCTTTGTCGTCATGGGCAGGGTGCAGGACGAGCAGGTGGCATCACCATCGGGCCTTACGGCACATGGACGCTCGACAATGCGCGGGATGGCGTCGTAGAAAGGGTCGGACGGCAAGCGCGTTGTTCTCAAGGCTGGTGCCAAGCAGCTACTAGAGGACATGCAGGCTGGCATTGACCCGCGGGCCGAGCGCAAGAAAAAGGAAGTGTCCGAGGTTACGCTGCGCAAGGTGGCAGAGGCCTACGTTGCCCGCCCCGGCAAGCTCAAGGACAGCAGCAAGGGCGAGATCGAGCGGCATGTGGCAACCACCTTCGAGGCGTGGGCAGACAAGCCTATTAGCGCCATCACCGAGGACTACTGCCGCAAGCGTTACCACGAACTTCTAACGAAGGGGCTGCGCGGCAAGGCACCAGCTCCCGGCCAAGCAAATCAGGCCTTCTCGGTCTTACGAGCGTTAATCAACTATGCCGCACGTCAATACAAGGTCGTCACGCACAACCCCGTTGCGGCGCTGAAAGATCATTGGGTGCAGTTGCAGCCGCGCTCACTTGGGACAGGGTGAATCTGGACGATGGCTGGTGGCACATACCCGACCCCAAGAACTCGAATCCTGTGTGGCTGCCGCTGTGCTCGCAGGCCGTGGAATTGCTCAAGACCCGCCAGCGCGTCAAGGGTAGCCCGTTCGTGTTCAGCAGTTGGGGCAAGGCAGGCCATATCAAAGACCCCCGTGACACAATGGGCAAGGTCAGCGAAGCTGCGGGCAGCAAGGTAACGCCTCACGACCTCCGCAGAACCTTCACCGCTATCGGGTTCCAGAGTTGCGGCGTTGATCTTTTCAAGCTGGAGCTACTGACGAATCACGTTCCCAAAGGCGTGACCGCCAAGCACTACCTTGAAACCTCCCGCCTGCAATACCTGCTCCCGGAGGTGCAGCGCATAGGTGACTGGATCGAGGCGCAGGGCAAGGCCGGTGCCAGTGTGGTAAACGAGGAAACCGCCCCCGCATAGTTTGACGAAACAAAGCGGGCGGCGCTTGCATGGCTGATGATTCCTCGTATAAAGTTGCGTTCAGTTGCATCCGAATACGCAATGTAATTCGGGGAAGCTCCGCACTGGGGAGCGCCCACGAGGCAAGTTCCAGAGCCAAGAGCTGGTGAGCTAAGGGTGAAAGTCCCCCAAGGAACCAGACTCAGGCCAACAACCGTCAGGCCGGGTGACCATCCAGAAGAAAAGACGGCAAGCTCGCCTTGCTGCTGCACCACCCGCTAGACCGCATCAGCAAGGCATGTCTAAGGACTTGCCAAATGACCACCGCTCGCAAGCTGCTCACCAGCGCAGAAACAGCCGAATTGCTCGGCATCCTTCCCAATACCCTTGAAATCTGGCGCTCGAAAGGCAAAGGGCCGCGCTTCCTGAAAATGGGGCCGCGCAAGCAAGACGCCGTTCGCTACGCCGAAGCTGACGTGTTGGCATGGATTGACGAGCGCACCTGCTCCAATACCAGCCAGTACATGAGCCTCCCGCAACAAGCACAGCACGCTTGAGGGGGATGACATGTCACACGATCAAGAAAAAACCGGCGAGGGTCGCAACACCCTGCCGGTTAATGAGAACAACCAAAACCGTGCCCTGAATGGACTAGGGGCTAGTGTAGGAAACCTCTCGCCGACAGGCTTTGACAATTTGGGCGCAGGCGCTGACCGCTACTGTGGCCAATACCAGTACGGCGGCACCATGCCGAACGTTGCCCCTGCCGCCCGTGTGCAGCCCGCAGCTGGGGAAGCTGATCGCCTTTGGTTCGCTGCACACCCTTCGCGCACGACTTACACGAGAGCAGCCTACCCCGGTGAGTTTGACGGCCTGAGCTACGTTGGCCCCGTTGTCGTCCATCAGGTTTATCCGGGTTGCCGCGAACGTCTCCGCTGCGATGGAATCACGAGGGAGTTTTGTGATATTGGCGAGAGCGAAAGTTACTTCGTGTTCGCCATGATTAAAGCAGCACGCCTCAACAATGGTTTCGTAGCCGACGAAGAGATTCTGCGCATACAAGCAGAGGCCGCAGAACGGGGGGCGCAGCTATGAGCAAGCCGAACCCGAACACCTTTAAGACTTGTTCCCGGCCACACCGGCAAGCGGTAGCACTGGAACCAGCGACGCGAACGAAGGATTGCGCCTCTACCACGAAGCAGAGCGCATGAAGCTGGAACGGGAGAAGTTGAAGCGGGGCATATTGGACGATGGCCCGCAGCTTGGACACCGTTCAAATGCGTGCAATCGACTGGCTCTGGGTTGGCTGGATTCCGAAGGGGTATATCACCATCCGGGCTGGCGAAACTGGTGCCGGTAAATCAACGGTCTTAGTTGACGTAACGGCCAGAGTCACCACAGGGGCACCGTGGCCCGGTCAGGCGCCCGATGTACGCCGCGAGCGGGGACGGGTCTTGTGGCTTGGTAGTGAGGACGGTATTGAAGAATTGACCGTTCCGCGTCTCGTTGCATGTGGTGCTAACCTCGCCAACGCCCTTGAGATTCAGGGCGTCGTGCAGCAAGGCAAGCGCAACACGTTCTCGATGCAAGATGACTTGGTATCTGTCAGCACGTTGTTGAACGACGCGCGGGCAAACGGCCAGCCGATTGCCATGCTGGTCATAGACCCGATCACCAGCTACCTCCCCGGCCACAAGTTGCGGAAGGTTGATCTGAATGACGCGGGGCAGCTTCGCACTGTACTGGAGCCTTGGCTGTCACTGGCACAGGAACACAACCTCGCTATCGTCTGCGTCACGCACTTCATGAAGGACACGACGCGGGCAATGCTGCACCGTGTTCTTGGCTCGGCAGCATTCACGCAGACCTGCTGGAGTCTGTGTTTCGTGGTTGCACGACCAGATGAAGGCCCGTATGCCAAGGCGCTGATTCAGGTCAAGGTCAATCTACCGGAACACCCCGGAGGCGCTTGGAAGTTCAGCACCGTGAAAGTTCAGGTGGGCACCGATCAACGCATGGGCAAGTCGATTGACGCAACCCGCGCTGATTGGGAAGAGCTTGATTCGTCACTTACCACGGAAAGTCTTGTTGGCGGGACACGTGGCCCGGTAAGCAAGGCACCGGCAGCCTTTGGGCAATGGCTCCGCTCTTACTTTATGGCCACACCCATAGATCAGGGCTTGCTTGTGGCCGACGTGAAAGCTGCGGCGCTGGATGCTGGAGTCGTCACCGAGTCTTGGTGGAACAAGCACAGCGGCGAATACATGGACAAACAGAACTTCGGAGGTGTTTGGTATTGCAGACCCAAGGCAGGGTCTTAATGAAACTAGGTAATGTTGGGATAGTGGGGGGGTAGTGGTGCAACTGGGGGAGAAACTGGGGGCACCTCCCCACAGCCCCCACCACCACCACCTTACCGAGTTTCGTTGCGTGCGCCCGCGCATGGGAGCCAGCCCAACCATAGCAAGTAAATCTCATGCAAACCATAGCGATGCAACGCCAGTGCAATCGACGCACAGGCCGCGCTCATGGTGTGGTCAATGCAAGGGTGGCGCCTTGGAGTTTCAATAAAATGAGGCGCACATCCCCAGAACGACACTCTAGGCAGCCACGGAGGCCAGCATTTTCGCAACCCAGTTCCGCGAAATCCGGCAAACGGCTGACAGCGGAATCGGCTTGGCCCACGCCTCGAAAAGGCTTGGCCCACGCCTCGAAAAGGCTTGGGCACACCGACAAACAGATCACGCGGAAGATGTACCAGCGGGTGAGCGAAAACGTTTTACCGCCTAAATAGCATTAGCGGTAATCAATCACGAACAGTCTTGTCAATGAAGGTCGCATAAGTACGAACAAACGTCGGTCGAAGATGAGCGCCGTCTTTATAGATCGGGGAGCCAGACGCATCCAAAGAATCGCATCTTTCATTACACAAGTAATCTATTGGTTTTATCACCGTGGCACCAGATTCGCTTGCAATTCTGGCTAAATCAGATTGGATTGCCCCGTACTTGATTGCGAGTGAGGCGCTATCTATACCGCCATCTCTTACCTGAAAAACATTTGGGAAGTGTGTAAGCCGACGTTGGACGATGTACTTTGGATCAAGCTCATTTCCGGTCGGAATATTTAGAACGATAAAAACTTTCTTTTTATGATTTACCAAATCGCGGATAAAAGAGGACAAGTTAGCCAACGCGGCGTGGTAGGAGTCGCTTCCGTACTCAATTTTTTGCGTAAGACCATATCCACTTGACAAATACCCGTTCCATTGAGCTCCAATTACCACATTATCAATACCATCTCTGTTAATTGCGAGATAAAGCGCATCTCGTACGAGATTTTCGCAATGAGCATGCGGCTGATCAAATTTCATGCCTGGAACAGGAAAGCATCCACCACCTGTTTTAAATAAAGCGGTGTTTGTTTTTTCTGGCGAATTTTTAATAAGTTCCGCAACTCTTGGATAGAATTGCTCAATATTTGAATCGCCAATAAAAAGAGTGGTATTTACGATCTTTGAGTTTTGGGTAAAAAAGTCAACCCCCTTAAAATTTTGTTGAGAAAGCGCCCCGGGATAATCCCACTCCCCAGCAGCTATTGATATCTTATTAAACTGCTCAACCCTAAAGGCCATACCATCCCTTTGGTATGTGAAATATCCCAAGCTACCTAATGCGACCATTAGAGAAGCCAAAAAATAGACCTTTATTCTCTCATTCTTCCCGAATCTTAGTGGGTGCTCGATAAATTTATAAGTCACCCAAGAAAGGGCTATGGCAATTGCTACTGCAGCAATACGGATTAATTTTCCTGGCTCGCTGCCCTCAATGATCCTAGCGAAAGAAAGCAGTGGCCAGTGCCAGAGATAAAGTGGAAAGCTGATAATGCCAAACCAGACCATGACCCGGTTAGATAGAATGTTTCGATTGAACCAAGTGTTAGGGCCTGCCGCGATGATTGAGACTGCGCCGAGAACAGGCAATAATGCCCATGTACTAGGAAACGGCTTCTCTTTTGTAATATAAATCAAGCTAAGCGCAATAAGCAGTGCGCCAAAGATTGATTGAAAATTTTGGAGAAAATAGCCATTTTCTTTTAGCGGTTGAGCATAAATAGTCTTGCCAAGCCAGCTGTTTAGTTTCACACCAAATCTGGTCTGAACTTGAAATTTTTTAATAGTTACATATGCGAGCAGGGAGCCTGCAATCAACTCCCAAAAACGAGTTTGCGGCGAATAAAAATCTGCCACTCCATCGGCACGATATTTAGATAAATTCAGGCCAAATGAAAGAAAAGCCAGAAGCATCGCAATCGTGAAAAGATTAAAATTCTTCTTCCAAGCCAACCACAAAATAAACGGCCAAAAGATGTAAAACTGTTCTTCAATCCCTAAGCTCCACAAATGTAGAAGCGGCTTTGTTTCGGCTACTGCGTCAAAATAGCCACTTTCGTCCCAAAGTACAAAGTTAGAGACAAAACCAGCGCCTGCAGCAATGTGTTTTCCAAGCTGTTTATACTCGTCAGCAAGAAGAACAAACCAGCCAAACGCATAGCAGGAAATTAGGACAAAAAGTAGTGCAGGAAAGATGCGGCGAATTCGACGACAATAAAAATCAAAAAAACTGAAAGAGTTCCGTTCAAGGCTGCTGAAAATAATGGTGGAAATCAAGAAGCCGGAGATCACAAAAAACACATCGACCCCAACGAATCCACCCTTTAGCAGACGAGGGAAGGCGTGATACACCACAACCGAAAGAACGGCGACCGCACGCAGCCCATCGATATCTGGTCGATATTTTGGGTGCACAAGATGCCCCGATGGCGGCGGAGTATTTTCTTCTTGGTTTTTGTTTATTATCATAGAGCGACTTGGTTTCTTGTTAAGAAAGTATCCTAAACGGATGCGATGTGCACCGATATGATTTTACACTAGGGTCACATATAGCAACAATCGCACCCTCCTCCAAGGATTATCGGCGGAAGCTGCGAGATTTGAGCTCACGAACAATTTCGCTTGCTCGGGCGCTGTGCCTGTAACTACGCTTCGGTTTACCTGCTGATGCCCAAGAACTTGCGGCGAGCGTAGAACTCACAACTGACGTTGTTCGGATTCCAGCCGTAGGCAGGTGCAACCGCCTTCGCCTCCTTGACGGTAGCAGCAGGGTTCGCATCGAGCCACGCCCACACAGCAGCGCACGCTCCGCCAGCCTTCGGACGCTTGACCCCGTTGCGTTCCTCCTGCTCGACCTTGGGCGACTTGCTGGATGTGGTCACCTTCTCCCGCTTCACAGGTGCCGCGCTCTCCTTCCAGCCGAAGCGCACCTCATCCCCGTTCTTATGAACCGTGATGGCAACCCGTTCGCTCGGTATGCCAGCAGCTAGACCAGCGCGGCGGGTGTAAGTCTCGGTCGATTGCTTCATGTTGTTCTCCTTTTCGTTGATGGCAACGCAATTAAAGAATGTGTCTCCGGCAACCGGAAAGCGATTAGCTCGGCAACCACAGGCTAAACATGGAACAGGAAATATCTAGTTCAACGTTTGCGGCTTGTAAGCGATTGGAATTGTTCCGCTTTGTCGTCGGTCGTCGCTTCCCATTTAGCGTATGTGCAGCATTTGCCTGAAATTGGGTCGTGCGAACAACCGGCAAGCGCACCGACAAAAATGACACGAAACCACTACTTATAGCATGTTTGACGGAAGCAAGCTCTATATGTAGTGCCTTACTGCGTAATTTGCCCTACGCTGCGTCATCAGTTAATCAGCAGCAGAGAAACCATGTCCAAAAACGCCGAGTATCAGGAGGCCTACCGCAAGCGGCGCGAAGCCGACAACGCATGGCCTACCTCGGCGGCGCAGCCCGCGACGCTGTGGTAACGACCAGCATCCAGCAGGGCATCACCCGCAAGGATGCACTTGAGCAGTTGATTCAAAAAGGAGCAGCAACCATGCAAAGCCAATTCCGACGCGACGACCCGGCCACTGACCCTGTCAGCAAGCCGCGCACCGTCAAACCAGTTTCCCAATCAGCAACCCCAAGAAAGGACGTATCACCCATGACCACGACGACCCCGGCACCGGCACGACCGAGCCAAATGACCGCAGCGGAAGCCTTCGAGCTTGACCGCTTCAAGCAATCCTTGCCCAACGCAATTGTCGCCTCGGAACTTGACCAGAAGGCGCACGCCTTCAACGGGGGCGACACAGCGGCGCTCGGCGCAAGGCTGCATTCGAGGCGCAACTGAACGCCACCAACCAGCATCGCAAGTAATCACCAACCACAAGGAGCAAACAAGCTGCGCGAAACTCTCGCCAGCGTTATGCAGAAGCAAACCGAAGCCCGCGGCGAATACGACCTGCTTCATTCGCAATGGCACGAAGCCGCCGCCAAGGGCGACGACGCAAAAGCCGACAAGCTGGAAATTGAGATTGAGCGCACGCGGAGGCTAATTCAACGCTTGGGGCTTCGGCGCACCAGCCTTGAGCAGGACATTGGCAGTGCCGAAGAAGTGGACCACGCCGCCCATGCTGCGAAGCTAAAAGCGACCGCTGACAAGCATCCTTGCCCGTGCTGGCAAGCGCATTGCTGACATGGAACCGCTGGCTAAGGCGCTTGCCAAGCTGGTGGATGAACTGGAGGCGGACTTTGCCGACTGGAAGGCATCCCGGTACTACACCACGCAGGCCGGGGCAGTTCCGGAGGGCTTCGCCTCGCAAGAGAATGACGCACTTGTGCGCCGCGTTACCGATTCGCTCGGCATGTCCCGAGTCCGCGCCAGCAACATTGCAAAAGAGATGAGCCGGGTATCGGTTTTCATGTAACTGAACAGAACGGCGTAACCTGCGGCACTGCCGCATAAGTGCCTGTCCATCGGAGTACCGAATGATTAAGACAGGCAAAGGCCCGAAGGCCATCACCAGCGTCAAGAGCATCCGCGAAGCAGAACAACGCGCTGAGATGCTTTCCCTTCGCTTGGAGGGAAAAACCCTCGAACAGATTGGCGCCCACATGAACGTCGGCGCGGACACGGTGCATCGTGTTATCAGCCGGGCGCTCACCTCGGTAACGAAAGAACCAGCCGAAGAACTGCTGACCCTTGAGCTAGGCCGCTGTGACGTTCTGCTGACCGAGGCCATGCAGACCGTTAAAGCGTTCCACCCGCTTGTGAGCGCTGGCCGTGTGGTTAGCGCACCCATGCTCAACAACCAAGGCGAGCCGATACGCAACCCCGAAACCGGCGACGTGCTGACGCGGGTGCTAGAGGACAAAGCGCCGAAACTTGCGGCCATCCATGTAGCAGTCAAGGTGATGGAACGACGCGCCAAATTGCTGCGCTATGTGCCTGTGCTGTCGCTGGTTGCAATGCTGACCGGTGCTGCGGTGGTGGGCCATGCTTACCGGGGCGCTTACCGCTTCGCTGCGGTGCTTACCATCTGCTTACCGCTCGGTTTTACTCCCTGCGCTGATTGGCGTTGAATTTGCACTTGCATGTGGTCAGTTTCGGGGTTTTTCTTTGCTTACTTTGCGCCCCGCTGAACTGCTCTAAGTACCTGTTTTTATTGGCGGAAGCGGTGAGATTCGAACTCACGAAAGGTTGCCCTTTGCTGGTTTTCAAGACCAGTGCAATCGACCACTCTGCCACGCTTCCTGCTCAGTACGCCAAAAAGAATCGACGTAATTCTCATCTCTGTTGCCATTTCAGCGTCCATAACCAGACGCTTCAGCAAGCAGGGCCATGTACCTATCCGACTTGATCCATTTCGTCCAGACCCTTTTTGTTTTACAGACCGCTTCTTTGCCATATTGCTCGTCTATATGCTCCATGAGACAACAACTGCCCACGCTGGGCTTTCATAGATGTGTTTCTGTGTCAGGTGGTCGTTGGAGACAGGCATGGCCAATCCTCTTTCATCCCGTTGCGCGGTTCTTGTTACCGCGTTTGCCTTGGTCCTTGTTGGCTGTGCGGCCAGTCAGAAACAGGATGCTGGAGCAGGAGGTGCGCCGTCGGTGCGGCCTCTTTCTACGCAGGAGAAAGAGGATTTCTCACGATGGCTTGCCTCTTTTGTGGCAGAAGCCGAGGCTGGCGGACTGAGCCAGCGTTCCTTGGCTTCCCTGCGAAATGTGCAGCCCAACGCCACTGTTCTTGACCTTGATCGTCGGCAGCCCGAATTTGTGCGGACACTGCAGTCCTACGTCGGAAGCGCCGTTGACAAGAAGCGTGTTATGGAAGGCCAAGCGCTTCTGAGAAAACATGCGCGCATTTTGGCTCAAATTGAACAAGCGTATGGTGTTCAGCCCAGATTTATTGTCGCGTTCTGGGGAATGGAGACCTTTTATGGGCAAAATTTCGGAGGGTTCTTTGTCCCTGAGGCACTGGCGACCTTGGCTTGGGACCAGCGGAGGCCAGATTTTTTCAGGGCCCAGCTTCTGCAGGCGCTATCCATTCTGGAAGAAGGCCACATAGAGCCAAAGCAGATGTATGGATCGTGGGCCGGAGCCATGGGGAATTTTCAGTTCATGCCTTCTACATTCCGTGCGCATGCTGTTGATCATGATCGTGATGGACGTATTGATATCTGGAGAAGTCTGCCGGATGCTTTTGCCTCTGCTGCTCGCTACCTTGCTGCGACTGGATGGAAGAGGGGGCAAACGTGGGGCCGTCAGGTCACTCTCCCGAAGTCATTCGATTTCAATCTTGCCGATCTTTCTGTTAGCAAACCGTTACACGAGTGGGCGCGTATAGGCGTAACCCAAGTTGGTGGCCAACCTTTGCCAAAAGGGCCTGATGCCATGCAGGGCAGTGTGATTGTACCGGAAGGAGCCAATGGCCCAGCGTTTTTAGTATACGATAACTTCCGCAGTATAATGGACTGGAATCGTTCTGTTCTTTATGCGCTGGCTGTTGGCCACCTTGCAGACCGGTTGGTCGGTGTCCAGCCCTTCTTGCTGGCCAGTACATCATCTTCTCCTTTGTCGCGCGCTGACATAGCGGATATGCAGAGCTTGCTGAACAAGGCCGGTTACGATGCAGGAACGCCGGATGGGGTGCCTGGATACAAGACACGCAACGCGGTCAGGGCGTTCCAGAATAAGGCTGGGCTGGTGCCCGATGCTTATCCCGGTCGGACTGTGCTTGATGCTTTGCGTGCTGCCAACGTAGCAGGGCATGCCCCGCGCGATCCATAAGGCTTCTGTTGCGCCTTTGTTGCAATCCCTTTACCCTGCCTTTTGGTCTTGAGCCTTGTTATTATAATGGGAAGATCTGCGGCAATCCTTCGAGGAAAACCGTCGGGCATCCCTTTGGGAACGGATCCGTAGTGGCATGCGCTTGTTTTTTGTCCGGATATTTTTTCTTCTGATGGGAGCAAGCCTTGTTACGGGGTGCGCTGAAACACGTCTTGCAACAGATTTTGGCAAGGGGCAGCGGGTCGGAGCTTGGAAAATTGGCAAGCCCTACCAGATTAATGGGCAATGGTACTATCCGGCGGAAAACTGGAGCTACCGTCAGGAGGGTGTCGCCTCGTGGTATGGAGGGGAATTCGGCGGGCGTGAAACGGCCAACGGGGAAGTTTTCGATCCCAATGCCTTGACAGCGGCACACAAGACGCTGCCTCTTCCCACCTTGGTAAGGGTAACCAATCTGGAAAATGGTCGGGCCCTTGTTGTGCGGATCAATGACCGTGGACCGTTTGTGGGAGATCGGCTGATTGACATGTCACGCCGGGGCGCACAGCTTCTTGGTTTCAAGGATGCAGGTATGGCTAGGGTACGGGTTGAAATTCTGGAGAAAGAGAGCCGTATCCTGAAAGCCAAGGCCATTGCCGGCGGCGGTGATTCCATGCCAGAGGTGGCCGCCGTGCCCCGGCCCCATGTGGTCAAGACGGAACTTCTTGACTCTCAGGTAGGTACGGAGCATCAGCTGCAGCGTGATGTTCCGCCTCCGGTAAAGCCGCATGGAATGGTTCCTCTACAGGGCGCAAGGAAAGAATCGGTTCCTGCGAAGAAGTCAGCGAAAGTGGTTGCATCCGGCAAAACGTGGGTACAGGTGGGGGCTTTCTCAAGCCGCAGCAGTGCGGAATCCTTGCGTAAGCGTTTGAGCTCTGTTCATGGTGGCGAAATTAGTTCTGTGAAGTCCAAGGGGCGCACGATGTTCAGGGTCCGTCTGGGGCCTTTTGCAAGCCAAGATGCGGCACGAAAAGTTGTTCCCCGCCTGAAGAAGCTTGGTGTTGACAAACCGCGTCTGTTAACAGAGTAGAAACAGTATTGTGATCCGGCCAAACTTAACCTTGATGCGGTCGTATTGCCTGCTTATTTCGTTTCCTTGTCCTGAATGCAGAATATCTGGGAAAAGCCATGTGCGTTGCGCGTAATATGAAAGCAGGGAACCCATTGTTATCCGTCTCTAGGCTGGCATTCCGCCTTGCGCTTCTTGCAGGATTTGCCGCTGTAGCGCCCTCTGCTTTTGCCTTTCCTGTAGATACAAAGGCACGCGAGGCCTATCTCGTCGATTATGAAACCGGGACGGTTTTGTACGATAAGAATGGCGATGTTCCGATGCCTCCCTCGTCAATGAGCAAGCTGATGACGACGGCCATGGTTTTTGAACGGCTGAAGGAAGGATCTCTCTCCTTTGATGATGTATTCCGGGTTTCCCAGACCGCCTGGCGCAAAGGTGGTGCTGCGTCCGGTGGATCAACAATGTTCCTAGCCCCCAATTCTGAGGTAAGGGTAGAGGATCTGCTGAGGGGCGTGATTATTCAGTCTGGCAACGATGCCTGCATAGCACTTGCCGAGAATCTGATGGGGACTGAGGAAGCTTTTGCCAGCGCCATGAACAAAAAGGCAAAAGAAATTGGCCTTACGGGCAGTTATTTCATGAACTCGACAGGCCTGCCAGACGAGGGGCATGTGATGACCCCTCGCGATTTGGCTGTCTTGGCCAAGTACCTTATCCGGCATTTTCCTGAATATTATTCCATGTATGCGGAGAAGGAATTTACGCATAACAAGATCAGGCAGCAGAACCGCAACCCTCTTCTGTATACTATGACGGGCGCGGATGGCCTGAAAACAGGCCATACATCTGCTGCGGGATATGGTCTGACTGCCTCTGCACAGCGGGGAGACCGTCGGTTGATCTTGGTTATCAATGGCCTGAAAAGCATGCAGGAGCGGGCTGATGAGGCCAACCGCCTGATGGATTGGGGCTTTGCCAACTTTGAGAACAGAACTTTGTTTGTTGCCGGAGATGCTGTTTCATCGGCCGATGTCTGGCTGGGTGAGCAAGAGATTGTGCCCTTGGCTGTTGCTCAGGATGTTCGCCTGACACTTCCTCGCCGTGCGTCAAGAAACTTAGAGATGAAAGCTGTTTTCACGGGGCCGGTTCCGGCACCGGTTCAGAAGGGGCAGCCTGTTGGAACATTGCGTATCAGCGGCACGGATATGGCGCAGGCGATCGAGATTCCACTGGTTGCAGCTGCTGATGTACAAAAGCTGGGGCTCTTTGGTCGTATAGGGGCTGCAATCAATCATATGTTGTTTGGGGCCGCCCATAAAGATGATGGAGAGACGGTGCTGACTGTCTCGGCCAAAAGCTGAGCGGGCAATGATATCTGCACGGTTTATTACATTTGAGGGCGGAGAAGGATCCGGGAAGTCAACCCAGATTCGCCTTCTTGCCGACTTTTTGCGCCAGAAGGGTATAGGTGTAGCCATGACCCGGGAACCCGGCGGAGCGCCCGGGGCCGAGGAGATAAGGGCTCTTCTGGTTCGTGGTGAAGCCAGCCGCTGGGATCCTGTGTCTGAAGCACTTTTGCTGTATGCGGCACGCCGGAACCATGTTCTGCAAACCATACGCCCGGCCTTGATGGCTGGGCAGTGGGTCTTGTGTGATCGTTTCAATGATTCAACTCTGGCCTATCAGGGAGTGGGTCATGGTTTGGATCCAGCGTTTCTTGACACACTGTTCCAAGTGTCTGCCGAAGACACACGGCCTGATCTGACTTTTCTGCTGGATATCGATCCCTGCGTCGGTCTGAGCAGAGCCGAGCGTCGTGGTGATGCGGATAACCGCTTTGAGTCCATGCATCTGTCTTTTCATGTGCGATTGCGCGAAGGATTTCTATCCCTTGCGGCCAAGGATCAGAAGCGGTTCCGCATTATTGATGCCGCACGTTCTGTTGATCAGGTGCATCAGGATATTATAAAGGCCCTTGGTGGGCTTCTTACGCTATGACTGCGTTGCCCTCTCTATTGTCGCCACGTCAGCATACAGCCTTTATAGGGCACAAGGATGCCGAGCAGGCCTTTCTACAGGCTTGGAACCAAGGACGTATGCACCATGCCTGGCTTTTCTCGGGAATGCGTGGCATTGGCAAAGCAACGCTTGCCATGCGGATTGCCCGATTTGTCCTTTCTGATCGTGCGGCAGTTGGGGCAACCACCCTTGCTGTTTCAGAGGACGATCCGGTTTGCTCCCGCATCGCCCAGGACACGCACGGTGATTTTCGTGTTCTGGAGCGGACGTGGGACGAAAAGCGCAAGCGTTTGAAGGGTGATATCCCTGTCGATGACATACGAGCCCTCGGCGAATGGTTGTCAATGACATCGTCACGCGGTGGGTGGCGTGTTGTACTTGTCGACACGGCCGATGACATGAACAGGAACAGCGCTAATGCGCTGCTGAAAATTCTGGAAGAACCTCCGCAGCGGACTTTGTTCTTGGTGCTGTCTCATTTCCCGGGACGTTTGCTGCCGACGTTGCGCAGCCGCTGCCGTCATGTTCCTATGCGTCCGCTTTCTGAAGCGCAGTGTCAAGAATTGATGGGGCGCTATACAGTCTCATCTCTGGATGTTGAGACCCGTCGTATCCTTGTACAGCTGGGCGAGGGCAGTGTTGGCCAGGCCTTGGATCTCGCCAGCCAAGGAGGGGTAGAACACTATCAGGCCTTGATGAGGATCTTGCGCGACGTCTTGGAAGGCTCCCCGAATCTACCGGCATTGTATACTTTTGCTGATACGATCAGCCGAACAGAGGATGTCTTTCGCCTCTCAACTGATTTGATGCTGTGGTGGTTGGGGCGCGCGATCCGCTATGCCGGGCGTAAGATAGAATGCCCGGGGATTGTTCAGGATGATGCCTCTCTTGCAAGGATAGTTCTTGCGGCAGCTCCCCTTGATCAACTGATCGAAGTATGGGAAAAGGTCAGGGCTTTGTTCGAGCGAGCCGAGGCTGTGCATCTTGATAGAAAACAAGTTTTTATCAGTGCCGTTCTGTCTCTTCAGGCGCTGGTCCGTTCCGTCCCGCAAACAGTTTGTTCTGTTCGTTGACGGCCTATTTTCAGGAGATACCCGTGATGACCGGGTCAAGGTCTTATTACGTCACAACCCCGATTTATTATGTGAATGACCGCCCACATATCGGTCATGCCTATACCACCTTGGCATGCGATGTGCTGGCCCGTTTCAAGCGGCTGGACGGGTATCGGGTGATGTTTCTGACCGGAACCGATGAACACGGGCAAAAAGTCGAGAAATCAGCTCATGCAAAAGGGATAGATCCTCAGGTCTTTACAGATGAGGTTTCCCAGAACTTCCGTGATCTTGCATCGGTCATGAAATACAGCCATGACGACTTTATCCGCACGACCGAGCCGCGCCACAAGGCTGCTTGCGCTGCGTTGTGGAAGAGGCTTGTCGACAGAGGCGATATTTACGCTGGAAAATACGCAGGCTGGTATGCCGTGCGGGACGAAGCATTTTATGCAGAAAGTGAGTTGCAAACGGCGCCCGACGGCACGCGGATTGCTCCAACAGGTGCTCCTGTGGAGTGGGTGGAAGAACCAAGCTATTTTTTCCGTCTTTCGGCCTGGCAGGACAAGCTGCTGCGGTTTTATGACGAGCATCCAGACTTTATTGCGCCGGAAAGCCGCCGCAACGAGGTGATCAGTTTCGTTCAAGGTGGGTTGCAGGATTTGTCGGTATCCCGCACCACGTTCCGGTGGGGTGTTCCCGTGCCGGGCGACAGCGAGCATATTATGTACGTCTGGCTGGATGCCCTGACCAATTACCTGACAGCAACAGGTTATCCTGATACAGGGCATGAGCGATACAAGGCGTTCTGGCCCGCAGATCTGCATATGGTTGGCAAAGATATTCTGCGCTTTCACGCTGTTTACTGGCCAGCCTTCCTGATGGCAGCCGATTTGCCCCTGCCAAAGAGGGTCTTTGCCCATGGCTGGTGGACGAATGAAGGGCAAAAGATTTCCAAGTCGTTGGGTAATGTCATTGATCCCTACGAACTGGTCGGAACGTTCGGTCTTGATCAGACCCGTTACTTTTTGCTGAGAGAAGTTCCTTTTGGCAATGACGGTGTGTTTTCGCGTCAGGCCTTTGTCCGGCGGATGAATACTGAACTGGCCAATGACCTTGGAAACTTGGTCCAGAGAACTTTGTCCATGATTGCCAAGAACTGTAGTGGCAAGGTCCCGGAGGTTGGCGTTTTGGAAGACAGCGACCGCCACATGCTGGACTCCGCTTATAGTCTGCTGGATGTCTTGAGAGAGCAGCTGGATCGTCAGGCGTTCCACGAGGCTTTGGAGAGTATCTGGGTTGTTGTACGGGCTGCCAACGCCTATGTCGATCACCAAGCCCCTTGGTCCTTGCGCAAGACGGATCCCAAGCGGATGGAAACTGTTCTCTGGGTGTTGGCTGAGTCAATTCGTCAGGTTGCGCTTTTGATGCAGGCGTTTGTTCCGGATGGGGCCGGGCGGATTCTGGATCAGTTGGGTCTGGGGCAAGAACAGCGTGGCTTTGACACATTTGGTCCCCGGTTTGCACTTGTTACAGGATCGGACCTGCCTGCGCCGCAGGGTATCTTCCCCCGCTATGCCGAGGAAGAGGTTGTGCGTTCGTGATGCTTGTTGACAGTCACTGCCATCTTGATTTCCCGGACTTTTCGGACACCTTGCCCGACGTTGTTTCGCGTGCCCGTTCTGCCGGCGTTTCAACCTTGTTGACGATTTGTACGCATCTTTCACGCTTTGACGGTGTTCGTGCTGTTGCAGAGCGTTTTGATTCTGTGTGGTGCAGTGTGGGCATTCACCCGCACGAGGCCGGCCATGAATGCCTTGAGGATGCAGAGACGTTGTTGCGTCTTGCCAATCACCCCAAGGTCGTGGCTTTCGGGGAAACCGGGCTTGACTATCATTATGAGCATAGCCCGCGCGAGGATCAGAAAAGGGCCTTTCGCCTGCATATGAAAGCGGCGCGGCAGTCAGGGCTGCCTGTTATTATTCATACTCGTGATGCTGAAGAGGATACCGCAACGCTTTTGCGGCAGGAAATGGATGCCGGGCCATTCCCGGGTGTCCTTCATTGCTTCAGCTCATCCTATGAATTGGGAAAAATAGCGATTGATCTTGGGCTCTATATTTCTCTGTCAGGTATTATTACCTTCCGCAAGGCTGATGAATTGAGAGAAGCGGTTCGTGCGCTGCCACTGGAGCGTATGCTGGTTGAAACGGACTCTCCGTACCTTGCACCGGTTCCCATGCGTGGTCAGTGCAATGAGCCATCCTTTACGGTTCTGACGGCACGCAAACTGGCCGAGATCAAGGGGGTTTCAGAAGATGAGGTTGCACGGATCACAACAGAAAATTTTTTCCGTCTTTTTTCAAAGGTGAAGCCTCCGGAATCTTTTTAAGATAAAGGGATAAGCTGTGAAAGTAACGGTTCTGGGATGCGGTGTTTCAAGTGGTGTTCCTTCCTTGGAGTCTGGGTGGGGAGCTTGTGATCCTGCTAATCCCCGTAACCGTCGCTCACGGGCCTCTATCTTGATCGAAGAGAAGGGGTACCGCCTTCTGGTCGATACATCACCGGATTTGCGCTGTCAGTTGCTGGATGCCGGTATTACTCGCTTGGACGGGGTGCTCTATACCCACGCCCATGCAGACCATACGCATGGTATTGATGACCTGAGGGGTATTAACAGAAATATTGGTGGACCGCTTCCCACATGGGCGGATGATGCGACCTTTACACATATCCAGTCTTGTTTTGCTTATGCCTTTGAGGGGATTCCGCCGGGGCAACCTATTTTTCGTCCTTGGTTGCAACGTCATCAGTTACAGGACCAATTTATGATTGGTCCGCTGTTGGTTCGCAGCTTTGTGCAGGATCACGGCTATAGCCTGAGCCAAGGCATACGGATTGGATCCTTTGCCTACTCTACCGATGTTGTGCGTCTTCCTGATCAAGCGTTTTCCATACTTGAGGGTGTTGACACTTGGATTATCGGTGTTTTCTCGGATCAGGAGCATCCAACGCATGCCCATGTTGATCTTGCTCTAAGCTGGATTGAACGTGTCCGCCCCCGGCGTGCTGTGTTTACGCATATGGGTAACAGGCTGGATTATAATGTGCTCAAGAGCTCACTGCCTGTGGGGGTAGAGCCGGCGTGGGATGGTATGGTTCTGGATATCCCGGACAATGAAAAAGCGCCACCTGTTGGGTAAGGCGGCGCCTGTTTCATGAATTCGCAGGTTCACTGCGCGGCTTTTCTCAGCACGAACGAGCAAGGTTGGCGTTGACGAATTCCCAGTTAACCAGGTGGTTCAGGAACGTATCAACAAAGTCAGGGCGCCGGTTCTGGAAGTCGAGGTAGTAGGCATGCTCCCAGACATCCACCGTTAGTAGTGCATTCTGGCCGTGCACCATCGGTGTTTCTGCATTTGGTGTCTTGACGATCTTTAGGGCGCCACCATCCAGAACAAGCCATGCCCAGCCCGAACCAAACTGACCGATAGCCGCTGCCTTGAAGTCTTCACGGAACTTTTCATACGATCCGAATGCAGCCGTAATTTTTTCTGCAATGATGCCAACAGGTGCACCGCCCCCGTTGGGCTTCATACAATGCCAGAAGAATGTGTGATTCCAGACCTGGGCTGCATTGTTGAAAACAGGCGTATTCCCCGTCTTCCATGCTTCCAAGACAATCTCTTCCAAAGCTTTACCCGACAGGGGTGAGTCTTTCAGGAGATTGTTTAGGTTTACGACATAGGTGTTGTGGTGCTTGCCGTGGTGAAAGTCAAACGTCTGGGCCGACATGTGTGGCTCCAGCGCGGTCTTGTCATAGGGCAGGGGCGGAAGTTCAAAGGTCATAACGGTCCTCTCGAACATGATGGTGCGGAATATATCCGGTGCAGGAAAAGCCTTCCCTGCACAAAACATAAGAAGGCTATGAAAAAAAGAAAAGCCCCCAGCGAGAAGGAAATCTGCCTGATGTGGAACATACTAACGCAACAGCGCTGCTTGTGCCGCTGCTATACCTGACGCTGCTGCACCTTCCAAGGTACAGGGGAGTCCGGTTGCCGTCCAGTCTCCGGCAAGCCACACGTTATTCCAACAGGTTTGTGCTGGCGGACGCAGACGGTCCGTTTCCTGTGTCAGCATTAGGGTTGCGGCGCGTTCCTTGATCAGGCGGGCAGGTGGAACATGCCCAACCAAGCCCAAAACAGCCTTGACCTCCTCCCACAGCAGGGACAGAAGACGCTCTGCACTGATCGAGAGCAGCATCTGGGATGCACCAATATTGGCACTGACAAGGGAATCCCTAGTTTGCATCCAGTCGCACAGCCCTCCGATAACACCGACCAACTGATGATCACAATGCTCGCGGATACGAAAATGGGCTGTAATAATCGGGCTCATGGGAAGTGCCGGAATGTTTGGCAGTAACCTGTGTGCTGCGCGGGCCGGCACGGCAACAATAACCTTGTCGGATGCTTGAACCATCAGCGTGCGACCCCTTACCTGAAATCCCGTCATTATGGGACCAGACAAAAATACTTGCTTAACCGGGCTTTTAAGACAGAACCGGCCACCTTGTGCTTCAATTGTGTGTATCAGGGGAAGAATCAGGTCACGGGTGTAACCTGTTCGGGGCACCAGCGGTTCCATGGCCTGCCCACCACGGAAGAATGTTTTACGGAGAACGTCCCTGAGAGGGTTCCAGGATACGATAGGAACCGGCGTATTGGTAACAGCAAGCGCCAGAGGCTGTACAAGATGTTTGTAGATGGGATGCCCAATACAGTGTTCCATCTGCTCCGGGTTCAGGTTGCTTTTCATCAGCTGGAAAAGCTTTATGTGGTCGATAAAAGAAGCCCCGGCAATGCGGCGGCCCGGATGACATAACCACCAAGGAACCCGCCCGCGATTGGGTTGAAGGCACCATGCTCTTTTGGAAGCGATGTCAAAGAAATCAAAGTGTGCAGGATACTGAATCCATTGGTCTTGGGCGTTACACTGTGTGATCAGTGTTCGCACGGCTTGATTTGCGGACAGTACAAGGTGCGTCCCACAGTCAACATCCTGTCCTAGGGCAGAATCGTTAAAAGACCGGCAGCGCCCACCGGGCTGTGAGGTAGCCTCGTATACTATGGGTCGTGCATTGTTTCTGCATACTTCCAGTGCCGCAGACAGGCCGGCCAGTCCTCCCCCTATGATATGGACTGTCGGCCGTTCTTTCATCGGAAGCACCCGGCCAGAATTCTTTTGATTCGGGCAAAGCGGGAAGGATGTACCCGCCCTGTTATCTGACAGAACAAGCCCCAGTATGTTGCCAGCATCAGCAGGGCAGGCCACATCCGGATACGACTGGTCCAGGGCAGTTTCTCAAGGGCTTCTCCCGCACGGTCAAACTGCTGTTCTGTGGCGTGGGCGAAAGCTTGCCTAGCAAAAGCAACGGGATCGGGCTGTTCACGCGCTGCATCCAGAAGACTGGAGGGAAGATAAAAACGCCCCCGTCTGGTGTCTTCATCTAGGTCCCGCAGGATATTTGTATATTGCAAAGCCCGTCCGGCCTGATCTGCAAAGCTTTGAACTAGAGGGGTATTGCCCATGCCAAGGATGAAAAGAATAACCCGTCCGACAGCACCGGCAACACACTGGCAATAGTGGTCTAGGCTGGCCTGATCCGGAGGATAGAACGCTGGATCAAGATCCATGCAGCATCCTGCCAGAACGGCTTGCAGTTCATGCCGGGGTAGATCGCCACGGAGCAATAATTCTGAAAGTGGAATGGCAAGAACAGGATCAGGGCACGGGAAATTGCTAGGATTACGCAGGAAGTGTCCCCAGTCATCAAGCTCTGCTTGTCTGTATGCCCGTGGCTGATCGCTGTCAGCGCAGTCATCAACAGCCCTGCAGAACAGATAAAATATTGTCATAAGATCCCGTTTCCGGGACGGAAGGAGCCTGATGGCAAACCGGAAACTGCTGCCGGTCTGCAACAGCCTTTCTTGCAGAACTTTGCGGGCTGATCTGTTGGGAAAGAAAGCCAGCAGGCATGCAGACAGCACGGTGAACAAGCTAGGCTTTGTCTGATTCGTGTTCAGGCGCGGAGAGGTCTTTTGCAACCTGCGGAGCAGGATTTCGGCCATGCCTAAGGCCACAGAAGCCTGGTATCGTAGACGTCTGTTTTGGATTGATGCGGGAAGAAAAGATGCAAGCTCGAGCAGGATTTCCACCTGTTGCAGGCAGCGTTTCAGAACACTTTGCATGCGCGAAGACTCAAGCAAGCTGGGCAGATCAGATGGATCCAGTCCAGCTTCACGCAACCATGTTGCGGGCATGTAGACACGTCGCAGGATTAAAATGTCGTGGCGTATATCCTGCACATGATTCAAAATTTGATGTGCACAGCACAGGGCATCGGCCGGGCGTCTGTCAGGGTGCGATTCTTCGTGTATATCCAGCAGGAAATGACCAACAGGAACGGCCGAGTATGTGCAGTACCGGACCAGATCATAGAATGTTTCAATATGGGTCCCCCTTGCATCCTGCAGAAAAGCCTTCATCATCGTCTGGGCATGAGCTTGGTCCTGCTGAGCCTTGACGTCCCATGGCAGGTTATCCTCTAGGGCCGTAAGCTTGATTATCTTGTCTTCTGTCGACAGGACAGGGTTATCAGCGATATCGTCAGCTTTCCGTACGTAATTATAAAAGGTCAGCACGCGCCGACGTAAAGACGATTCAAGAAAACGGGCGACCGGAAAATTCTCGTCCGATGGTATTTTTGCGGCAGATGTTACCATCCGTGTCACAGGCAAAGGTTCCTTTTTATAGTCTTTCCCTTTATATACCCGGCCGCTGGTGACATATCAGCTCTTCTTTATGGATGTCATCTCCACATGGATATTCATCAGCCGTTTTCCCAAGTGGTCAAGGATGTGAAGCGTCATGATCCTGTCCGTTTCCTGACAACTCTGTTTGCGCCGGACAGGGTTCGCCCGGCCCTGTGGGCTTTGTATGCCTTTAATGCCGAGCTGGGACGTATACGCGATGTTGTTACGGAACAGGTTCTCGGGCAAATTCGCTTTCAATGGTGGCGTGACACATTGGGGAATCTGGAGGCTGGTGTTGTTGCCAAGTCTCCCATTGTGCAAGACCTAGCAACCTTGGTCCAAGCGTACAATGTTCCCGTTTCTTTGCTATGCCATGTGGTGGATGCCCGATCTGCAGAAGTAGAAAGCCTTCCTTTCGAAACTGAGTACGACTTGGAACAGTATTGCGACGGTTATGGTGGCACCCTAGCAGAAGCCGTATGCAGAATTGGTGGCGTTCATGATGAGGTTGTGGTCCAAGCTGCTCGTCAGGTGGGGCGGGCCGCCGTTGTTGCCCGAACCTTGCTTGGGTTCCCGGCTTCTCTTGTTGCGGGGCATTGCTCCATTCCCTCCGGCGTTCTGGATGCTTTGAGTCTTGATCCGGAACAGCTTGGTGATCCCGATGCTGTAGTAAAGCTTGCCCCATGGAGCTTGGATCTGTGCCGGATGGGGCGAGGCATGCTTGGTGCGGCCCGGCACACTGTTTCACGCCCACCGCGCGATATATTGGCGGTTTTCCTAGAGGCTATGGCTGCGGAGCGAACATTCTCTGTGCTGGAGAGAAATGGCGGCAATCTGATCGATCCAGACCTGCATCGTCCGGATAATCGGGCGCTGGGGATGACGTGGCGCGTTCTACGAGGCCGGTGGTAACCCCTGTTGCCGACATGGGCCTGGTTGGGATGTGCGAACATGCTCGGGATTGCGGCGCCACCGGTCAAGAATGGCATCCGCCTCCTTGGCAGACAGGCGAGAAAAGAAATCCAAGGCTGACGAGAAAAGCCTAGAAGGTTGGCAGTGTCCGAAAGGAATGATGCCATTGAGGCGCGAGTACAGCTCCTTGAAAAGGGGCATGGAAACACCGTGGGAGCGACACAGGACAGCCAACCCCTCACCATCCGCTCCGTACAGGACCCGCGAAACAGCAAAGGCGGGCAGGCGTGACAGGCGTGCGACCTCGGCTTCAGCCTGTGGCATCCGGCCATTGCGGACGGCGTTGACCATTGCCTCAACGCCACTAGACAAGAATGCCTCGATGGTATGTGTCTCTGACGCTTCTGTCTCTTTGCGTACGTCCCGCACGGCTTGCTTCAGGGCATCCTTGACGTCCGGGGGAAGTTCGTCGCCATAGGTTTCTGCCAAGGCAGACCGCACGGCATCATCAGCCCAGTGCACCATGACTGCGATCAATCGGGCAGGCAGGATGTGTCGGGATACAAGCGGCAGACGCAGCGCGGCCAGATGTTCGGCTCGCTCCAGAAGCTTCAGTGCACCGTTCTCCGAAAAACGAGCACCGGGATTCCGGACTAGGGCCAGACAGATTGTGTCATCGTCAAACGTCAGCAGAACGTCGCTGATCCGGACCGATACTTCGGGGCGTTGACATATGGCCAGACGATGGGCGTTGCTTTGGTTGGTGATGATGTTTTCAAGATCCTCATCGTCCAGAACGGGGCTGGACAAAAGCACAGGGTGCGCAATTTCAATCGCATCGCTGGCCATAAGTGTTGCCAGATTGCCGGGAACATCGGCCCGTCCGGCAATCGTCCCGGCAAGGCGACGACGGACGGCCAGTTCTATCCTAGGGTATAAGCGCCCCAAGATTTCATAGGCCATCGCAATTTCCGACGGGCTAAGAGCATCATCCCCTTCCGTACAGAGGGAGGAGACCGCATCGGCAAGTTCGCCCCGATCTATGGGAACGCCGGGTTCGGCAAACCGGATCAGTCGTGTCCAGCGTGATTGATTCACGGCATCCCCCACCATACAGAGGTCTATGCCGTGAATAATAGCATATCTGCACAGTCAGGTCATAGCAGAAGGCAAAATGTATACAATTATAACTCGTGATTGCCGAATCCGAACTCGCACATGACGGGCGTGTGATCTGATGCCTTCTCGCGGCCCCTAGGGGCACGGTCAATGTCAACGGAAAGCAAGGAATCTGTTGCCTGTGGGGACAGTAGAAAGTGGTCAATACGCAGGCCATGGTCCTTGGGCCATGCACCAGCCTGATAATCCCAGAATGTGTAGCGATGAGGTTCACGGTTTATTACCCTGAACGCATCCCTGTAGCCAAGGTGAAGTAAGCTTCTGAAGCGTGCCCGGCTTTCTGGTCGGCACAGTGCATCCTCTGCCCATTTTTCAGGTGCATAGACATCATCATCGGTAGGGCAGATGTTATAGTCACCGCCCAGCACAACCGGACAGCCAAGCCCAAGCAGGGACTCGGCCCGTTTATACAGGCGATCCATCCACTGCAGTTTGTACGCGTATTTGTCTCCGGGGGCAGGGTTTCCATTGGGCAGATACAGGCTGGCAACGCGGACCTTCCCGTTTATGTCGGCCTCAATGTAGCGTGCCTGCTGGTCTGTATCATCCCCGGGCAGGCCGCTACAAACGTGGGAGATAGGTAGGCGGGAGAGAATGGCCACGCCATTGTAGGCTTTCTGTCCCCATACAAGGGATGTGTAGCCAAGCTCGGTAAATACATGCTCCGGAAAGTCTTCTGTCTGGCATTTGATTTCCTGCAGAAAAACGACGTCAGGCACCCGCTCTGTCAGCCAAGCCGTGATGTTATCAAGGCGAGCCCTGACAGAATTGACATTCCAGGTGGCAATTTTCACAGGTAACGTCCTTTTCCTTGAAGTATCCGGTCTGCCCCGCAGAGCGCCCGGGTATAGCACGGTCTTTCCCGGCTATCAGAGGGAAAAGGAGGTGCCGCAGCCGCAGGTAGATGTTGCGTTCGGGTTATTTACCACAAAGGCTGAGGCCATCAGTGTTTCGGTGAAATCAATACGGGACCCCTTGAGGATATCAAGAGACGCCTCGTCAATGACCAGCACGACACCATCTTGGTCAAGAACCAGGTCATCACTGCCTGTTTCGGCATCCAGATCAAAGCCGTACTGGAATCCGGAACACCCACCGCCGGAAACGGATACGCGAAGCATCAGCCCGGGGTTTCCTTCTGCTTCGACAAGCGCACGAACACGCGCCACAGCGGCCTGTGACAGCGAAAGATCGGCAGGGTCCAGCGCACGCGAACTCATGATGTACCGTCCTTACTTACATGCTGCATCGGATCATTTTAATGTATGCTGAAGAATATATGCTCTGCAAGGGGTGTTCCCGGTTGCCTTGCCTTTTGCGGCGCGTTACTGTTCGCCCCATGACTTTGTCCCAACCAGTTGATCTTGCACCTTATGCCTCGGACCCGTTGCGTTCCCGCGGTCGCCTGTACGATGAAGGCGAGCAGACGGTTGAGCGCGATGCCTTTCAGCGTGACCGCGACCGGATTATTCACTGTGGTGCTTTCCGCCGCCTGCAGTATAAAACCCAAGTCTTTGTCTACCATGAGGGGGAAAACTATAGAACCCGCCTGACGCATAGCCTTGAGGTTGCTCAGATCGCCCGATCAATCGCCCGATCGCTACGCCTGAACGAAGATTTGGCAGAGGCTTTGGCCTTGGCCCATGATCTTGGGCATACGCCATTCGGCCATGCTGGTGAGGATGCCCTGAAAGCCTGTATGGAGCCTTGGGACGGTTTTGATCACAATGCCCAATCCCTCAGAATCCTGACAAAGCTGGAGCGGCGTTACCCCTGCTGGGACGGGTTAAATCTGACTTGGGAGACTTTGGAAGGGCTCGTCAAGCATAACGGTCCTCTTGTTGGTCCAAAAGCGGAACGAAGAGGTGAGGGGCGGGAGTTACCTGCTGCAATTCTTGAGTATGCTGCCCTTCACGATCTCGAGCTTGATTCTTTCTCTGGTCCTGAGGCTCAGGTTGCGGCTTTGTCAGACGATATTGCCTACAACGCCCATGACATTGATGATGGATTGCGAGCAGGTCTCTTTACGCCGCAGGATTTGCAGGATGTACCTTTAATTGGCCCCATTCTGGCGGCAACATCAAAGCAGCATCCGGATCTGGAGCCTGTGCGCCTGATTTATGAGTCCGGCCGACGGCTGATTACCTCCATGGTTCTGGATCTTTTGCAAGAAAGTCGCCAACGCTTGACCGAAGCAAAGCCGAAAGCGGTTCAGGATATCCGCCTAGCCGAGGGGCCCCTGATTTCATTTTCTGCTGAGATGCAGGCCCATGACAGTGCTCTGAAAGGGTTTCTTTTTCCTAATATGTATCGTCATTTTCGCGTCAACCGCATGACGTCAAAAGCGCGTCAGGTGGTGCACGATTTATTTGGTGTTCTTGTACATGAACCGGGGCTTCTACCTCCGGACTGGCAGTATGGATGCGATGGAGCCAGCACCCCCCGTACGGCGCGGCGCGTTGCTGATTATATTGCCGGAATGACTGACCGATTTGCTCTGGACGAGCATAGCCGCCTTCTTGATCCTACGGTGAAACCATGAATGTGTTCAGTGTTTTCAGGGACCGCATTGTCTCTGTTCTTGATAAGTTGACTGCAGAGGGTACGCTTCCCGGCGGTGTGTCGTTTAATGCTGTAACAGCCGAGCCTCCACGCGATCCATCGCACGGTGATGTATCCACCAACGCAGCAATGGTTTTGGCTAAGGCAGCCAGCATGAAGCCTCTGGATTTGGCCGCTGTCATTGCTGAAAGGCTCTCTGCTGTCGAAGCGGTGGGGCATGTATCGATTGCTGGTCCCGGCTTCATCAATATCCGTATTGAACCAACGCTGTGGCACGATGTTCTGCGGTGTGCCCTGCGAGAAGGGACTGCTTTTGGTGACTCCCGGATTGGCGGTGGTCATGCTGTTAACGTTGAGTATGTCTCGGCCAATCCAACAGGTCCTATGCATGTTGGGCATGCCCGTGGCGCTTGCGTTGGCGATGCCTTGTCCAATCTGCTGAAGAAGGCCGGGTACAACGTTACCAAGGAATATTATGTCAATGATGCTGGTGCTCAGATTGATGTCTTGGCGACTGCGTTGTACTGGCGCTACTTGGTTGCTTGCGGTGCCGTTGATCAGGCGGAGTTTGACCAGCGTCTTGCCGCCAAGGAGATACAGTATGGTGGCGGGTATCTGATAGAAACAGCGCAGGCCCTCAAGGAACGGGATGGAGCGCGATGGGTTGATGTTTCCGAGACAGAGTGGCGGCCTGTCCTGCGGGATTTTGGCATCGAATCCATGATGCAGATGATCCGTGATGATTTGGCTGCGCTTGGTGTTCATCCTGATGTTTTTTCTTCCGAGAAGGCCATTGTTGAAGCCCGGCGTGTAGAGGCTGCGGAGCAGGACTTGGCCGCTCGCGATCTTGTTTACGTTGGCGTACTGGAGCCTCCGAAGGGGAAAACCCCTGATGACTGGGAACCCCGCCCGCAGACCCTCTTCCGTTCGACAACCTATGGCGATGATGTCGACAGGCCCCTGAAAAAGAGCGATGGGTCATGGACCTATTTTGCTGGTGACATTGCCTATCACTATGACAAGTATCAGCGCGGTTTTCTGAAAATGATTGACGTCTTCGGGGCGGACCACGGCGGGTATGTCAAGAGAATGCAGGCCGCTGTGCACGCCATGTCGGATGGCAAAGCATCCCTTGATGTCAAGATCTGTCAGTTGGTCAAGCTGATGGACAAAGGGGAGCCTGTCAAAATGTCAAAGCGGGCAGGGACCTTTGTAACCCTGCGCGATCTGATAGAGCGTGTTGGAAAAGATGTTGTGCGCTTTATCATGCTGTCACGCAAGAACGATGTGCCGCTGGATTTTGACTATGCCAAGGTAACGGAACAGTCACGCGACAATCCGGTTTTCTATGTGCAGTATGCGCATGCACGCGCCTGCTCTGTCAGACGCCACTTTGCAACGGTCTTTTCCGGTGTCGACTTGTCTGCCAAGGCACTGGCTGCCGCGGACCTGTCACAGCTTTCCGACCCTGATGAGATGGCTGTTGTTCGCTTGATCGGCGGTTGGCCACGCGTGGTGGAAGGCGCGGCCGAGGCCGGAGAGCCGCATCGCATTACCTATTTCCTGGGCGACGTTGCCGCGGGCTTTCATGCCCTGTGGAACAAAGGACGTGAGCACACACATCTCAGATTTCTTGATCCGGATAATCAGTCCCTGTCTGTGGCGCGCCTTGCCCTTGTGCAAGGTGTAATGACAGTGTTAGCGTCTGGTTTGGCTGTTATTGGTGTTGAACCGGCAGAGGAGATGTAGCTATGGCCGATCCCAGAGGCTATGGCCCCAGAGGCGGAGACCGCAATGTTGGTCCGCACCGTGCCGCAGGAGAGGGGAGCCATCATTCAGGAGATGATATCGCTCTTGATGAGATGTTCGCCCGTACATTCGAGCGAGATAGTACTCCATCTTCCGGCCATGGCCCATCGGCAGAGGGTTTTGATCTTGCACCTCCGGTCGATGCGGCGCGTGTTGCCGCAGCAGCCAAGCTGGCGGCAGGGCGTGTCGCCGGTCAGCGTGGTGAGCCAC
The DNA here is from genome assembly GCF_001611975.1 of Haematospirillum jordaniae. GTDB lineage: Bacteria > Pseudomonadota > Alphaproteobacteria > Rhodospirillales > Rhodospirillaceae > Haematospirillum > Haematospirillum jordaniae. The sequence goes on from NZ_CP014525.1 coordinate 1,805,461, forward strand.
ATGACTATTTCTCGGTTGTGCCGGATCGTATCGCTGGTACAGGGGTCACAAAGGATGCCGATGATTCAAGGCGTGGCCGTGGACTGCTGCTGGCGGCTTTTCTTATCGGTATTGCGATTGTTGGGTCTGCCGGAGTGTATATGGCGCGTAGCAATACATCAGGAACCGATGGCCGGATAACGGCGCCCACCATCTTGGCGGAAACAAATCCCTATAAGGTTCGTCCTGCTGACCCTGGGGGCTTGCAGGTTCCAAACCAGGACAAGCTTGTCTATGATCGCCTTTCTTCTGGTACGGTACGCTCGTCTGGTGTGGAGAAGCTGTTGCCGGAACCTGTTGAGCCTGTGTCTCCGTCACAGGTAGAGCGCATGCCTTCGATCCTTGGTGGCGCCAATAACAGCCAGCCCGTTCCTGCAGTAACACCTGATATCTCACCTCCGTCAGCGATTAAGTCAAATGCTACAAATACAAAGCAGTTGATACCGCTTCCTGATGTTCCGGCGGGGAAAATTGTTGCTGATGTGCCTGTGCCGGTTCCGCCTGTACAACAAGCGCCTGTGGTCGCAACACCACCAGCCACTGTGAACGCCCCTGTTATGGGCGAGAGGGCTCCTGTAGAGAAGAACCTCGTAGCCCCGTCAAACGAGCGTACACTTACGGATAAATCAGCTCCTGTCCGCCCGGGGGTAACCGGGGGATCTTACGCTGTGCAACTGGCTGCCTTACGGGATGAAGCGTCCGTTCGTAAAACGTGGGAAAATCTGAAAGCGAAGCATCCCCAGCAGCTGGCCTCGTTATCCATGTCCATAGAGCGGGCTGATCTAGGGCAGAAGGGTATTTACTACCGTTTGCGTGCAACGGGGCTATCGAGCGAAGCCGATGCGCGCCGGCTGTGTGCAGAGTTATCAAAGCACAAGGTGGGTTGTCTCTTTGTAGGAAAATAATACGTATGGGCGTTTCAGAGACATGCCGTGCTGTTATATTCGGATGTTCAGGGTTAATTCTAACTCCTGAGGAGGAAGAATTCTTTGCCTCTGTCAATCCTGTCGGTTTTATCCTGTTTGCCCGCAATATTGAGGATCCAAGCCAAGTACGCGCACTAACAGGCGCCCTTCGCCGCTGTGTTGGTCGTCCGGATGCACCGGTCCTGATTGATCAGGAGGGAGGGAGAGTGCAGCGTATGGGGCCTCCACACTGGCCCGCTTATCCGACAATGCGGACATTTGGTGATGCATGGCAATCTGATCCTGCCGAGGCAGAAAGAATGTTGCAGGACTCAATTACACGCATGTCACGCGATCTTGTTGATGTTGGCATCAACGTAAATTGTGCCCCTGTTCTGGATATACCCCAACCTGATGCGTCAGATGTGATTGGTTTGCGTGCCTTCAGCACAGAACGCGATGTTGTGGCTCGCTTTGCTTCAGTTGCCGTCGATGCTTTTCTCAGAAACGGAATTGTACCCGTCGTCAAACATATTCCTGGTCACGGCCGCGCCCGGGTTGATTCCCATTTTGATCTCCCGGTTGTTGATGCTGATCTGAACACACTTGAATCTTTTGATTTTGTTCCTTTCCGGGCTGTGGCAGATGCCCCGGTCGGGATGGTGGCGCATATTGTCTATACCGCTATTGACCCCGAGAACCCGGCGACTCTTTCCGGGAAATCTTTTGCGACCATAAGAGAGCGCATTGGATTTAAAGGCGTCCTTCTGTCGGATGATATTTCCATGCATGCCCTGAGTGGTTCGTATGAGAACCGGGCTCATCGCTCTTTGAATGCAGGGTGTGATACCATTCTGCACTGCAATGGTGATATGGAAGAGATGCGTGCTGTCGTTAAGGGAACGTCTTTGCTACGTCCCGAGAGCTTATTGCGTTGGCAGGCGGCACTTTCTGCCCCGATCAGATCCAGCGTTACGCCTATCGTCACTGAAATATAGAAGAATATATGTTTTCCTTGATTGCCGATATCCTTCACGCGGCATCAGTATGGGGTATTCCCGTTCTGTCCGCTGTTGTTCTTCATGAACTTGCCCATGGTTTGGTGGCCGATGTCCTTGGTGACCGCACAGCCCGTTTGGCAGGGCGGCTGACCCTGAACCCTGTCAAGCACATTGATCCTGTTGGAACAGTTATTCTGCCCGGGCTTTTGCTTGCTTTATCATCTCCATTCCTGTTCGGCTGGGCGCGCCCTGTGCCTGTTAATGGCAGTAACTTTTCCCGCCCACGGCAAGGTATGGCTTTGGTTGCCCTTGCCGGACCTGCCATGAATGTGGCCTTGGCTTTTGTATCGTTTATGGTGCTGTGGTTGATTGATGATTCAGGGTGGTGGCCTTCGATGCTCTGGAATTCTTTCTACTTTAATATTGTGCTGGCTGTTTTCAACATGATCCCCCTCCTGCCTCTGGATGGGGGAAGGGTCCTTGCTGGCATTTTGCCCGAAGCTCTGGCAATACGATTCATGAAAATGGAACGAATTGGCTTTGGAGTCCTGATCGGACTCCTGATCATTCTTCCCTTAATTGGTCAGAAGATTGGCGTAGATCTGAACTTTCTTTCGTCTCTTGTCACGCGTGTCGTCCGTGCTGTTGCCGAGCTCTTTTTTATGATGGCCGGCTGACAAGAAAGTGGTTGGGATCTGCCTCTTTCTGGGCGGGCATAGTCATGGGCTCGGCAACAGATCCCTCTGAGGCAATATCAAGCATGCGGGCCAGAATTTCTGACTCCTGTGCTCCGGCAATGGCATAATCGTGATTGAATATGAAACAGGGAACTCCGGTAATATTCATTCGATGTGTTGCAGCATTTTCAGCCATGACGGTGGCAAGTGAAGTCTCATCTTGCAAGCTGTGTAGCACATCATCGGATGCCAAACCGAACTGTGTAGCAAGCTCGTAAAGGATGTCATTATTTCCTATATCAAGGCCTTTCTCGAAATAGGCCGAAAAGATCACTTCAAGAAAGTCACTGGCAACTCCATGTGATCCTGCCAGCATCATAAGTTGATGAGATGCTGTGGAGTTGGGGGCTGTTTCAATAGAGGAGAAATTGAAATGGATACCTTCTCTTGCACCGGCCTCAACCTGTCCAGCCAAGATCCTGTTTGCGCGGGCCAAGCTCCCAAACTTGCGTTCTAGGTAAGCAGAACGCGGCATGCCTGTTCTTGCAATCTCTGGATTGAGAATAAAGGGACGCCAACGTACCCTGATGTCGGTTGCGGTACGGTTGGACAGCGCTTTCAAGAGACGACGGCTTCCTATGTAACACCATGGACATACCGTATCAAAAATAATCTCGACAATCATATTGGGGTTCCCATAGGCACCGGATCAGCTCATAGATCTTTCGTCAAAGACGGGGCGGGCGCGTTCCATTAATGATTGTACAGTATCGCCGCTTTGGACTTCAGAAGCCCCAACAAAAGGGGATACCGAGACAGGGCGAAACACGTCCTCAACCGCAAATTCCGTGTTGCCGATAACACCGGCTATACGTTGCATAACGACATCGGCTTCATCCAACGGCGTATCAGCCAATATGACCGCAAAATTAACGGGTGTCAGGCGGGCAACCATATCCTCTGCCCTGACAAGAAGGGTGAGCCACTGCCCAATTTGCCGTAGCAAATCATGTTCGGCCTTTTCACCAAAATCATGTCGCATAGCATCCAAACCAGCAAAGGCAAACGTAACAAAGGAAAAACGGTGACTGCGATTGCGCAGACTGGATGCTGCAGCCTCTCTTATTCTCGATTCCAAGGACTGCATCAAGAAATTACGGCTGTATACTTCTGGCATGTTGTTGTCTGCATCACTGCCTGTCGTCAAAGTTTCTCCCAGACTGCGCCGTAATGCCCATCGCATGCGTTGTCGGCGAATCAAAACATGCAGCGAGAATCGTAAGTCTTGGATAACAGGAACACCATCAATAACCCGGCTAGCGCCCATGGAAAGAGGTGTTTGCGGATCAACAGGATGGGGCGTGCGGTTTATGAAAAGAACAGGCAGATTGAATAGCCTTACGTTTCTTCGCATTTGAAGGCATAGATCAAGCCAAGGCTGCACCGTGTCTGATGGTGCCATCACCATTGCATCAAGGAAGCGATCTTCAAGAATACGGGTGGCTGTTGCGAGGTCTTTGGCAACAAAGAGTTCAGCGTCTGGAAAGGCCGACAGGATTTTCTCACGCGTATCATCTGCCCCAGTCAAAAGGATAGAGGGTGCAGACACAGAAATATCCTCTGGCGCAAACAGGGAGGCATTGACCGCACGTTTGCCGATATGCTCCAGAACATGGATCCGATGTAGCAATTCCGCCCGCATGGTCGAGACGCGTATCATAGGCCGAATATGCGACAGAATGAGTTCAGGGCTTGTTGGCCAATGAACAGCGTCGTCTATACCCGACTTCAGGAGCGCATCGACTTGCTCTGCAACGGGGACTGATGTCAGGTAGAAAATGGAAAGATGGACAAAAGAAGGGTCAGCCCGCACAGTTCGGACAATCTTTTCCGGATTCCCACCGCAAAACGCAGAATCAAGAACCAGAACGTCAGGCTGGAACTTCTTCATAACCCCGATAAGATCGGTAGGGGCCACCACGTGCTGGCAGTCGTAGCTGTCAGCCATGAGATGTCTCTCAAGGGACGCCGCATCTTGTGGGTCACGGACAGCAACTACTGCTGTGGCCAGATGGATCATCTCCCATTGCCCCTGTCACACAATCATGCTGCCCAATCTGGCTAGCTTTCCCCCTTCACAGTAAGGGCCTTATTTTTATTGGACAAGCAGACAGTGCATCTCGTGTCCGTTCAGACCCGCGAGAATACCGCCACTAATTCAACGTGCATGCTGCGATGGAACTGATTAACGGGGGTTATTTTCTCAATGACAAACCCAGCATCAGTCAGCGTGCGAGCATCTCTGGCACATGTGAAGGGGTTGCAGGATACCATGACAATCTTTTTCGGCCCTTTCTTTGGCGCACATTGCGCTATCTGTAGAACCTGTGCGGCACCTCCGGCGCGAGGGGGATCGAGAACAATAGCCTCATAGTTTTCCAGTTCGCTTGGCAGAAGGGGATTACGGAACAAATCTCTGACAAGAGCTTTGACCATACCTGTTGCTGCCAAATATTCCACGGATTTCTGATCCGAGTCGATAGCTGTAACAGGGCGGCAGAGGCTGGCCGCAAGAGGAAGAGAAAATGTTCCCAAGCCACAAAAAAGATCCAATAAGGGGCCACTTAGCGCCTTTAACTCTTTCAGCACCAGATCAATCAATACTTCTTGCCCCTCACGACTTGGCTGCAGGAATGCCCCCGGCGGCAAGCGAACAGGGTGTTCACCCATATAGACAATGGGTTCACGTTGCACGGCTACCGGTTCGATAACGGTTCCGATTCTCAGGGACAAACGCGCCCAGTCATGTTTATGGACCAAGGCGGCAAGAACTTCCAAGGCTTGAAGGTCAGGTCTGCCAACCCAGTCCAGCACAACATCAATACCGGAATCGCTGTCACAGATAGAAACAGACCCTTTACCAGACGGGACCAAATCTTTTATGGCTTCACGTAATACAGCCGAGGCCTCAGATATTGCCTTAGTTAACAGCATGCATGTGTGTGTTGTAACAATGTGGTGGGTTCTGCGAGCATTATACCCCATCACAAAGTGCGATTTTGCTTTCTTCCAAGATAACGTTGTTCTACGCCGTGTTCCGTATGGAACAGATATAACAGGATCTACTACGCTCTTGGTGATACCGGATTTAGCCAGTGCTTCAGCAACCAGGTCCTGTTTCCAGGTTCGCTCGGCAGTTTCCGAGGCGTGCTGCAAGCAGCATCCACCGCACGAAGATGCAACAGGGCAGGGAGGTTGAATGCGCTCCGGAGAAGGATCTAAGATACTGTGAATATATCCTCGCTCACCCTCGACTCGAGCTAGCACCCTTTCATCTGGTAAGGCACCGTCAATAAAGATGTTCTTGCCATTATAGTGTGCAACACCGTCTCCATGCCGTCCAAGGTGCTTAACAAGAAACTCCGGCAAGAGCTCTGAGGAAACGGGTGACTGTTTTCTGATTGCGGGCATTGTAAATGTCTATACATAAAGAGTGGGAAAGTTGTGATTTTGGCGCAAGCACGATTGTCGCATAATGCAAATTATGAATACTTTATTAGCATATGAAACATTATGCGACAAAAAGACTAGACGCTTTTCACGGCTTTTTAGTTGGTGCCATGAACTGAATTTGCATTGATGGCGCTGGTTGATTGGGTCCGTTTACACTCCAGTCATATACACTCCAGTCACGAAAGCTCCCATCATCAAAGCCATGCGATATTTGCTGCGCATTGTGTTTAATAACGGCAGAATTTGTAATAACACGAATTTTTCCGCTTGGTCTTAAGCCTAAAGCTTCTAGCTGTTCTTTTGCCCCGGGCTTTGCCGTTGGGGCCGATGCGACATACAAAATACCGCTGGTACGAACTTCAAGGCGAACAATGTCGGCACCTCTCCTTGGGAAGCTGATCTGAGATGTACCGCTCAAGTGCCCTATCTTTTCATAGACGACCCTGAAACGCCCTAGTCCCACAGAAGTTATTTCCGAGAACCCGCTATCACGACCCAGATCTTCCTTAATGGCAAGCTCTTTGGCCGCTATATCTTCTGGCTTCAGCTTGGCCTCTTTCATCTCCTTGAAGAGAGGCGCCCATATAAGGAGGCCACGATAGATTATTCCGTAATCACCATTCTTCCCGACACGAATTTCCATAAGGAAGTCATCTGGGACATAACAGCTTGATACAAGAGGAAAAGCAAGAAGAGCCGCCCATACAGGTGGACGGATAAAACGCAACATTGCACTGAAGAAAAATCTAATCATTGCAAGGTGCCTACTTTTCCTGATTTTTCACCTGCATCCAGAATTCTTCCATCACCTCAAGCTCTGAATTTTCCGGCGTTTTTCCTGCATTACGAAGTAAAGACTCCATCAGCCTGAAACGCCTGTCAAATTTTGCATTAGCCTGACGCAAGGCTGTTTCTGGATCAACATTGACCTTACGGGCCAAATTAATAACAGAAAAGAGTAAATCGCCTATTTCATCAGATAAACGACAATGGATCACGGGGGATGAATCAAGTTCATCCCTCACTTCTCCGAGTTCTTCCATAACCTTATCAAGCACATTGTTAATATCGGTCCAGTCAAAACCCACCCGTGCTGCCCTGCCCTGCAGCTTGAGGGCTCTGGTAACAGCAGGCAGCGCTCGAGAAATACCGTCCAGCGCACTGTCTTCCACCCTATCAGTCTGCACGCGTTTGCGCTCTTTTTCTTTTATATCTTCCCACAAGCCCATCTGCTCAGCTGCTGAAGAAACACGACTACCTGACGAGAAAACATGAGGATGGCGTCTCAACATCTTGTCAGCACACCCTGCGGCAACATCATCGAAGCAGAAGATTTTATTCTCTGTGGCAATTTGGCTGTAAAATACAATCTGAAGAAGAAGGTCGCCTAGCTCATCGCGTAGAGATGATGCGTCCTTGCGCTCTACGGCATCAACAACTTCATAGGCCTCTTCCAGAGTATAGCGTGTCAGGGACTCCCAGCTCTGTTCCAGATCCCATGGACACCCCTGCTCCGGGTCTCTCAGGCGCTGCATGATGGCAAGAAGCCTGTCAATAGGTGCAAGATCATCCTTCACAGAGCCTTTGGAAGCAGTTTTTGACATTCAAGACTCCAAATACGACAAGGCCAACTGTGTGATATCAGAAACAAACATCCCATGACACCTGTCGAGGAGTTCACTTCCTTATAACAGAGGCGTATAACAGGGCACGGGATCTGCACTTTTAGCAAAAGACGGAAAGCTATGTCCGAAAAAAGATTTTATGTCATCGGGGGAGAATATTCCGATAGCGCGTTCTCAACAATCGCTACAGGTAAAAGCTTGGAAAAATATGGGCCATACACCGAGGTTGAGGCTCATGCTTTCTGGCGCGATATAACGGGGCGTACGGTTGACAATGCCATGGTGCGCTATGTGGTGGAGGAAAATCACTCCCAGTTAGATGATAAGAGCTACTACGTAGTTGGGGGCGAATATGCTGATACAACGTTTGCAACGATAGCATCAGGACATTCCCTCGAGGTATATGGTCCTTTTACACAGCAACAGGCACAAGACTTTTGGCGAACAATTACAAGCCAGACCATCGACAGCTGCCTACACAGGTACGATATTTCTCACGAGGACCCTCGCCGTTAGATCTGCATGCAGTTATTTCTCCCAACATAAAAAAATCCAGCTCCTGCATTTCTGAGGGGCTGGATTTTTTATTTTGGTGTGCCCGGAAGGATTCGAACCTTCGGCCATTCGATTAAAAGTCGAATGCTCTACCGACTGAGCTACGGGCACCTAAGGTGTTGTTTTTTCACCGTCACAAGTGACGAGGCCCGCAACATATTCGTATGCCACTGTGTGGTCAACACCTAAAATGAAGAAATTGGGTGTTTTTTGTAGAAAATCGATTCTAATCAACGTCAGCAGCCAGCGCCATCTTCACAATGCGGTCAGGATAGGCAACCTTGCCGTTCAGGGCTTGGTCCCCCTTCTTGATCTGGTCAACATACTCCATGCCCTCAACAACTTGTCCCCAAATTGTGTACTTCCTGTCTAGGAATGAAGACGTATCAAAACAAATAAAGAACTGGCTGTCGGCTGAATTTGGGCTTGCTGCACGGGCCATGGAGACGGTTCCTCTTACATGAGGTTCCTTGGAAAATTCGGCCTTTATGTTCTGTCCAGAACCGCCTGTTCCCGTTCCCGTGGGGTCGCCTCCTTGAGCCATGAAACCATCAATAACTCGGTGAAAAGGTGTGCCGTCATAATAACCCTGCCGCACCAACTCCTTTATTCTTGCAACATGATTCGGTGCTAGATCAGGGCGCATCTTGATGACAACACGCCCGTAGTCTAAATCCATATACAGGGTATTTTCCGGATCCATGGCCGTTTTCCGGGCTTCTACCGTATTGACAGTCATAAGAAACATTACTCCAGCAAGAAAAAGTGCAAATGAGCGGATCAACACAGGGTTCCTCCAAGCCAGCAGGGCTACCATGGACGCTCGCCCTCGGCAAAACGTTCTTTCAGGGCTTTGCGTACTACAGGGGGCACAAAACTGTCGATCTTTCCTTCCAAGAAGCTGATCTCTTTCACAAACCGGGAAGAGATAAACTGGCTTCCCTCCGAAGCCATCAAAAAGATGGTCTCTACGCGTGAATCTAGGCGAGCATTCATGCCGGCCATCTGGAACTCATATTCAAAATCCGAGACAGCCCGGAGGCCTCGAACAATAACGGACGCCCCCTGTTGCAAAGCAAAGTTCATGAGAAGACCGTTAAAAGGCCTGATCTCTATAATGGTACCTTCAAGCTTCAGGGCGTCCACAGCTTCCCTAGTCAGCTCCACACGCTGTTCTAGCGTAAAAAGGGGTCCTTTTCCAACATTTTGGGCTACGCCCACAATCAACCGGTCCAAAACCTTGGCTGCCCGACTAATAATGTCCAAGTGCCCATTGGTGACAGGATCGAATGTTCCGGGATAAACGCCGGTTCTGCACTTTTCCATCAGGGTTCATGCCTCATCTGGAAGAGACGCTATACCATCCATGTCCTGATCCTGAGCGCCATCACCATTTCCCTCCCCGACATCCGGCAGCCGCGCAACAGAAACCACTTTTTCTTCTGCAGCTGTACGGAAGAGCGTAACACCTTGCGTTTTACGCCCAGCGATTCGCACATCGTGGACAGGCATACGGATCAGCTGCCCCCCATCGGAAATAAGCATGATCTGATCATCAGTGCCAATTGGGAACGAAGCAACGACAGCCCCGTTACGCTCTTTCATCTCAATATTGGCAAACCCCTGCCCGCCTCGTCCGGTCACGCGATATTCATATGCCGACGTTCTCTTTCCAAACCCATTCTCGGTGATGGTCAAGATGAACTCTTCGGCATCCTGCAATCTCTGGAAGTTGTCCGGAGTCATGGTCGTGTCATCACCCTCGGATACGACATACTCTTCCTCATCACCTTCCCCGGATGACCGTCGGAGCTGGGCTGCCATTCTCAAATATGCATCGCGCTCGGCTGTTTCAAAGTCAACATGCTGCAAAACTGTCATCGACATGACTTCGTCTTGTGTGGCAAGGCGTATACCGCGCACCCCTGTCGAGGTCCGGCCACTGAACACGCGAACATCACCAACATGGAAGCGAATGCATTTGCCAAGACGGGTGGACAGAAGGATATCCTGCTGTTCTGTACACGGGACAACCGAAACCAAGCGTTCCCCACCTTCTTCCAGCTTCATGGCTATCTTGCCGTTGGACTTGACATTGGTAAAGTCAGACAAGCTGTTACGGCGTACGTTCCCGGTTGATGTGGCAAACATAACGGTCAGATCAGACCATTGGCTCTCATCCTCGGGAAGAGGCATAACCGTAGCAATACGCTCTCCTTCCTGTATCGGCAACAAATTGACCAGAGCCTTGCCCTTGCTTTGTGGGCTACCCTCAGGAAGGCGATAGACTTTCATCTTGTACGCCATGCCCGAAGTCGAGAAGAAGAGGACCGGTGTATGCGTATTGGCAACAAACAGATTGGTCACAAAATCTTCTTCTTTGGTTGCCATCCCGGAACGCCCTTTCCCACCACGACGCTGGGCACGGTAGGTCGAAAGCGGCACACGCTTGATATAGCCTGTATTGGTTATGGTGACGACCATGTCCTCTTTCTGGATCAGGTCTTCGA